>NZ_JBPKBO010000022.1:0-381006 GCF_051172775.1 Arthrobacter sp. Ld5
GCCCACCCGGGACGCTGCCGCACCGGCCGGGCGGCCCGCGCCGGCGACGCCCGGCACCGCGCCGGCGAGGCCCGGCACCCCGCCGGCCCCCGCGCCGTCGTCGTCCGCCGCGTCGTCGTCCGCCGCGCCGTCGGCGCCCGGTACGCCGACCGAGGAGCACCCGGCAGGGCCCGTCGCCGCGCCCGGCAGGACCAACCCGCTGAACCAGCTCATCAACCGTGTCCTCGCTAAACCGCCCGTCCGCAAGGCCGCACGGGACCTCGGCATCAATCTCGCCGATGTCCCGGCCACCGGATCCGCGGGGGAGGTCACCAAGCAGGACCTCATCAGCTACCAGTCGCAGCGCGACGCCGAACAGGACGGCGCGGACTCCTTCTGGTCGGACCGCAGGCTCCTCGGGGGCGGCCGCGTCGAACGGATCCCGGTCAAGGGCGTCCGCAAGGCGACCGCGAAGGCCATGGTGCAGAGCGCCTTCACAGCACCGCACGTGAGCATCTTCGTGGACGTCGACGCTTCCCGGACCATGGAGTTCGTGAAGCGGCTCAAGGCGTCCCGGGACTTCGAGGGCATCCGGGTCTCGCCGCTGCTGATCCTGGCGAAGGCCGTCATCTGGGCGGCGGCACGGAACCCGTCGGTCAACGCGACCTGGGCCGGGGACGAGATCCTCGTCAAGCACTTCATGAACCTCGGTATCGCCGCGGCGACACCGCGGGGGCTCATGGTGCCCAACATCAAGGACGCGCAGGATCTCTCTCTGAAGGAGCTGGCCCTCGCGCTCAACGATCTCGCGACCACGGCCCGCGCCGGCAGGACCCAACCGGCCCAGATGCAGGGCGGGACGCTGACGATCACCAACATCGGGGCCCTGGGGATCGACACCGGCACACCCATCATCAATCCCGGAGAGGTGGCGATCGTGGCGTTCGGCACGATCAAGCAGAAGCCCTGGGTGCTCGACGGCGAGGTGATCCCGCGCTGGATCACCACGCTCGGGGGATCGTTCGACCACCGCGTGGTGGACGGCGACCTGAGCGCGCGCTTCATGGCCGACGTCGCCTCGATCCTCGAGGAGCCGGCACTCCTGCTGGACTAGGGTCGGATCATGGACCAGCAGCCATCCGGCGGGCAACCGCGCCGGAGCCCGCGCCCGCGCTACCCCCTGAGCAGGCTCCTGCTCGTGGTGCTCATCGGCTTCCTCGCGTCGACCGTCCTGCAGGTGGTTTTCCCGGACCTCGGCGCAGTGGCACGCCTGTCGATCCTCGTGATCATTGCCGCCCTCATCTCCATCGCCGTCACGCTGCGCCAGCAGAAGCGGCCGCCGCGATAGCCGGACCGGCGGTCCGCGGGGCATCGTGCACGGCTTTGCGGGGAGGGACCACCGGATGCCGGCGTGTCCCCGGCCGACACGCCCCTCGACGCTCGGAACGCGTGCACGAAGCCGCGCGAGGGGGGAGCGGAGAGGGCCGTGGGCTACCGGTTCTGCTCGATCGCCTCGCGCAGGATCGGCGCCAGGCGGCGGACGCCCTCGACGATGTCCTCGGGGGAGACGGCGCTGAAGGCCAGCCGGAGCTTGTTCGACAGCTCGTCCGACGGCGTGAACGCGGCACCGGGGATGAACACGACGCCGGCGTCGATCGCCGTGTAGAGCAGCGGGTAGGTGTCGATACCCTCCGGGAGGGTCACCCACACGAAGAAGCCGCCGTCCGGGGTGGTCCAGTGCACGCCGTCCGGGAACTCCTCGGCGAGTGCGCCGAGCATGGCGTCGCACCGTTCGCGGTAGAGGCTGCGCATCGAGGTCAGGTGCCCCCGCCAGTCGTACTCGGTGAGATAGGCGCTGACGAGCATCTGCGTGAGGGGGGAGGGGCACAGCACCACGGCCTCGCAGGCGAGGTAGAACCGGCGGTAGAGGTGTCTGGGCACCAGGGCCCAGCCGAGCCGCACGCCGGGCGCGAAGATCTTCGAGAAGGAACCCAGGTAGATGACGTCGTCGGGGTTGCCGGCGCGCATGGGCTTCAGCGGCTCGCCGTCGAAGCGCAGCATGCCGTACGGGTTGTCCTCGAGGACGAGGATGTTGTGGTCACGGCAGATGTCGACGACCCGCTGGCGGCGATCGGCGGCCATCGTGACGCCGCTCGGATTGTTGAAGCTGGGGATCGTGTACAGCAGCTTGATCGAGCGTCCCTGCGCCTGCAGCTCGGCGATGACGCGTTCGAGCTCGGCGGGGACGAGCCCGGCGTCGTCCATCGGGACGGTGACGACGTCCACCTCGTACGCCTCGAACGTGTTGAGGGCGCCCACGTAGGTGGGGTCCTCGCAGAGGATCACGTCCCCGGGATCGCAGAAGACCTTCGCCGCGACGTCCTGCGCCGATTGCGAGCCCGTGGTGATCACGATGTCCTCGGGGCTCGCGCCCTCGATGCCCTCGGCCGCCATCACGTCGCAGACGAGACGCCGGAGCTCGTCCATGCCCTGGCCGCCGCCGTACTGCAGCGCCTCGAGCCCGTGCTCGGCGATGATCTTCTGGGCGGTCCTGCCGAGGTCCTCGAGGGGAAGGGACTTCAGGTAGGGGCTCCCGCCCGCGAGGGACACGAGGCCCGGGCGGATGGAGATGTCGAAGACGTCGCGGACGGCCGACTGCTTGATGTTGGCTGCGCGCAGGGAGAAGAGCCGGTCGTGCCGTGCGGCGGAATCGACGGCGCGCTCCAGGGCTGCCTCGGTCTCGGCGGGCAGGAAATCGGTCGGGGTTTCGGGGGAGGACGTCACGCCCCAGAGTCTAGGCGGGGGTTCACCATCAGGCAACAGGTGTTGCCTCCGAGTGCAATCGCTCAGATCCACCCCGCCTCGCGCGCCCGTAGGGCCGCCTGGAACCGGCTGTCCGCCCGCAGGGTCTCCAGCATCCAGGCGATATGACGGCGGCACGTCCTCACATTGATGTCCAGGCGACGCGCGATCGATTCGTCGGACAGCCCGTTCGCGAGGCCCTGGAGGATGGAGCGCTGCATCGCGCTCAGGGGTGACCCCACCTCCGGTCGGCGGAGGAAGGACTCGCTGAGCTCCCAGGCGATGTCGAACAGGTGCGTGAAGATGTTGATCAGGCTGTGGTCCCTGATGACCAGGGCGGCCTTGTCGTCGGGCGTGAGCCGGCGGCCCACCAGGGCCAGTTTCTCGTCGAAGATGAGCATCCGCAGGGGGATGAACGGGAGGACGCCGAACTCCCCGCCCCCCGCCGCGATCGCCTCGACCGCCTTGCGGGTCGGGACGTGGTCGCGCGTGCTGGTGTCGTACAGGGTGCGGCGTCGGACCCCGTGCTCCAGGAGTTCGAGATCCTTCCGGACGCTCTCCTCGTGGACGTCCGCCGTCGAGCCCTGCCCGGGCTGCGCGATGTACACCTTCTCGGTGACGTCGCGTCCGTAGTCGATGAGGACGCGGTGGATGAGGTGCGGGTCCTCGAGGGTCTCCACGGACGTGCTGTCGAGGACGTGCTTGCGGGCGTCGAGGAAGGTGGGCAGGAGGCTGGACAGCTCGCGCCGCTGGGCGCTGATCCGCGCCTTGAGCTCCTGCATCTCGCGTTCGTCCGCATCGACGAGGTCGGCGAGGGCGACATCGGGGGAGACCGCGACGAGCCCGTCCGGGCTGCCGGCCTGCGGGCTGAGCAGCCGGCGGTCCGACAGTTCAGCGACGGCGTCGTCGATGCGCCGCAGGGTCAGCCCGAGCGCCTCGGAGGCCTCGGCGCGCGTCCAGCCGGGGTGTCCGACGGCGTACCGGTACACCTCGAGCGACGTCGCACCCAGCATGAGAGCTCCTAGTCCCGGCCGCTGGCCCCAGCGGCGAATCGCGTGCAAAAAACCTGACATGTCCAGTTAATGACAGAGCCGGAATGCCGGCAATCCGGTCCCTCCGCGAGCGCCGGGATCACCGGCATTCCGCGGAAGTCCGCCCCCGCGGCCGATGATCCGGGTCCCGGCGGAGCGCCCCCGCGTCCTGATCGCGCCATGTCCGCAAACGGCCACCCCTACAGCTGGACACTACCCGCCGGGGCCGGACATTCTGATGAGGCCGGTCCACCGGAAGTCCCGAGGGGGCCTTCCGCAATGGATCGGGCATTGCCGATCGGCAGTGTGGGGACAGCTCAACCACCCGGACACGGGCAAGGAAGGATCGCCATGAAGAAGGTATTCGGCGCAACTGCAGGCTTGTTGATCGTGGTGGGGGCTGTCCTGCCGGCAGGCCAGACCGTCAGCGCAGCTAGCTGGGACTGGCCGAAGGGTCAGCCCACAGCGAGCAGCTGGGACTGGCCGAAGTAGGAGGAGCCTCCGGACCAGAGCCCGGAGGGCACCCCAGAGCCCGCCCCAGCGGGGGTGATCACAGACCCTGAAGGAGAGAGCCATGAGCCAGTTGACCGCCGTTCGTACCGCCTCACGGACGGCCCTCAGCACTCAGTGGTGGCATCTCTCCCTCTCGACGGGTGGCTTCGATGCAGCGGACGGCATCATCGGAGAACTGGTCACCCCGCTGGTGGCGCAGGCCCAGACGCTCGGTGCCAAGCGCTGGTACTTCACGCGGTGCGAGGACCCCTCGACCGGCGTGGTGGGCCAGGTGAAGTTGAGCATTCACGCCCATCCCCGGGTCCTCGAGCCCCTGCGCACCTACCAGCGGGCGCTGCAGATGCGCAGCGCGAGGAGCATGCCCCTGCTGGTGGTCCGCCAGCAGTACACCGCTCCCGCCGGCAACACCTACTATTCCGGAGGCCGGGAGTCGGCCGACCCGCAGCTCGAGGCCGATCTCGTCAAGTACGGGGGCGTCGAGGGCCTGCACCTCGCCGAGGAGGTCTTCGAGCTCGGATCGGAGCTCGCACTCTGGGCCAATCACCGCTTCCCCCGCATGCAGAGCCGCTCCGCGCTCGGAGCGCTCATCCTCTTCGACTCCGCGCAGAGCATGATGCGCGGCCCCCGATCCGCCGGGTGGCCGGACCGGCGGCGACTCTCCTGGGACTTCTACTGGGACAGCCACCTGCGCGCGTGCACGGCCGACGTCGGCCCGCGCGCCCCGGGGGTCCGTGAGGCGATGACTGCGCAGGTCGCGGCGAAAGCACCCGGCTTCCATGCCCTCATGGCTGCCACGGCCTCCGAATCCGCCGTGCAGAACTGGCGGCGGCGCTGGTTCCGCGCCCTCGACACCTACCTCTACCGGGCGGACCGGGTGCGGGTCAGCCGCAGCGCCCAGCACCTGACCGTGTACCAGGCGCACATGGCGCTCAATCGCCTCGGTTTCGTCGCCCGCGAAGAGGCGGCCCTGGGCCTGTACGCCCGGAGCTGGAAGCCCCTGGCACTCCCGGCCCGCGGACCGCGTGCCGCCCCCTGACCCGGCCCACCCATCGACCGAAGGACTGCGCCATGAATGCAAGGAACACCATCGTGCTGGCCATGGACGACGCCGACCTCTCCGAGGCGCTCGGCTGTTCGTCGGAGGAGGTCGAGTCGATGCAGCACGACGGCGTCCTCGCCTCGCAGGGCCAGCTCTGGGAGATCGGGCCGGCACGGGACTACCTGAGGGATGCCGCCTGGGCCGACAGTCTCTGGCGCTGAGACCCCCGGTAGAGAACCCGACAGGACGCCGGCGCGATGCGCCGGCGTCCTGTCGGGTCCGGGTCAGGCCGCTACAGGTGCGGCTGCACCGGCGAGGGCCATCAGGACGCCGGTGACCAGGCCCGAGACCTCGGCGTCGTCCTTTGGGTGGATCTCGGCGAAGCGCGTGATCGAGCTGCCGATGGAGAGCTTGGCGTCGTCGAGCACCGTGGCGCCGGCGACCCCGAGGGCCCGGCGGGCCTCGTCGTGGGCCCACACGCCGCCGTACTGGCCGAATGCGGAGCCGATGACGGCGGCGGGCTTGGCCGAGATCGCGCCGGCACCGTAGGGGCGGGAGAGCCAGTCGATGGCATTCTTCAGGACGGCAGGCATGCTGCCGTTGTACTCGGGGGAGACGAGCAGGACGGCGTCCGCGTCGGCTGCCGCTGCACGCAGGGCGTCGGCGGCCTGGGGGCGGTCGGCGTCGTTGTCGATGTCCTCGTTGTAGAACGGGACATCGTTCAGGGCGTCGAACGTGACGACGTCGACGGACTCCGGAGCGTGAGTGGCAGCCGCCTCCGCGAGCTGGCGGTTGATGGACCCTTCGCGGAGGCTGCCGACGAGGGTGAGGATCGTGGTGGACATGGTTCTCCCAGGACTGTGGGGCCTAGCGGCCGGGCGTTCGGTACTGCGACTGGTTCGTCCCCTCCTACAAGCGGACTGCAGTCCGCTTTATTCCGCCGTTATAGTTGCGGCATGCAGGGCGAGGATTTGCTCCGGGTCACCGGCGACGACGGGGAGCGCACCGATGCGGCGCGCAACCGCCGCCTCATCCTCGACGCCGCGGCAGAGATCGTCGCGACCCAGGGTCCCGAGCGGCTGACGACGGACGCCGTGGCGCGTCGCGCGGGCGTCGGGAAGGGCACCGTCTTCCGGAGGTTCGGGAACAGGGCAGGCCTCATGCAGGCGCTCGCGGACGAGGCGGGACGGTCCTTCCAGCACGACTTCATGGCCGGTCCTCCTCCGCTGGGACCCGGGGCACCACCCCTCGAGCGGCTGATCGCCTTCGGCGAGGCGAGCATCGAGCGCATGCGCTTCGACGGGCAGATCCTCCGCGCGGCCGAGCAGCAGGGCGGACCGGACCTCGACCACCCGACGCAGCAACTCACGCGATTGCACCTGTCCGTGCTGCTGCGCGGCCTGCACGTGCCGGACCCGGAACTGGGTGCGTACCAGCTGTCCGCGTTCCTGAACGCGGGGCTGCTGCTGCACCTGCAGGAGCGCCGGGGCATGTCCAACGCCCGCCTGGCCGCGTCGTGGCGCAGGCTGGTCTCGGCCCTCGCGGCAGCTGCCGATCACGGCCGGACGACCACCGGCCCCTAGTAGACTGGCACGTGTCGGCGCCCGGTCGGCCGTGCAGCAGCCCGATCGAGTGTGGAGGAGGTGTCCGAGCAGATGTCCGACTTCCGTGAGGCGATGGAGACGCAGACCGTACCCGACCTGCACCTCCACGTCGTGGCCGACGCCGTCGAGCCCCTTCCCCCCGCGACGGTCGCCGCGCGGCTCCAGGACCTGCTCGTGGACCACCCGGACGTCCATGCCTTCCTGCAGGAACTGGCCGAGTACACCGCCGGGGTGCTCGGCGCCGACGGCGACACCTATTGCGGCATCACCCTGCAGCGCTCCGTCCACGAGCAGTTCACCGTCGGCAGCAGCGGGGCGACGGCCAGGGCCATGGACGAGGTGCAGTACGAGCACGACGACGGCCCGTGCCTGCATGCCCTCCGCGTGCACGACGAGGTGTTCGTCGCCGACGCCCGCACCGAGTCGCGCTGGCCGGAGTTCATGGAACACATCATGCGGAACGGTGTCGGCGCGATGTTCTGCCTGCCCCTGGACCTCGAGGGACAGGCGCGTGCGGCCCTGAACCTTTACGCCGAGGATGCGTCCGTGTTCAGCGAGGACTACCGCCGGGTCGCCCGCGCCTTCGCGGTCCAGGCGTCGCAGGCCCTGAAGCTCGCGGTGCGCGTGGCACAGCACGCAGCGACGGCGGAGGACCTCCATGCCGTGCTGCAGACCCGCACCGAGATCGACCTCGCGGTCGGGATCATCATGGGGCAGGACAACTGCTCCCAGAAGGACGCGTTCGACAAGATGCGCCGCGCCTCGAACTCCCGCAACGTGAAGATCCGGGTGCTCGCCGCGGGGATGGTCGCCGGGCTGAACGGCGTCGTGCCCCGAGCCCACTTCGACCCGTCCTGACGCCCGTGGCTCCGATGCCCCGCCGGCCCGTCCGGACGGTGCTGGTCGGCTTCGGTCACGGCGGCAGCGTCTTCCACGCACCGCTGATCCGGCACGAGCCCGGACTGGACCTCGCCGTCGTCGTCACCCCGAGCCCCGGGCGGCGGGAGGCCGCGCGCGCCGCGTGCCCGGGCGCCCTGGTCGCCGCGAACCTCGACGACGCGCTCCGAGCGGTACCGGACCTGGGTCTGGCCGTCGTCGCCACGCCCCATGCCACGCATGCGCCGCTGGCCGCCGAAGCCCTCGGGCGGGGCCTGCACGTGGTGGTCGACAAGCCCCTCGTGGTGCATGCCGCCGACGGCGAGCGGCTCGTCGACGCCGCCCGCGCGGCCGGCAGGCTCCTCGTGCCGTTCCACAACCGGCGATGGGACGGGGACTTCCTGACAGTGCGGGCGGCGGTCGCGGCGGGGTCCCTCGGGGACGTGCGCGTGTTCGAGTCGGCCATGGAGTCCTGGAAGCCGTCCGTCAGGAAGCCCTGGAAGCGCGACGCGGCCCCGGCGGACGGCGGGGGCGTGCTCTACGACCTCGGTGCGCACCTGATCGACCAGGCGCTCACTCTCTTCGGGCCGGCCGTCCCGGTGTACGCCGAACTGCGCAGCGACCGCGGAGGCGCCGCCGAGGACTCGGCCTTCCTCGTCTTCAGGCACGACGGCGGTGTCACCAGCCGACTGCACGCCGGGACCCTCGCACCGCTCGCCCGGCCCCGTTTCCGCGTCACCGGGGCGCAGGGCGGGCTGGAGATCACGGGTACGGACCCGCAGGAGGCGTTGCTGGCGGCGGGCGTGCCGCCGGACGGCGTCGCGGACACCGCCGGTGCCCCGACCACGACACGCCGGGGCCTCACGGGACGCGACGGGGACACCAGGGTGCTCGAGGTCCTGCCCGGCCGGTACCCGGACTTCTACGCCGGGCTCGTCACGGCCATCCACGCCGGTGGACCGCCGCCCGTCCGTGCGGACGAGGCCCTCGACGTCGTGCGGCTGATCGAGCAGGTCCACGCCGCGTACCCGTCCCGGATCCCCTGATCCGCCGCGTGCCAGGGGCCTAGACCAGCGCGGACCAGTCCGTCGCCAGCTCCAGTCCGTGCGCCTCGGACACCGAGTGGTGCGCCACCTGCCCCGACGCCACGTTCAGCCCGCGGGCCAGCGAGGGGTCCGCGTCGAACGCGGCACGGACGCCGAGGTCGGCGAGTGCCACGGCGTACCGCAGCGTCACGTTGGTCAGCGCGTAGGTCGACGTGTTGGGGACGGCGCCGGGCATGTTGCCCACGCAGTAGAAGAGCGATTCGTGGACCGTGAAGGTGGGATTCTCGTGCGTGGTGACGCGGGAGTCCTCGAAGCACCCGCCCTGGTCCACCGCGATGTCCACGAGGACGCTGCCCGGCTTCATCCGCGAGACGAGCTCGTTCGTGACGAGTTTCGGGGCCCTGGCGCCGGGGATCAGGACGGAGCCGATGACGAGGTCCGCGTCGAGGACGGAGGTCTCGATCTCCAGGGAGTTCGAGGCGACCGTCTTCACGCGACCGGCGTACAGGGCGTCGATCTCCCGCAGCCGGCCGATGTTGATGTCGAGGATGGTGACCTCGGCTCCCGTGCCGACGGCCATCGCAGTCGCATTGGTGCCCGCGACGCCGGCCCCGAGGACCACGACCTTGGCGGGGCGGACCCCGGCGACGCCACCGAGCAGCAGGCCGGGGCCGCCGGCGGGGGCCGTCATGACCTGCGCGCCCACCTGGACGGAGAGGCGGCCGGCCACCTCGGACATCGGGGCGAGCAGCGGCAGGGCTCGGCCGTCCTGGACCGTCTCGTAGGCGATCGCCGTGACACCGGCGTCCACGAGGGCCCGGGTCAGCTCGGGCTCCGCCGCGAGGTGGAGGTAGGTGAAGAGGATGAGGCCCTTGCGGAAACGGTGGTACTCGGCGGCGATGGGCTCCTTGACCTTCAGGACCATGTCCGCGCGGCCCCAGACATCGTCGGCCGCGTCGACGAGTTCGGCGCCCGCGGCCTCGTATTCCGCGTCCGTGATGTTGGAGCCGACGCCTGCTCCGCGTTCCACGAGCACGGTGTGTCCGTGGGCGCGGAACTCGTGGACGCCGGACGCCGTGATGGCGACACGGAACTCGTTGTTCTTCACTTCTTTGGGGACGCCGATGATCATTGGATGCTCCACGGGTTCGATCGGGCGGACGGGGTGGTTCCAGAATAGGGAGCGACCCGGAGCGGTCCCGCGGGCGCTCGTGCGGGCCCGGCGGGTGCGTCGCGCATCCCACCGTGCCGTGCGGCCGCGGAATCCCGCCGCTGCGCGCCTGCGCCCGGATGTGAGCTGCGCCACTAGCAGGTCGCGGCCGGAGAGGCCATCGACAAATGTCGAGTCCGGAAGCGGCAAGTGTCGCCCCCGACGGCCGGCCCCGCCTACTGTGGGGCTGTGCAGAACCAGCAGATCGAGGACCTCGTCGAACAGCTCGCGCAGACGCTCGGGCGCGGCCTGTCCCTCGAGGACCCCGACGGCGCCCTCCTCGCGTACAGCAGCCACCAGACCTCCGCCGACCGCGTCCGGGTCGCCTTCCTGCTGAGCAAGAAGGTGCCGGCGGACGTGAGCGAGTGGCAGCTCCGCCACGGGATCGCCCAGGCCGTCCGCCCGGTCGCCGTTCCCGCGAACGAGGAGCTCGGGATGCTCGGGCGGGTGTGCGTCCCCCTCCTCGTCCGGGGCTTCCGTGTGGGTTACCTCTGGGTGCAGCAGCACTCGAGCGAGGATCCCGCCCGGAGCATCCTCGCCGCCCTGCCGGCGGTCCGGCCGACGATCGACCGCCTCGCCGAACTGCTGCTCGAGACGGACACGGCGTCCTCCGAGCGGCGCACACAGCGGGAGGCCACGTTCCTCGCCGCGTGCCGGGGGGTCGCCCCCGCGGTGGAGGATCTGCGCGGCTGGCGTGAACTCGGCGGGCACGGGCCGTGGCGCGTGGCCCTCGTCCACGAACTGTCGGAGTCGTCGGCCCGCGCCGGGAAGGAGGACCCCCAGGAGGCCGCCCTGCTCCAGCGCACCATCGCCCTGCAGGCGACGGTCGGCGTCGAGCCCGTCCTGTTCAGTGCCGGGGCGTCCACGCACTCCGTCCTGTTGTGCGAGGCCAGGGTGGGCCGCAGCGCCCTCCAGCAGGTGGTGGAGCGCTGCCGGGTCGGGGTGGCCAAGCGGGCGGGGCGTCCCGCGGGGCGGGTGGTCCTCGGGCTCAGCGAGCCCGCGACCGACCCCCGGGAGTTCGCGGACGCCTTCCGCCAGGCCGAGCACGCGGCCCAGGCCGGTGCGGTGGATCCCCAGCTGGGCGGGGTGTCGTCGTTCGCAGAGATCGGCGTCTACCAGTTCCTCGGCGCGGTGGGCTGGCAGGCTCCAGCGCACGGCAGCGTGCGATTCGACGAGTTGTGCGAGGCGGACCGTCTCGGGGAACTCCTGCCGGTCCTCGAACTGCTGTACGACAAGAACGGCTCGGTGCAGGACGTCGCCGAACAACTCCACCTGCACCGCAGCAGCGTCTACAACCGGCTGACGAGGATCCGCTCGATCGTCGGCGCGGACCCGCTCGCCGGACTGGTGCGCCTGGAACTGCACCTCGCGCTCAAGGCCGGCAGGTGGCGCTCCCGACCCCGCTTCGAGCAGTCGTAGGCCGTCCCGCCGACGCTAGGCGTCGTCGGGCTCAGGCGCCGGCCGGTCCGACCGGCGCAGCTGGCTGCGCAGCCAGTCCTCGACGTCGGCCCGCCGCAGGCGGCGGTGGGATCCGCGGTACTCCACCGGGAGCGTGCCGGCGTCGGTGAGCTTGCGCAGGTAGCTGTGCGAGATGCCCGCGAGCTCGGCCGCCTGGGAGGTGGTGAGCAGTTCGGCGACGGAGGTCACCTGCACGGCGTCGCCGTCGGACAGGCGGGCGAGGAGGTCGACGACGGCGGCCTGGGCCTCGCCGGGGAGCCGATGCGCGGTGCCGTCCACGAAGACGGTGACATCGGCGCTGCCGGTGAGTGCACGGCGCAGGCGCGCGGCCTGCTCCGGGGGAAGTGCTGCCGCCGATCTGGGGGCCCTGATGGTCATGCGGCCATTGTGCCAGCCGGGCCCGCGATCCACGCGATTACGTGGAGCCGGAGGGTTCCGCATCGAGTAGTACGGGTCTATCCTCGGCGTATACGTAACCCAAAGTACTTGCACCCAGCGTCGGTTGCAGCTACGGAAACGGTGAACCTCATGACAACAATCGATCACGGGCGGAGCCTGGGCACTGCCACCTCCGCCGTCCCACCCGTCGAAGAAGCACCCTCCTGCCCCCTGTGCCGTACGGACGACTACCTGATCTTCGAGGAGTTCGTACCGGCGCGTCAGGCCGAGCACACCACCGATCTCCTTCCCGCGAGCGTGAGCTACACGTGCTCCGAGTGCGGCACCTTCAACGCGCACGCCGTCCCGGAGTCGTGGCGGCCGCCGCAGTGGTTCTGGTACAGCTGACCGGCCCGCTTGACCTTTACGCAGCGTCAATTCCTACTGTGGACTTCGCCCGGCGCACCGTGCGGCGGGCGGAGGAGGACGACGTGGACTACCCGATCGCCACGGTGGCCCGGCTTGCCGGCACCACGAGCCGGACCCTGCGCCATTACGGTGAGGTCAGCTGGAACCGTCCCGTGTGGGCGCCAACGGGTACCGGTTCTACGACGCCCGGGCGCTGGTGAGGCTGCAGCGCATCCTGCTGCTGCGCTCCCTCGGATTGCCGATCCCGGCCGTCCGGGCGGTGCTCGACGACGGCGAGGGCGCTGCCCCGGCATCCGCCCTGCGGGCCCACCTCGACCACCTCCGCGGAGAGCAGCGCCGGCTCGATCGCCAGATCACTGCGGTCCTCACGACGGTCGAGGCGCTGGAGAGGGGAGAGGAACCCATGCCCGAGAAGATGTTCGACGGATTCGACCACACGCGCTACCGGGAGGAGGTCGAGGAGCGGTGGGGCCCCGACGCCTACGCCCAGGCGGATACCTGGTGGCGCGGGAAGCCCGACGCGGAGAGGGAGGCCTTCGGCAGGGAGGTGGCAGAACTCAACGCGGGCTGGACCGAAGCCGCTGCCCGCGGTGTGCCACCGACCGGGGGAGAAGCCCAGGAACTGGCCGGTCGCCATGTCGCCTGGCTCTCCTCGATGCCGGGCCTGCCGCGGGCTGACGACGGGGCACTCCTGCCCGAGTACCTCCGGGGACTGGGGGACATGTATGTCCAGGACCCGCGGTTCGCGGCGAACTACGGAGGGCCGGGCGGTGCGGCATTCGTCCGTTCCGCGCTCGAGGCGTGGCTCGCGGGCGCGTCCTGACCGCCGGGCGGACGGGGGACGCCGCGCGTCCACCGCGAGCGCGGTCCGGCAGGAGGACCACGGTGACCATCCGCTGTGCCCGCCGCAGGGCTCTCGCCGCGGCATGGCTCGGCGCCGCGGTGCTCACCACCTCCTGCAGCGGGCCCGGCGCCCCGAACCAGCCGGGCCCGGGCGGCGCGACCCCGTCGCAGGGCCGGGCGGCCGCCCAGCCCGCCACCCTCGTCGAGGATCTCGACGCACCGTGGTCGGTGGTGTTCGTCGACGGGGCCACCCTCGTGAGCGAGCGGGACAGCGCCAGGATCCTCGAGGTCCTCGACGGCGGATCGACCCGCCTCGCCGGAACCGTCGAGGGCGTCACCGGCTCCGGGGAGGGCGGCCTCCTCGGACTGGCCGTCGACGATCAGCGGAGGCTCTACGTCTACTCCACGGCAGGGGACGGCAACCGCATCCAGCGTTTCGCCCTCGCCGGTGACCCGGGCGGCGTGGAACTGGGGGAGGGGGAGACACTTCTCGACGGCATCCCCGCGGCGGGCACCCACAACGGCGGCCGTCTCGCCTTCGGACCGGATGGGATGCTGTACGCCACGACCGGCGATGCAGGCCGGCCGGACACCGCCCAGGACCGCGCCGGGCTCGCAGGGAAGATCCTCCGCCTGACGCCTGACGGCGACGCCCCGGACGACAACCCGTTCCCGGGCTCGCTCACCTACAGTTACGGGCACCGCAACCCCCAGGGCCTGGCCTGGTCGGACGACGGCACCATGTTCGCGACCGAGTTCGGGCAGAACACCTGGGACGAACTGAATGTCATCACACCCGGCGCCAACTACGGCTGGCCGGTCGTCGAAGGCAGGGCCGACGCAGCGGGGTTCACCGACCCCGTCCAGCAATGGGACCCCGGGACGGCGAGCCCCAGTGGCATGACGTTCCTCGATGGAACCCTGTACATCGCCAACCTCCGCGGGGAGGTGCTGCGTGCCGTGCCGGCCTCCGACCCGGGACGATCGGTGGACTACCTCACGGGCGAGTACGGCAGGCTCCGCGACGTGGCCGTCGGACCCGACGGCCACCTGTGGATCCTCACCAGCAACACCGACGGGCGCGGGAATCCCTCCGAGCAGGACGATCGGCTCCTCAGCCTGCCCGTCGGGGCGTCCTGAGGGCAGGCCCCGGGAAGTTCGCCACCGTCCCGCGATGCGCGCCCCCGGTTGCTCATGGCACCGCGGAGGGCACGCTCACCGTGTCCAGGGGCCGACCGCCCTGTCCCGACCCGCCCGTTTCGCGCTGTACAGGCGGCGGTCCGCCTCCCGCAGGAGGTCGGACGTCGTCGTCGCCGGTGCGCAGTCGGCGAAGCCGACGCTCGCCGTGAGCCGCAGGCCGTCGTCGATCCCGGGCCATCGGAGGTCCCGGACGGCGGCCAGCACCCGCGCGGCGACCTCCTCCGGGCCGGCGTCCTGCTGCAGGACCAGCAGGAACTCCTCGCCACCGATCCGGGCGACGTGCTGCACGCCCCGGCAGGTCTGCAGCGCCGCAGCGACGGCGACGAGCACGTCGTCGCCCGCGGGGTGCCCGTACCGGTCATTGACCAGCTTGAAGTGGTCGAGGTCGAGGATGGCCAGGGAGCCGCCCCTTGGACCGGCGGCCTGCCAGGTCCGGACGACGTCGGGCAGCGTGTCCTCGACCCACCGCCGGTTGCGGACCTTCGTCAGGGGGTCGATGGCGACGGCGGCCTCCGCCTGCTCCGCGCGTTCAAGGGCCTCGGTGACGTTCTGCTCGGCGAACAGGTGGTCCACCCGGGAGCGGCGGGCCTCGATCCACCGGCTCCGCGCCGCCTGGTGGAACTGCCGGTGGAGTTCGTAGGCGAGCCGGAAATCGGCCGCGGACGCCGCGATGGCCGCCCGCTCCTCGAGGACGGTGGACGCGACCTCCTCGAGGGCATGACGGACTGTGATCTGCTCCGCCCGGTCGAGGGCGCGTCGCGCTGCGGGGAGGTTGCCGACCCCGTGGTGGGCCTGCGCGAGCAGGAGCATCCGGGTGGCCCGGGTCTCCGGCTGCGACGTCGCGGCGTCGTCGTCCCCGGCCCGCTCCAGCACGTCGAGTGCGTCCCACGGGCGGTTGTCCGCCAGATGGCCGCGCGCGAGGACGTCCGACAGCTCCGCCTCGAGGTCCGGGGAGGTGGCGATCACGGCCTCGAGCCGCCGCATCCAGAAGCGTGCCTCCTCCGGCATGGATTCGTCCAGCGCCGCGTGGAAGGCGTTCGAGGCGATCTGGGCCAGGAGTTCGGGGTCGGCTAGCTGGTCCGCGAGGGCGAGCGCCCGGCGGGACACGTCGAAGCCGTGCTGGAGGAGCCCCGCGAACAGGAGGCCCACCGCCTGGCGCGTCAGGAGTTTCGCGCGGAGGCGCGGGAGCTCGGTGCCGTCCAGCAGGGTGACGGCGATGGTTGCCTGCTCGGCGCCGGAGCCCGAGTGTCCGGCGATGAGGTCCATCATCGCGATGAGCGCGTGGCAGCGGCTGGCGAGCCGCGCGTCGCCCTGCTCGGTGGCCCATTCGAGGATCTCCTGGCCCCGGGTCCGGGCACCGGGGGCGCCGTCGGTGCGGGCCAGCGCGTCGAGCCCGGTCACCTCCGCCCAGAACGCGACGTCGAGCCGGCCGAGCGCCTCCGCGAAGGCCCTGATCTCGGCCGCCTCCGCCGCGGCCCGCGGAAGATCGGCGCTGACCTCGGCGGCTTCGAGGGTGGCGATGAGGTCGCCCTCCTGCGCGAGGCGGAGGGAGCCGCTCTCGATCACGGCGTCATTCATGGTGTGGCTCCAGGTGGTCGGGCAGCGCTGTTCTGCTGACCGTGGAGCGTGAACGAGACCATGGTGTGCGCTGACGTGCCGGATGGGACTGGCGTGATCAGTCTGCCGTGCCGGGATCATCACCTCAAGGGTTCTGGCCTGCGAATTTCACCGCGTCGCGCAGCACGTCCGGCTGCGCCCGCGCCTCCTATGCTGGATGCACCACGGAGTCGCAGCCCGCAGCAGCGCCCGTCCACCACAGAACCGGCAGGGATGTCAGGGAGGAACGCCGTGACCGGGAACAGCAGCGCGGAGCGTGACCCGAAGTTCTGCAGGTCCTGCGGTCGCCGCCTCGAGTGGCGGAAGAAGTGGGAGCGGACCTGGGACACGGTGCTCTACTGCAGCGAGGCCTGCCGGGCCCGCAAGGTGAGGCCGATCGACGAGGCCCTCGAGGACTGGCTCCTGACGCGTCTGCGCAGCATGCCGCACGGGCGCGTCGTCGACCCGGCGGAGGCGGCACAGGCCCTCGACGAGAGCGGCCTCCTGCACGAGGCGGCCCGGAGCGCTGCCCGCCGGCTCGTGAATCGCGACCTCGCGGAGATCGTGCAGCGCGGCGCCGTCGTCGACCCGTCGACGGCGAAGGGTCCCGTGACCCTCCGGCTGCTCCGCTGAGCCGTCCACGAACGGCGAGCGAGAAGTGGTGCTGGTCGACTACCTCACGGTATGCCGCCAGGCTATGAAGGTTCCCCGCATCCGCCATCCCTCCGACCGCTCCAGGGACAAGCCATGGCAAACACAGTGCGCATCGTCGTCGCACCCGACAAGTTCAAGGGCTCCCTGTCCGCCGCTACCGTGGCCGGTCGATTCGCCGAGGGTCTCCGGGACCGGCTGCCGGATGCCGAGTCCCGCTCGACGGTGACCGGCTCGCTGAGCTGGACGACGCGGTGTCCACGTCACTGAGAACAGGTTTTGAGCGCACCTCCACGCAGGACCCCTCGTTCGGGCTGCAACAACTCCTCGATGTCACCGACAAGGCTCTCTCGCCCGGCGTCAACGACCCCACGACCGCCGTCCACGCCCTCAGCCATATCTCCGCGGTGCTCTGCTCCCTCACCGCCAGGACGACCGGACCCATCACGCTCTACGACACGAACGATCAAGCCAGGGTGAACCTGACACTTCCCTCCTTCGCGGAGCTCCTCGATCTCGTCATGGACCAACTCACCACCTACGCCCTCACCGACCCTCGAACAGCGGGCCGGAGCATCGCCATGCTCTCCGAGGTCACGATAACCGCATCCCAGGCGGGCACCCTTCCGGCCCACGCGCCGACCCCTCACGGACACCTGGCACGCGTCCAGTCAGCGGTCGAAGCCTCGACGCTCGACGCGTCGATCCGCGCCGACCTTCTCTCCCAGCTGACCGACATCGGTCAGCTGGACGGGCAACCACGCGCCTGAATCGATGCGCGGTGACAGCCGCCGCCGACGGGTCCGAGACCGACCGTCGCCCGGCGTCAGGGAAGGAGACGGGCGCTGGCCCATGGTCCGGAACGCCGCGTCCGGGACCCGCGGGCAACGCGCAGCAGGGTGATCGCGAGCGTTCCCGCCACCGGCGTCCACACCACCCGTTCGACCCGGGACCGCGACGCGAGGTTCATCACGGTACCGACCATCATCAGCCCGGACGCCGCCGTGAGGATCCGCCGCCGCGCCAGCGTGCCCGGACCGCGGCCGAGGGTGACCGCGAGAAGCGCGGCGTAGACCAGTGTGGACACGGCGCTTGACGCCCGGTATCTCGCCGGGAGCACGCCCCGGTGGGCGCCACCGTAGGCGGCTTCTCCCCAGGGAGCGCCGGCGGCCAGTGCCGCCTGGAAGCCCCCGACGACGGCGAGGAGGAGGGCTGCGAAGCCGGTGGACGCCCGATGCGGGGCAGGATCGGAAAGGACCGCTCGAGTCATGTTCGGATCCTAGCCTTCATGCGCGAGCGCGGGAACGGCGTCCCGGAACGGGGAACGGACGTGAGGTCAGTAGCTGGACCCCGGCGCGTCGTCGGACGCCGGGACGAACGCCGCGGCCAGGGCCTCGGACCCGCGGGCGAGGAGCGCGACGTCGGCCCCGACCAGGACGAACCCGGCCCCGCCGTCGAGGTAGCCCCGGGCGACGGAGGGTGTGAAGGCGTTGACCCCGGCCGGTTTCCCGGCGCGTCCGGCCGCCGCGAGGCACTGCCCGACGGCGGCCACCACGTCGGGGTGTTCCTGTTGGCCGAGGAGTCCCAGGGACGCCGCGAGATCGGACGGGCCGACGAAGATGGCGTCGACGCCATCCACCGCGAGGATGTCCTCCACCGCATCGACGGCGGCCGCCGATTCGATCTGCACGGTCACGCTGATCGTCGAGGACGCCCGCGCCAGGTATTCGGGGACGCGGTTCCAGCGGGCCGCCCGCGCGAGTGCCGAGCCGACGCCGCGCACGCCCTCGGGCGGGTAACGGGTCGCGGCGACGGCGGCCTCGGCGTCCGCGACGGAATGCACCATGGGGATCAGCAGGTTCTGCACGCCCAGGTCCAGGTACTGCTTGATGAGGACGGCGTCGTTGACGGGCGGCCGGACGAGCGTCTGCACCGGGTACCCGTGGACGGCCTGCAGCTGGGCGAGGATCGACTCGAGCCCGTTCGGGCTGTGCTCGGCGTCCACGAGCAGCCAGTCCAGGCCGGCCCCGGCGCAGATCTCGGCGACGAGCGGGCTGCCCGAGCACACCCACATGCCCGCGAGCGGACGATCGGCCGCGGCCAGCGCCTCGCGGAAGGATTCTCCTAGTGGAAGCGGCATGTGACGGCACCCAGTGGTCCGTAGTCGGCGTGGACGGTGTCGCCCTTCCCCACCCAGAGAGGGCGGGTGAAGGACCCGGCGAGGATGATGTCCCCGGCGTGCAGCCCGTCCCCGTGGGCGGCGATCTTGTTCGCGAGCCAGTGGACACCGGCGGCCGGGTGGTCGAGGACCCCCGCGGCCACGCCGGTCTCCTCGACCACCTGGTTCTTGTACAGGATGGCGGACACCCAGCGGAGGTCGACGGCGTCGGGCCTCACCGGCCTGCCACCGACCACCATGGCGCCCATCGCCGCGTTGTCGGAGATGGTGTCCACGATGGTGCGCCCCTCCATCTCGATCCGCGAGTCGAGGATCTCGAGGGCGGGCACCACGTAGTCCGTGGCGTTCAGGACGTCGAAGATCGTGCAGCCGGGGCCGGCGAGGTCGTGCTTGAGGACGAACGCGAGTTCCACCTCGACGCGGGGGCGGGTATAGGCGTCCCACGGCACCGAGCAGCCCGTCTCGAACACCATGTCGTCGAAGATGGCGCCGTAGTCCGGTTCCGTGATGCCCGTCGCGGCCTGCATCGCCCGGGACGTGAGCCCGATCTTGCGTCCCACGAGCGTACGGCCGGCGTCCTCGTTCCGCTGCCGCCACAGGCGCTGCACCGCGTAGGAGTCCTCGACGGTCATGCCCGGGTAGCGCCCCGTCAGCAGCGGCACGGGGGTCCGCGTCCGGGCGGCGTCGAGGAGCTCGTCGGCGATCCGGCTGATGGTCTGCGGGTCAAGCATCGGGGTCCTCCGGGAGCGGGGCGGGGGTCACAGCTGGGTGCCGAGCTTGAAGCCCTCGACGCCGTCGTCGTCCTTCCGGGTGTAGGAGAAGCCGTCCGCACCCACGGTGACGGCCATCTCGCTGCGCTCGTCCCGTTCGACGACGGGCTGGGGATTGCCGTCGAGGTCCAGCACGAGGGACGCCTCCGAGTACCAGGACGGGACCACGGGGTTGCCCCACCAGTCGCGGCGCTGGTTGTCGTGGACGTCCCAGGTGATGGTGGGGTTGTCGGGGTCGCCCGTGTAGTAGTCCTGGCAGTAGATCTCCACGCGGTGGCCGTCCGGGTCGAGGATGTAGAGGTAGAACGCGTTGGAGACGCCGTGCCGCCCGGGCCCGCGTTCGATGCGGTCGCTGATGCGCAGGGCGCCCATCTTGTCGCAGATCTGGATGATGTTGTGCTTCTCGTGGGTCGCGAACGCCACGTGGTGCATGCGCGGGCCGTTGCCGCCGGTCAGGGCGGTGTCGTGCACGGTCTGCTTGCGGTGCATCCAGACGGCGTAGGTGACGCCGTCGGAGTCCTGGATGTCCTCGGAGACGCGGAAGCCGAGGTCCTCGAGGTAGGCGCGGCCGCGCGGCACGTCGGGGGTGACCTGGTTGAAGTGGTCCAGGCGTACGAGCTCGCCGGCCGAGTACAGGTCGTAGCGCTGGGTGAGGCGCTCCACGTGCTGCACGTCGTAGAAGAACTCGTACGGGAAGCCCAGGGGGTCCTCGACCCGCACCGAGTCGCCGACGCCCTTCGTGAACCCGTCCCGGCGGCGCTCGGTGCGGCAGCCCAGGTCGCGGTAGTACGCCTCGGCGGCGTCCACCTCGGCGGGCGACTTCACCCGGTAGGCGAACGCGGCGACGGCGGCGATCGGGCCCCGCCGCAGCACGAGGTTGTGGTGGATGAACTCCTCGAGCGAGCGCAGGTAGATCGCGTCCTCGTCCTCCTCGGTGACGTGCAGGCCGAGGACGTCGACGTAGAACGCGCGCGACCGGGCGAGGTCGGTGACCACGATCTCCATGTAGGCGCAGCGGACGATGTCCGGGGCGGGGACCGAGGGGGTGGGGATGCGGGTGGTCATGCGATTCTCTCTTCGTCGAGCGGACGGGGGGGGGGTCAGCCTTCGTTGGCTGCGAAGTCGTCGATCCTGCCGAACTGCGGGGTGTGGACGGTGCCGAGGGTGATGTGCACGGCCTGCTGGTCCGTGTAGAAGTCGATGGACCGGTAGCCGCCCTCGTGGCCCAGTCCGGAGGCCTTGACGCCGCCGAACGGGGTGCGCAGGTCGCGTACGTTGTGGCTGTTCAGCCAAACCATCCCGGCCTCCACGTCCTGTGCGAACGTGTGGGCACGGGTGAGGTCCCTCGTCCACACGTAGGCCGCGAGCCCGTAGCGCGTGTTGTTGGCGAGCGCCAGGGCCTCGGCGTCGTCCTCGAACGGGGTGATCGCGACGACGGGCCCGAAGATCTCCTCCTGGAAGATCCGTGCGTCGGGGGCGACGTCGGCGAAGACCGTCGGCGCGATGTAGTTGCCCTCGGGCAGGTGCTCGGGGCGCCCGCCGCCGGCGAGGAGGCGGCCCTCCGTCTTGCCGATCTCCACGTAGGAGGCCACCTTGGCGTAGTGCTCCGGGTGCACGAGCGCCCCGACCTCGGTCCGGGGGTCGTGCGGATCGCCGACGACGATCGTCTTCGCCCGGGCCGCGTACTTCTCGCAGAACTCCTCGTAGACGGGCCGCTCGACGAGGATGCGGGAGCCGGCGGTGCAGCGCTCGCCGTTGAGGGAGAACACCCCGAAGAGGGCCGAGTCGATGGCGGCGTCGAGGTCCGCGTCCGCGAAGACGATGCAGGGCGACTTCCCGCCGAGCTCCATCGAGAGCCCCTTGAGGTGCGCTGCGGCGTTCCGGAAGATGGTCTGGCCGGTGGTGGTCTCCCCGGTGAAGGAGATCAGCGGCACGTCGGGGTGTTTGACGAGGGCGTCCCCGGCTTCCTCGCCGAGCCCGTTGACGAGGTTGAAGACGCCGTCGGGCAACCCGGCGTCCCTGAAGATCCGCGCCCACAGGGATGCGGAGAGGGGCGTGAACTCGGCGGGCTTCAGGACCACCGTGTTGCCCGTGGCCAGGGCCGGCGCGAGCTTCCAGGACTCCAGCATGAAGGGCGTGTTCCAGGGGGTGATGAGCCCGGCGACGCCGATCGGCTTCCGGTTGACGTAGTTGATCTGGGAGCCGGGGACCTTCATGGCGTCGTCGAACTGGGCGACGATCAGGTCCGCGAAGAAACGGAAGTTCTCGGCCGCACGCCGGGCCTGGCCCCTCGCCTGCGTGATCGGCAGACCGGTGTCGAAGGTCTCGAGTTCGGCGAGCCGGTCCTCCTGCGCCTCGACGGCGTCCGCGATCCGGTTCAGCACGCGGGCGCGCTCGCGGGGCTTCATCCGCGGCCACGGTCCGCTGGTGAACGCCGACCGCGCGGCGGCGACGGCGAGGTCGACGTCCTCCTGCCGGCCCGCCGCCGCGGTGGCGTAGACGGTGTTGGACACCGGGTCGAGGACGTCGAACGTCCCCCCGCCCACGGAGTCGACGAACCGGCCGTCGATGTAGTGCTGGAGGGAGGAGGGCAGGCCCTCCGGGATGTGCTGCGCGGTGGCCGTGGTGGTCCGTGCGCCGGGGATCGTCATGGGGAGGTCCTAACCGTGGTCGTGGGAGGCGCCGGAGGCTGCTTCCGGGGCATTGAAGTGCGTCAGGTAGGCGTCGAGGGTGGCGCTGCGGTGGCGGCGGGCGGCGCGCTCGACGGCGTCGGCGTCCGCCCCGTCCGCGATGAGGGCGAGCAGGTGCGCGTGTTCCTCGACGGACTCGCGGGCGCGCTCGGGCACGAACCGGAACGTCGAGGACCGGAGGGACGCCAGCCGGTTCCATCCGCGGTGCACCAGGTCCAGGATGTGCGGATTGGGGCACTGCTCGAAGAGGATGGCGTGGAAGTCCTGGTTGAGGCGGGTGAAGCGGACCGGCTCGAAGTCCTGCAGGCAGGCCCTCATCTCGTCGTTGACCGTCCGCGCCCGCTCGATGTCCGCCGCGCCGATCAGCGGCGCGGACAGTGCCGTCGCCGCCCCCTCGACGAGGCTCAGGGTCTGCATGGTGTAGAGGTACTCGGTGGGGTCGATGCCGGCGACCGTGGCGCCGACGTTCCGCTGGAACGTCACCAGGCCCTCGGCCTCGAGGCGGCGGATGGCCTCCCGCACCGGCACGACACTGATCCCGAGGTCCCGGGCGATGATCGCCAGGACGAGGCGGTGCCCCGGCGGGTAGGAGCCGTCCACGATCCGCCGGGTGACGGCTTCGTAGGCCTGCTGCGACTTGCTGCCCTCCGCGGGGGCGTCGTCGTCGGTCGCCATCGGCTCAACCATGGGCCTGCCGCTCCTGCCACTCGTCGTAGCGCTTCCGCCAGGCCGCGTCCATCGGGTACAGGCCGTTCACGCCGTGCCCGTCGGCCACCATCTCCGCGATGAACGCCTCCTCCCGTTCCTGCACGACGGCGTCCCCGGCCAGCTCCTCCGCGAGGGCGGGCGGGATCACGAGGATGCCGTCGGCGTCCGCCACGATGACGTCCCCCGGCTGGACCGTCGTCCCGCCGCAGGCGATCGTGACGTCGGTGTCCCACGGGATGTGGCGCCGCCCCAGCACGGCGGGGTGCGGGTTGGCGTAGAAGGTGGGCATGTCCATGGCGGCCACGGCGGCGAAATCGCGGACGCCGCCGTCGGTGATGATCGCCGCCGCGCCGCGGACCTGCGCGCGGAGGGCCAGGATGTCCCCGATCGTGCCCGTGCCCTTCTCGCCGCGGGCCTCCATCACGAGGATCTCCCCCTCGCCGACGGTGTCGATGGCGCGTTTCTGGGCGTTGTAGCCCGCGCCGTGGGCGGCGAAGAGGTCCTCGCGGTTCGGCACGTAGCGGAGGGTGCGCGCGAGCCCGACGACGCGCCGGCCCGGGTGCGTGGACGTCAGGCCGTCGATGCTGACGTTGTTCAGCCCGCGCTTGCGCAGCAGGGAGGAGAGCGTTGCGGTGGAGACGCTCTCGAGGGTTGCCTTCAACGCGGGCGTCAGGACGCCGGTCGCCCCGGCCGGGGGCAGCCCGGCGGCCTCGCGGGAGCCGTAGGCCTCCTCGCGCTGCACGTCGTCGACCTTCGGGCCGGCGCCGAACGCGGCCAGCGGCGTCGTGCCCTCGCTGACCGTCGTCACCAGCCGCCCCGTGGACAGGTCGGCTCCGGTGACTTCGACCTCCAGCAGGTCGCCCGGTCCGGCGACCGACGCACCCGCGGGCGTGCCGGTGAGGATCATGTCGCCGGGTTCGAGGGTGAGGAGCTGGGACAGGTCCGCGATGAGCCGTGCGAAGGGGAAGAGGAGGTCTGCGGTGGTGTCGTCCTGCACCAGCGCCCGATTGTGCCACGTGCGGATTCGGAGGGCGGCGGGGTCGACGGCGTCGGCCGGGAGGAGGCCGGGGCCCACCGGGGTGAAGCCGTCCCCGCCCTTGGACCGCAGGTTCGAGCCCTTGTCCGCGTAGCGCAGGTCGTAGACGCCGAGGTCGTTCGCTGCCGTGACCCAGCGGACGTGGCTCCAGGCATTCGAGGGGGAGACCCGGCGGGCAGGGGTGCCGATGATCAGTGCGATCTCGCCCTCGAAACCGAGCAGTTCGCAGCCGGCCGGGCGTTCGACGGCGGACCCGGACAGGGCGAGGGAGGAGGAGGGCTTGAGGAAGTAGGAGGGCTGCTCGGGCGTGCGGCCCCGCTGCGCTGCGCGGCTGGGGTAGTTGATGTGCACCGCGATGACCTTGCGGGCTGCGGCGAGGACGCCGTCGTCGAGCAGTTCCACCCGTTGCTCCTCATCGAGTACGAAATCGTATACGAAGAGTAGGCAGGGGTGTTCCGGTGCGTCAAGGTCCGACCGCTGCCGCGTCGGAATTCTCGTCGGGGGCATGGTCAGGGGGAGCCGTCCGTGGTGGGATATGACATCCGAAACGTTCCGCCCGGCCCGTGCTTCCGGGGACGGGGCTCGAGCCCCGCTTCCGGCACCGGCCCCAAACCGGGAGACACCCATGGCAGACCGCAGAGCATCGACGCATTCCTCGAAGAGGGCCGCCAGGAAGCACTGGAGCGACCTGACGGACGGGCAGAAGGCGAGGGTGATGATCCTCGGCACCGTGCAGCTGTCCCTGGCCGCCTTCGCCTGGACGGACCTCGCCACGCGGCCCAAGGACACGGTGAACGGGAGCAAGGGCATGTGGGCCGCCATCATCGCCATCAACTTCGTGGGGCCGGTGGCGTACTTCTGGAAGGGGATCCGGCGCTGAGGGAGCGCGTCGACGGCACGCCGTGGTGTCAGGGGCGTATCGGAGGCGTCAGGTCATCCAGGTTCCCCGTCGAAGGACGCGCGCGACGTCGAGGTCGCCGGTGAGGACGACGGCGTCGGCGGTGAGGCCCGCTGCCAGGCGGCCGATCCGATCCCCCAGTCCGTAGGTGCGCGCGGGTATGACGGTCGCAGAGCGGATGGCATCGTCGAAGGGAACTCCTGCCCGGACAGTGTTCCGGAAGATGTCCTGCATGAAGGCGGTTCCTCCCGCGATGGCGTTGGACGAACTGAGGGTGGCTGCGGCCTCGCTGACGTTCACCGTCGCGGGCCCTAGCCGGTAGGTCCCGTCCTCGAGGCCCGCGGCGGCCATGGAGTCCGTGACCAGCGCGATGTTGTCGGGACCGACCAGCTCGAACACGGATTCGACCGTGTAGGCATCCAGGTGCAGGGTGTCCGCGATCAGCTCGATCACGGCCTCACCGCGGGCTGCCGCGCGGAGACAGGCCATCACGGGGCCGGGCGATCGGTGGTGAATGGTGGGCATGCCGTTGAACAGGTGGGTGACGGCTGGCACTGCTGCGGGAGTGGCCGCGGCAGCCATTCGTCGTCGTGCATGTGCCAGGGAGGTTCCAGTGGTCGGCGCATCAGCATCCGTGTGGCCGAGTGACGGTATGACGCCTCGGCTCACCAGGAACTCGACGAGAGCGTCGGATCCTTCGAGTTCCGGCGCGTAGGTCATGGCGCGGATGGTCTCGCCGGAGGCCTGGATGAGCTGCGCGGTCAGCTCGAGGTCGGGAGGTGACAACCACCGTGGATCCTGTGCCCCGCAGCGCGCATGGGAGAGGAAGGGGCCCTCGAGGTGGATGCCTGCCACGGCCCCATCGGCGGCAAGCGCCCCGAGGAGGGCGGCAGCGTCCAGCATGTCCTCCTTACGGGCGGTGACGAGGCTGGCAACCACCGTGGTGGTGCCACGTGCGTGGAGCCTGGTCAGGGCCTGCCGGATCGATGCCTCCGACGATGTGGAGAAGTCCGCGCCGAAGGCGCCGTGGCAGTGCGTGTCGACGAATCCGGGAACGAGGATCTCCTCGGGTCCCAGCACGATCGGTGCCGGCCAACCCTCTGCATCGAAATGCTCCCGTGCCCCCGCGTACCCGATGTGCCCATCGTCGATGGCTACCGCACCCTCGGTGTGCTCGATGAGTCCCGTGTGGACGCGTCCGAGGATCACCTGGCGCTGTGTGTTGGTCATGGACTTTCCTGGTTGGCGTGACGGGAGCTGGATCGAGCGGCGCTGCCGAGCAGTGCGGCGCCCAGGAGTCCGGCTCGAGGACCGGCACGGGAGGCGCTGATCGCCGGCGGGTCGCGCCAACGCAGCAGGCTCCCGACCTTCGCGCGGAGGGGGTCCAGCAGCAGGGGCCCCGCGGCTCCCAGGCCTCCTCCGATGACGATCTCCTCCGGATCGAGTGTTGCAGTCAGGGTGATGATCCCCGTGGCGAGGCCGTCGACGGCGTCGGACCACACGTCATCGGCGAGTCCGTCGTGGCCCACCAGCCCGGCCACGTCGGCAGCGCTCTCGGCGCTGCCTCCGCCCGCGATGTACCTCGCCAGGACAGCACCGGCGGAGGCATACGCCTCCAGGCACCCGAACTGCCCGCAGGAGCACGGCCGACCGTTGGGCACGGTGGGGATGTGCCCCAGTTCGCCGGCCTGTCCGCGTGCTCCGGTCACGGTCTTCCCGGCGACGACGACGGCGGCAGAGACGCCGGTGCCGATGGGAATGAACACGAAGTCCCGCAGCGCCGGGCGCACAGCCATTTCTGCGCGCGCTGCCGTGCGGGCGTCGTGATCGATCAGTGTCGGAACGCCGAACCGTGCTTCGAGGAGCTGTTGCAGGGGCAGGTCGGTCCACCCGAGATTCGCGGCATACCGCACCATGCCGGCACCTCTGTCCACGAGGCCGGGAGTTCCTACCCCGATGGCGGTGGGCTCGTGGCCGAGCGCACGCGCGGTCCCCGCGAGCGCTGACAGCACCGCGAGGACCGCGCCGAGGGCGCCTGAGGACGCCGTGAAGGTGGGGACAGTGCTTCCGGGGGCTTGTTCGACGCCATCGACGAAGACGGCACCCTTGACCGTGGTTCCCCCGATATCGACGGCCAGGACAACCCCTGGCACCGTGCACTGCCCTGACGTCATGTCCGTCGGCCGCTACTTGACCTTGCCGTTGGGGGTCTTGGTGATAGACAGCTCGGCAACGATGGGCAGGTGATCCGACGCCGTGGTGTGGATGACCTTCGCGGAGGTCGCGGTGGCGCCCCGAGCGGTCAGGATGTAGTCGATGCGCAGGCTGGGGTTCTCCACGGAACCGCTGCCGGGGAGGCCCTCGAGGTCGGGTCCGAAGGTGTAGTCCTCGTTCTGCCCGAGGGCTGCGAAGGTGTCGGTGAAGACCGAGAAAAGGGGCTGCAGCTCGGGAGCGTCCGGGGTCGCGTTGAGATCACCGACGATGACCGCGGGGCGCTTGCTGGCGTCGGTGATGTCGATGATCTCCTGGACCTGCAGTGCGCGCTGTTCCTCACGCTGGAAGTCCAGGTGGGTGCTGTAGAAGGCGATGTGGTTGCCGCGGACGTTGACCACGGCTTCGAGGAGGCCGCGCTGCTCAGTGGGCCTTTCCTCGTACTCGATGTTCGTCAGCAGGTGATTCTCCGACGAGATGATGGGGTACTCGCTCAGGATCGCTGTGCCGTACTGGCGGTTGTCCACGTCGCCGGGCAGGGGTGGCTCATCCAGGTTCGCCCCGTACACGACGTGCATGTCCAGCCGTTCCGCCAGCCATTCCGCTTCGTCGAGGAAGTCGCTGCGCGCGCCCCAGTGGTTGTCGACCTCCTGCAGGCCGATGATCTCGGCGCTCGAATCCTCGATCACGGAGGCTGTCCGTTCGATGTCGAACACGTTGTCACCGTCGGCGCCGTAGTGGATGTTGAAGGACATCACTGTCACGTCGGTGGTCTTCTGCGCGCTCTTCTCTGGTGCGGCCAGGGCTGGTCCTGCGCCGAGCACGGCGCCGCCGGCGATGAGCGCGGCGATCGATGCTGTGGCGATCTGTCGTCTGAACATGATGGTCTCTCCTTGTGGGTGTGGTGCGGGGTCACATGCTGGTGGTCGATACCGGGAAGAGCGCCTCTCCGGCGAGGATGTCCGCCAGCGGAACGGGGCTGGCGATCTCCCCTACGAAGCGTCCGTCCACGCTGTTCTGGAAACCGAAGACGACCCATTCGCCGTCGCGTTTCCTGAACAGCTGCGCGGCGTAGACGCCGGGGAGGAAGAAACTCGAGCTGCCGGTGATGTTCCAGGGACCCACCAGGCTCTCGCCCCGGGCGATCCAGGTGCCGGTGCTGGCGGTGTCGAATGCCACGCCGGGCGCTTTGTCCGGGAGGCACGAGAAGAGCAGTACTGCTTCGCCCTGGACCTCTCGCGACTGGATCACTTCCATCTCCCCGAAGCCGGCAGGAGAGGACAGCGGCGGGCGCGTGTCCCACTGCGTGAGGTCCGCGCTGACGGCGTGCCCGACGACGGCACGCTGGTCGGGATCGCCGGTGCGGCTGCGGGCGGTGATGACCATCTGCCACAACTGCGTCTCCTCGTCGAAGAAGACGAACGGATCCCGCCATGCCTCATCCGGCCAGGTTCCCTCACCCAGCTTCTCGTACCACCGGGGGTCAGCCTCGAGCGCCGGCATCGGGGATCGGGTCCAGGTGACCAGGTCATCGGACACGGCGGATCCGATGCGCTGCTGGAGACCGTTCTCGGCACGGCTGACGCCGGTGTAGAACAGGTGCCAGAGGCCGTCCGAGCCTCGGACGGTGCAGCCGGTCCAGGTGGCCAGATCGTCCCAGGCTGGTACGTCGGCGGCGACGAGGGCGTCCGGCAGGAGAGTCCACCCCTCGAGGTCCGGGGATATGGCGTGCCCGATGGAGGCCCGGAAGTGGCGCCTGGCGGGATCGATCAGTGCCCTGCTCGCGCGGAGGAAGAACAGGTGGTAGTTCTCCCCGTCGTCGGCAAGCCAGCTGTCCCACACCCAGTGGTCGGGCAGTCGGAACGTCATCGGTTCTCCCCGACGAGCAGCGGTTCGGCGTCGGCCACGAATCGGTAGTAGTCGGTCAGCGTCAGTCGTGACGCGGCGTCCTCGTCCAGCAGGACTGTCACGCGCGGATGGAACTGGAGGACGGACGCCGGGCACATGCTCGTCACCGGGCCCTCGATCGCGGCGGCGACGGCGTCCGCCTTCGATGGTCCCTGCGCCATCAGGAGTATTTCCTGCGCGTCCAGGATCGTGCCGAGTCCCTGGGTGATGCAGTGCGTGGGCACGGCATCGTCCGATGAGAAGAACCGTGCGTTGTCCCTGCGCGTCTGCGCGGACAGGGCCTTGATGCGTGTGCGGGAGGCCAGCGACGAGATCGGCTCGTTGAAGCCGATATGGCCGTTGGTCCCGATGCCGAGAATCTGGAGGTCCACGCCTCCGGCAGCAGTCAGCGCCTGCTCGTAGTCCAGGCATGCCCGATGGACATCCGCCGCGCTCCCGTCGGGGACGTGCACGTTCGCCGGGTCCAGTCCCAGTGGCGCCGTCACCTCGTCGGCGACGACGACGGCGTAACGTGCCGGGTGCCCGTCGGGCAGTCCTACGTACTCGTCGAGCGCGAAGCACCGCAATCGGTCGAGTGTGGCCTTCCCCTGTGCCCGCAGCAGGGCGAGTTCCCGGTAGGTTCCCAGCGGCGACGAGCCGGTGGCTATGCCGAGGACCATTTCCGGATCGGCCGCTGCGCGCTGCGCTATGAGATGCGCGGCCCGGGAACCGACCGCTGCGGGGTCGGGCAGGATGACGACGTCCACGGTCTGTCCTTTCTGGTGGGTGGATGGCGTGAGGAGGGGAAGGGCCTAGCCCTTGACGGCGGAACTCGCCACGCCCTCGATGAACCAGCGCTGGAACACGAGGAACACCACGATGACCGGTACGACGAGGAGGACACCGAAAGCCATGACCTGCCCCCACGCGGGCGGCAACTGCCCCGCGAAGACACTGATCTGGAGTGGCAGCGGTCGCAGGTTCGGATCGGAGATCATGAGCACCGGCCAGAGGAAGGATCCCCATTGTGTGAGGAACGTGAGGATCGCCACCGATGCATAGGCGGGCTTGCTCATGGGTGCGATGATGCGCCAGAAGATGCGCCAGGGCCCCGCCCCGTCCATCCGCGCCGCCTCGTCGATGCTTCGCGGTATTCCGGAGAAGAAGGAGTAGAAGAGGAAGATGGACAGGGCGTTGCCGATGAACGGCACGATCTGGATCCACAGCGTGTTGCGGGCGTCGTTGTAGAGGTAGAACATCGGGACGGCGACCGCTTCGAAGGGCACGATCAGCAGGAGCAGGATGGCGAGAAGGGCGACGCCTCGGCCGCGCCAGGACAGGCGGGAGAGCGCGAACGCTGCCATCGAGTTCACGACGAGACCCAGCCCGACGACGGCGACGGTCACGGTGAACGAGACGGCGAAGAACCGCCACAGGTGCCCGGTGCTGTCCGAGGACAGGCTCGAGGCCACGCCCGAGTAGTTGTGCAATCCCCATTGAGTCACATCGAAGACCGCGAAGCCGGCGAGGGTGTCGCTTGCCGGGGCGAGTGACGCCGCGATCATATAGGCGACGGGGGCGAGGAAGAGCAGGCCGGTGATGAGCAGGGCGGCGTAGTGCGGAATGCGGGACGTCAGCTCACGTCTGCTGATCGTCCGCGACGGCGCGACGGGCTGGGCCATCTTCAACTCTCCTTCTCGCGGGTGGCGTGGCGCTGGATCACGGACAGGATGACGACGATGACGAAGAACACGACGGATATGGCGCTCGCACGACCGATGTTGTTCTCGTCGAAGGCGGCGGTGACGGCTTCGTACATGACGGTCCGGGTGGCCCCCTCGTTGAGCCCGCCGCCGGACTTCGCCAGAACGTAGATCTGGTCGAACACGCGCAGTGACAGGATCATCGTGTACAGGGCGACGAAGACCAGGGTGGTCTTGATGCCTGGCACCGTGACGTGGATGAAGCGGTGCCAGGCGTTGGCGCGGTCGAGCTCGGCCGCCTCGTAGAGTTCCGCGGGAACCTGCTGCAGCGCGGCGAGGAGGATGACCATCTGGAAACCGCACCCTTGCCAGATGGACAGGACGATCACCGACGCCAGCGCGGTGACTTCGGACCCCAGCCAGTCCTGGGCGCCGAACGCTCCTCCCGAGAAGAAGGACAGAGCCGAGTTGAGCAGGCCCTGGTCACCACGAGCAAGGATGAGGCGCCAGATGATGGCGACCAGCGCGATGGGGAAGACGACCGGGAGGAAGTACAGCGACCGGAAGATGCCGATTCCCGGGATGCTCTTGTTGACCAGCAACGCCAGGGCGAGTGCCAGGGCTGTCTGCACGGGTACCACGATCACTGCGAAGATCAGGTTGTGCAGCAGCGCGCTGAGGAAGTCGCGCGAGACGTCCGGGTCGGTCAGGATCCGCGCGTACTGGGTGAACCCCATGAAGCTCGGTGCCCGGGGGTCGCCGAGCCGGACGTTGTACGCCGAGAACCCGATCGCTGCCAGGAAAGGCACTGCGACGAACAGCAGCAGGAGCAGCAGTGCCGGCGTGGCCATGAGCGGGCCGGCGAGGCCGGCGGACCTGCTTCGTCGTCTGGGCCGCTCGGCCGCTGTCGGCGCCTGAGGGGGAGTGAGGCCTGTTGTGGTGGCGATGGCGAGCTCCTCTGACAAGGAGGCGGGGCCGTTCGGCCCCGCCTCACGGCCGGTTAGTCGTTCTGGTAGCCGTCGTTGTCCGAGAAGTCGGAGTCGATGGCGCGGGCCGCGGAATCGAGTTCGTCCTGCACGTCCGCTCCGCCCCAGATTGCCAGGAGGGCGCTGCCGAAGGAGCTGGTCACCGTCGGGTACCCGGGGGTCACCGGTCGCGCGACAGCGATGCACTCCTGGGTCACGTTGTCCGATCCGCACGCCGATTCCAGGTTGGTGGCGAACAGCTCGAGCGGCTTGCCCGGCCCGTACAGCTCGCTCTGCTCCAGTGCCGAAGTGCTGCCCGGTACTGCGGCATTGGCCTCGACCATCGTGGCGATGCTCTCGTCCCTGAGGAGGAAGTCCAGGAAGGATCCGGCGGCCTCCGTGTTGCCCTCGGCGGCGGGCGTGACGCCCCACTGCCAGGACCCGTGGCCGGCTTTGGTGCCATTGCCGAAGTCGGGCAGGGGCATCAGGGCAAGGTCCTCGCCCAGCGCTTCGCTGAACGTCGGGTACATCCAGTTCCCGGTCCAGGTGAGTGCGGTCTGTCCATCGGGGAACGCGCTACCGCTGGTGTTGGGGTCCGCGAATTCCCGCCACGACGCCCACTCCTCGAGCGCGTCGACGTTCTCCTGGCTGTTGAGCACGCCGTCCGCCTTGCCATCTTTCATCAGGGTGCCACCGGCAGACCAGATGTCCGGCGTGGTCGTGAAGGTCCCCCATTCGGCAGCGAAACCGTTGGCTTCCCCGAGATCGATGGCCTTGCCGGACGGTGACACCTCGGCCAGCTCGGCGAGATTCGCACGGAACTCGTCGACGGTCCACGCCTCCTCAGCCGTGGTGGGGGCTTCGATGCCTGCCTCCTCGAGGAGTGCCTTGTTGCCCCACAGGCCCAGGCCGACGTCGAACAGGCCGACAGCGTAGGTCTCGTCGTTGTAGGTTCCGCTCTCCGTGACGCCGCTGATCCTGTTGTCGAGCGCCTCGGGCGAGACGACACCCTCGAGCGGGATGAGTTTCCGGTCGTAGGCGAAGGAGGCCATGGTAGGGGCATCCATCTCCATGACCTCGGGGAGTTCATCGGCCGAGGTCGCCTGGATGGTGCTGGTGTAGTCCGCTTCCGGAATGAGCGTCAGGTTGGCGGTGACGTCGTCCTGCGACTCGTTGAACTCATCCACGAGAGTCCCGAGTGCTTCCGCCTCCGCGGCTTGGCCGCTGTGGGCCCACACCTCGATCGTGCCGTCGGAGGAGTTGTCACCCCCCGAGTCCCCCAAACATGCAGTCAGCATGAGGGCGAGGGAAAGGCCCGCGCCGATCGTCACGACCGCGGGCCGGGACCTCCTGGGTGCAGTCATCGCAATAGTTCCTTCCGGTGCCGAGCGGGGAGATATGTCTTCAGTTCCCCAAGTTTGGACTAGACCAATTTCGAAGTCAATGGATTGGCATAGACCAATTTTCGGGCGCGGCGGTATCATCATCGAATGACCACGTTGGTGTCTACTGCTCCGAAGTACTACACAGTGAAGGAAGACCTGCGCCGCCTGGCCGCCGAGGCCGGTCCGGGAGCGCCGATGCCCACCGAGCGCGCCCTCGCCGCCCGCTATGAAACGTCCCGGACCACCGTTCGGCAAGCCATCTCCGAGCTCGTGGCCGAGGGGATGCTGAACCGCACGCAAGGTAAGGGGACGTTCGTGGCGCCCTCGCGCCCCAGCTACCTCCGCCAGCTCACATCCTTCACCGCGGACGCGGACGCTCAGCACCTCAAGAGTGCATCGGACATCCTGGGCGTCGAGTCGATCCTCGCCGATGCCGACCTGGCAGCGCAGCTCGGCGTCCCGGCCGACGCGGATCTCACGCGCGTCGCACGCGTACGCCTCATCAATGGCGAGCCCGTGGCGCACGAGGTGGCATACCTCCCGGGGTCCATGCCCGACCTGCGGCGACAGCTCGAGCAGAACGGCTCGCTGTATTCAGTGCTCAGCAGCCAGTACGGCGTGGATATTGCCGAAGCCGAAGACACCGTGGGCACGATGGTCGCCGGCCCGGAGGAGGTGCGTCTCCTCGCCATCGAAATGGGCGCCCCCCTGTTGCTCATCCACCGACGTGGCCTCGATGCCGAGGGAGTGCCGGTCGAGTGGACCCGATCAGTGTTCCGGGGAGACCGCTTCAAATTCTTCGCCCGCACGCACCGCTGAGAGGGCATCGACCCGCCCACTCCTCGACGGCGGGTCGTCGGGGTTTTCCGCAACAGGGGGGTTGGCGGGTCTCGACAATGAGCGCCGCGTAAAGGACACTCGACATGACAAGGTTCCTTTACACCTAGGGGGGTGACGTGCGGAACAGTCTTCGTGGCCTCCGTGCGGGAGCCGGGATGTCCCAGCAGGACCTGGCCGAGGCTCTTCAGGTCTCGCGTCAGACCATCAACTCGATCGAGACCGGTCGCTACGATCCTTCCCTTCCCCTGGCGATCGCCATTGCTCGTTACTTCCAACACCCGGTAGAGGAGATCTTCCATGCAGACTGACACGCCAGCACGGCGCAAAGTGGTAGCCCTCGGTATCCTCGCGGTGATCCTCGTCCTGATGGCCGTCGTCGTGGTGCTGCTGAGGCAGCACGCGCCGGGAAACATGATCCCGGGGTTCCTCGTCGGCCTCGGCATCGGTATGGCCGCGGCCCTGGGGATGGCATGGCGGGTGCTGCGCCGCCCGGACCGGGCGTCCACCTTCGAGCGGGCGTGGACGCAGACCGGGGACGAGCGTGAGGACGCGCTCCTGACGCGCGCACTCGCCGTCGTCGGGTTGGTCTCCCTCCCCTCGGTCGGCGTGGCCACTCTTGCCATCGGCTTCGGAGCCGAAGCGCCGATGGTGATGACCCTCCTCATGGGGGCCCTGGCCGTCACCGGGGTCTCCTCCTTCGCGGTGTTCAACCACCGAAGCTGAAGCCCGATACGTGCCGGAGGCGCGGACGAGGAGCGTCGCGCGGCCTACTGGCTCCCGGTGATGATCCCTCCGCTGTGGACGGGGCGGACTTCGACCCCGCCCGTGCTCGTGCGGACTGCGGGGTTCAGGCGGGCGACGGCGATGGCGGCGTCGAGATCCGGTGCGTCGATGACGTAGAAGCCGGCGACGAACTGATCGGCCCGGACGAAGGGGCCGGCCGTCGTGCCTCCGCGTCGGACGGAGACCGCGCTGGCCCTGGGCGTCAGGGCGTAGGCGAGGGACATCGCCCCTGAGTCCTGGAGGTCCTGCGCGTGCCGGTCGTTTTCCTCCAGATCGGCCTCAGCCGCTTCGAGGGCATGGAGGGACTCGTCCGCGTAGATGAGGATGGCGAAGTCGGGCATCAGGTGGCCTTTCGATAGGTGAGCGGTCCTTGCGGGTGCGGGGTGCGGGGTGTGGGCGTGTCGGTCAGGCGACGACGAGGTTCTGGTGCCCATCGATCAGTTCACGCACGATGTCGAGGTGACCGGCATGGACCGAGGTCTCCGCGAGCACACGGAACACGACCTCGCGCCCGTCCGCCATGGGCGGGTGGCCGAACTCACTGACCGGGGGCCACCAAAGGGGAGGGGCATCCAGGTCGATCTCGACGAGTGCCCTGTCGCTGCTGGTGATCTGTTCCTGATAGATGGTCACCGCTTCCGCGCCGGTCATCGGTGTGGAGTGCCATCCGTCATGAAGGGCGTCGATCGCAGCAGGATCTGCGCCGAGGACGGCCGAGATCCAGAACATCTCGTCATCGAACGCAAGATGGGTCAACAGGTTCGTCACGCTCCACCCCGACGGAACACGTGCTGTGCTCATCTGTGCTTCGGTCAGCCCCTCGACGGCGCGCAGCACGTGGGCGCGCTCCGCCGCCAGCTGCGCGAACAGTCGAGCATCACTCATGCCTTGGACTCGTAGCCGATGAGCCAGCGAAGCCCATGGCGGTCCGTGACCTGTCCGTCCGCGCCGTCCCAGGGCCGTTGGACCAGGGGGTCGATCGCGGATCCGCCGACGCAGAGCTTGTCGAACCACTCGTGCAGGATTGCCGGTTCGGCGGTCCCCAGCAGTGAGAGCATGAGGCCCTCGCACCGCACGGACTGCTCTCCCGCCGGCGTGTCCGAGCCTGCGAGGGCGACGACACCGTCGAGGATTCCGTGGGCGACGGCGTCCGGCGCACCGTCGGTCCTCCCGTGGTCCTCGTACGAATGCAGGGACAACTCACCTCCGAAGACATCGGCATAGAACCCGAGCGCTTCGCGCGCGGTTCCGGGGAAGCTGATGTAGACAAGGGGTGCAGCCATGATGGTTTCTCCTGACACTCGTTGATGTGAAGCCGACCGGACAGTCCTCCACTGCCTGTTGGACGATCCTTCGGCAGGAAAATCATCGGAGTCTGCGTGATCCCTCGGTGAACGTGAGGATATCCGCCCGGGCTGCGTCGAGGTGCCTGCACGCGCCGGGAAGTTCTCCCCGACATGATGCCCCGGCGATGACGGTTCCGGCCCGGGGCGACCGCCCCGGGATTCTGATGATCGCCTGAATAACGGGCCAGTTGCGATTAGGCAACGTAGCCCGTGATCCTGTCACGAAGCAGCAACGGCGGTTGAGGGTCGCTGGAAAGCCTGCTTACGGTCGGTTCAGGCGCAGCACAATCCACCCGTCAGGAACCGGTCGTCGAGGAATCCGATGCCGGCTCCGAGAACGGCACCTCCGACGACACATCGAGGTCAGCACCCGCCGGCCTGAAAAGGAGCTGTCATGCACCGTCCCACGGACCGTCCTACGCGAAGCCCACTGCGGCGTTCCATCGTGCTCACACTGCTGACCGCCCTCGCGGTGACCGGGTGCAGTGCCCCCGAGGAGACCAGGGATGCCATCACCACCGGTGAGGACGGGCAGGTCGGGGTCGTGGAGCTGCGCAGCATGCTCCTCGTGTCCGCGGACGAGGGCGAACCCGGCCGCCTCCTGGGAACGCTCGTCAACGAATCCTCCGCCCCCGTCGAGGTGACGATCAGCGACCCCGACGACCAGATCGTGGTGACCGTGCCGGCGGACGGCCGATACCCGCTGGACACGAACGAGCAGATCCTCGCCGGTGTGGAGGAACCACCCGGCGCTCTCACGGAGCTGTCCCTGGCCGCCCCGACCGAGACCACCACCCTCGACGTGCCGGTGCTCGACGGCACGCTCGAGCCGTACGAGCCGTACGAGCCGTACCTTCCCGGCTGATTCGCTCAAGATGACCCCTGTGGTCTTTAACAGCCACTCGAGGTAGGAGGTTCGTGCCCGCCAGCCCTGCCCGAGGGGGGGGTGCGGGGTCAGGCGGTCCAGGCGCGGGTCTGCCGGAATGCTGGGTTATGAGCAGTGGTTCGGCCGGACCACCCTGCTACTGAGCTATTGGACGAGCCCGGAGCATCTCCGCGCCTTCGCCGCCGATAGGGAGGCCCCGCACCTGGAGCCCTGGCGCCGATTCATGAAGGAGGGCGCCGGGAGCGGGGACGTCGGCGTCTGGCACGAGACCTGTCTTGTGCCTGCCCCCGGCATCGAGACCATCTACAACGGGATGCCCCGGGTCGGCCTGGCCAAGGCGACCGCCCATGTTCCGGTCGGAGCAGGGACCAACACTGCCGGGCAGCGGATGGGCCGGTTCGCCGGGAGGCTGCCCTGAGTTGATGAGGGTGGGTCGGGCATCGCAGTTCGAGAGGCCCAACTGCCCGACGCCCTGCCCGAGGGGGTGGCCGGAGGGGGAGACCATCCGTCGCTGCGCCGCCAGGGAGACGGTGTCAGGTCGGGTGTCCCCGCGAGAGCGCCCGGCCTCCAGTACGTTGCAGGCCGGACGCCGTCGGGGCGCTCATCCTCGGGCCGACTTCTTGACCCGTTTTGATAAGCACACTTACCAGTTCACCGGAAGGCGGGCGTCGGGTCAAGCGGCGTGTGGTCCCGGCGGCCGGCTGGCCTTCCGTCCATGACGGCGGACGCGGCGGCTGCGCGCCGTCGACCGCCCACCCCCATTGAGTCGCGGCGCTGCCCGGGCTACCATCGCCCTACAAAAGAAGAACGGTGCGTTCGATTATCGAACGCAAATGGCACATCCACAATGAAGTGAGGCCCGCCCGTGCAATTCCACCATCACGGCTACGTGTCCGGTGATCCCCGCGTCCAGCCTGCCGCCGGCGTCGGCCTCGACCGCCCGCAGGAGCTCCCCGACGTGGTCGACGTCCTCATCATCGGCACCGGGCCAGCCGGCATGATCGCCGCCGCACAGCTCTCCCAGTTCCCGGGTATCACCACGCGTATCGTGGAGCGCCGCCCGGGCCGGCTCGCCATCGGCCAGGCGGACGGCATCCAGGCCCGCAGCGTCGAGACCTTCCAGGCCTTCGGCTTCGCCCACCGGATCATCGACGAGGCGTACCGGATCGTCGAGATGGCTTTCTGGAAGCCGGATCCCGCGGATCCCTCGCGCATCGTCCGCACGGCCCGGCCCGAGGACGATCCGACCGGCATCAGCGAGTTCCCCCACCTGATCGTCAATCAGGCCCGCGTGCTCGACTACTTCGCCGAGTACATGAAGAACGCCCCCACCCGCATGGAAGCCGACTACGGCTTCGAATTCGCGGGCCTGGAGGTCGACGACGAGCAGGAGTACCCGGTGCGGGTCACCCTCGTGCGCACAGCGGGGGAGCACGCCGGCGCGGAGCGTACCGTACGGGCACGGTACGTGGTCGGGGCCGACGGCGCGCGCAGCCCGGTGCGCCAGGCGATCGGCTGCACCCTCGCCGGGGACCGGGCCAACCACGCCTGGGGCGTGATGGACGCCCTTGCGGTCACCGACTTCCCCGACATCCGCCGCAAGTGCGCCATCCAGTCCGGGGCCGGCGGCAGCATCCTGCTGATCCCGCGCGAGGGCGGACACCTCTTCCGCATGTACGTCGACCTCGGCGAGGTGGACCCGGCGGACAAGGCCGCGGTGCGGTCCACGACGCTCGAGCAGATCATCGCCAAGGCGAACACGATCCTCAGCCCCTACACGCTCGACGTCCGGAACGTCGCCTGGCACAGCGTCTACGAGGTGGGGCACCGCCTCACCGACAGGTTCGACGACGTCCGGCCGGAGGACGTGGGCACCCGCACCCCGCGCGTGTTCATCACCGGCGACGCCTGCCACACGCACAGCGCCAAGGCCGGCCAGGGCATGAACGTGTCCATGCAGGACGGCTTCAACCTCGGCTGGAAACTCGGGCACGTCCTCGAGGGCCGCAGCCCGGAGGCCCTGCTGGCCACCTACTCCGCCGAACGGCAGGTCGTGGCGAAGGACCTCATCGCCTTCGACAAGGAATGGTCCACCCTCATGGCGCGGAAGCCGGAGGACTTCGCGGACCCGTCCGAACTCGAGGACTTCTACGTGCGGACCATGGAGTTCCCCGCGGGCTTCATGACCCAGTACGCGCCGTCGATGCTCGTCGCCGGGAACGCCCACCAGGACCTCGCCACCGGCTTCCCCGTCGGCAAGCGCTTCAAGTCCGCGCCCGTGGTCCGCGTGTGCGACGGCGTCCCGATGCACCTCGGCCACCATGCGACGGCCGACGGCCGGTGGCGCATCTACGCCTTCGCGGACGGCGCGGAGCCCGGCGCGGACTCCGCCGTCGGGGCGTTCGCGGACTGGATCGGCAGCCACCCCGACTCGCCGCTCGCCGCCACGCCGGAGGGAACCGACCGGGACGCCTGGTTCGACGTGAAGGTGATCTACCAGCAGGGCCACGCGCAGGTGGACATCGGGCGGGTCCCGGCGGAGTTCACGCCCGCGGTGGGGCCGTTCGGGCTCACCGACTACGAGAAGGTGTACGCCGCTGATCCGGCCGCGGACATCTTCGACCTGCGCGGACTCGACCGGGCGGGCGTCGTCGTCGTCGTCCGCCCCGACCAGTACGTGGCGCACGTGCTCCCGCTCGCCGACCCGGCGGGCCTCGCCGCGTTCTTCGCCCCGCTCCTGGTCTCCCGGACGGACCGTGCCGGGGCTCCTCGCGCCGGACGGGCCGTCGCCTGACATGCGGACCGTACCGGAGGGTCGCCCCACGACGGACGCGACCGGGGCGACGCCGTCGGCCCCCGCCTCCCAGACCCTGTCCCGGGGTATCAGGGCCCTCGAGATCCTCGCGGACACCCCGGACGGGCTGACGACGGCGGAGATCGCCGGCGCGCTCGACGTGCACCGCTCCATCGCCTACCGGATCCTGCGCACCCTCGAGGAGCACTCCCTCGTGGTCCGGGATGCCGGCGGCCGCTTCCAGGCCGGCCCGGGACTCGCGAACCTGGCCCGGGGCGTGGCGCCCCGGCTGCAGACCGCGGCCCTGCCCGAGCTCACCGCGGTGGCCTCCGAGCTGCAGATGACCGCGTTCATCGCGGTCCTCGACCGGCACCACTGCGTCACCCTCGTCGCCGTCGAACCGCCGCACGGCGAGGGCACCCTCGTGCAGCGGCCCGGCTCGCGCCACCCGTTCGACGCCGGGGCGCCCGGCATCGCCATCCAGTCCGCCCTCACCGAGGCCCACTGGCAGCGCCTGGCGCCCGGCGCGCCCTACCGCGAGGAATCCAGGCTCGCGGCGGCCACCGGGTACGCGACGAGCCGGGATGAGGTGATACCCGGCGTCAGTTCCGTCGCCGCGCCCGTGCACGTCCGCGGCGGGCTCCCCGCCGCGCTCGCCGTCGTCTACCTCCGCAGCGACCGGCCCGTCGAAGCCATCGGCGCGCGCGTCGCCGCAGCGGCCCGCGCCGTCGGATCCGTCCTGTGATGCAGTACCACCAGCCCATCCCCCTCCGTGCGAAGGACCAGCCATGACCACCACCGCCCTCCGCGCCTCCGCCGCGGATCCCGCCACCCTCGACGCCGAGGAGACGTGGTCCCGCGACCACCTCGAGTCCGTCCAGCTGGACCGCCTCAAGGCCACGCTCGCCCACGCCTACGCGCAGGTGCCCCTGTACCGGCGGAAATTCGACGACGCCGGGGTCCACCCCGAGGACCTCCGCGACCTCGCCGACCTCGCGAAGTTCCCCTTCACCACGAAGGAGGACCTGCGCAGCACCTACCCGTTCGGCATGTTCGCCGTGCCCCAGGAACGCGTGGCCCGCATCCACGCGTCCTCGGGCACGACGGGCCAGCCCACCGTCGTCGGCTACACGGCCGGGGACCTCGACCGGTGGGCGACCCTCGTGGCGCGCTCGCTGCGCGCCTCCGGCGTGAAGGCCGGCTGGAAGGTCCACAACGCCTACGGGTACGGGCTGTTCACGGGCGGCCTCGGCGCGCACGCGGGCGCGGAGCGGCTCGGGTGCACCGTCATCCCCATCTCGGGCGGACAGACCGAACGGCAGGTGCAGCTGATCCGGGACTTCGAACCCGACGCCATCCTCTCCACGCCCACCTACCTGCTGACCATCCTCGACACGATGGCCGCCGCCGGAATCGACCCGTCCTCGACGTCCCTGAAGACCGGCGTGCTCGGGGCCGAGCCGTGGACGGAGGGCATGCGGCAGGAACTCGAGGGGCGCGCGGGCTTCGACGCGTGCGACATCTACGGGCTGTCCGAGGTCATGGGGCCCGGCGTCGCCGGCGAATGCGTCGAGTCCAAGGACGGCTCGCACATCTGGGAGGACCACTTCCGGCCGGAGATCATCGACCCGTTCACGGAGCAGGTGCTCGGCGACGGCCAGGCGGGCGAACTCGTGTTCACGTCCCTCACCAAGGAGGCACTGCCGATCATCCGCTACCGCACCCACGACCTCACGCGGCTGCAGCCCGGCACCGCGCGGCCCGGCATGCGCCGGATGGAACGCATCACCGGGCGGAGCGACGACATGGTGATCGTGCGCGGCGTGAACCTGTTCCCCACGCAGGTCGAGGAGCTCGCGCTGCGCATCCCCGCCCTGAGCCCGCACTTCCAGCTCGAACTCACGCGCCCCGAGGGGCAGCGGATGGACCAGCTGACCATCAAGGTGGAGCCGCGGGAGGGCGTTCCGGCCGCCGACGCCGCCGCGGCCGCCGTCGAACTCCGGCACCTGGTCAAGACGCACATCGGCTCCACGTGCGCCGTCACCGTCGTGGACCAGGGCTCCCTCGTGCGCTCCAGCGGCAAGCTCCGGCGCATCTACGACCTGCGGCCCCGCGCCTGACCGGGACGACGCCGCCGCACACCCGCGGCGGGGTCGCGCCCGGGGCGCCGCTCCACCAGACTGTGGTGATGCAGTGGACACGAGTCAGGGACTGGCTGATCGGTGCTCTCGGGATGCTCCTGGTCCTGGGGGTCGCCGTCGGGGTCCTCTGGTGGGTGGCGAGCAGCCCGGCCGGCGCGGACGGGGGCGCGCCGGCGATCACGGAGTCCGGATCCCCGACCCCGCCCGAGCCCCCGGTGGGGCCCCCGGCCGGGCTGTCCGGGGACGAGGTGTGGTTCGCCGACCTCCAACTGGAGGCCGGCGCCGTGGTGGCCGCGGGGTCGACGCTGCGGGACGTCCGCGCCGAGGGGCAGGGCGTGGTCACCGGACCGGCCGGGCTGATCGCCGACCGGCTCACCGTGGACGCGACCGTGCCGTTCGACGCCGTCGCCGCCGAGCTCGGCGGCGGCGCCGTGGTCCGCCCGGCCGACGACGGCCAGGTCACGGTGCTGCGCTCCGTCGAGGTCCTCGGCCGGGACCTGCCCGTCACGGCCACCGGCACCGTCGACGTCGAGGGCGGCCGGCTCGTCATGGAGCCGCGCTCGATCGACCTCGGCGGCCCGGGTTTCCTCTCCGACGGGATCGCCGCCCTCGTCCGCCGCTTCGTCACGATCGAGCACGAGATCGAGGGCCTGCCCGAGGGCCTCGTGCTCCGGGAGGTCGCCGTCCGGGACGACGGGTTCCGCGCCACCCTCAGGGGCGAGGACGTCGCGCTCGCGCGCTGATCCCGACCGGTGACCGGTGGGGACCGAGGACCCTCCCCAGCGGAGGATCGGACGCCGATACTGGCCCCGTGCCCCGATCATCGGAGAAGACCAGAGCCCCCGCCCGTCCAGCCGGACCGGTGCGCATGCCGTCCCCGGCCGCCGCGACGCTCCGCCGCCGCGGGCGCCGCCCATGACCACCACCGTCGCGGGCCTCACCACGGCGACCGCGGTCCGCCTCCTGGCCGAGGACGGCCCCAACGTCCTGCCGCAGACCGCCACCGTTCCGCGCTGGCGGGCGTTCGCCGCCCAGTTCACCCACTTCTTCGCGGTCATGCTGTGGGTGGCGGCGGCCCTCGCTTTCGTCGCGGGCATGCCGCAGCTCGGGGTCGCCGTGACCGTGGTGGTCGTCATCAACGGGGTGTTCTCGTACGTGCAGGAGGCCCGGGCCGAGCGCGCGGCGTCGCAGCTGCGGGCCATGCTCCCGGCCCAGGTGCTGGTGCGGCGCGACGGCGCGGCGGTGAGCATCCCGGCCGCGGAGATCGTGCACGGGGACGTGGTGCTCCTCTCCGCGGGCGACAGGATCCCCGGCGACGTCGACTTCACGGCGACCGGATCCTGCACCGTGGACGAGTCGATGCTCTCCGGGGAGAGCGACCCCGTGCCCAAGAGACCCGGCGATGCGGGATTCGGCGGGACCTTCCTGGTCAACGGGAACGCCGAGGCGGAGGTCACGGCCACCGGGGCGAGGACGAGGCTCGCGGCCATCGCCACCCTGACCGCCACCGCCGAGCCACCCCAGAGCCCCCTCAACGTCGAGCTGCGCCGGGTGGTCCGCATCATCTCGGTGGTCGCCCTGACCTTCGGCGGGATGTTCTTCGCGGTCTCCCTGCTGTCCGGGACGTCCTGGCGGAATGCGTTCCTGTTCGCCATCGGCGTGTCCGTGGCCCTGATCCCCGAGGGCCTGCTGCCCACGGTCACGCTTTCCCTGGCCATGGGCGCGCAGCGCATGGCGCGCCGGAACGCCCTGGTGCGGCATCTGCAGGCCGTGGAGACGCTCGGATCCACGACGTTCATCTGTACCGACAAGACCGGCACCCTGACGCAGAACCGGATGAGCGCCGTCGAGGTGTGGACGCCGCAGGGCGTCGTGACGCTGAACGGCCTCGGGTACGCCCCGGTCGCGAGCGTCACCGGCGGCCCCGACGCCGTCGCGCGCGCACGCCGCCTGGCGTCCGCGGCGCAGGCGGCGTCCCGCGGACGGGCCGTGCTGCACGGGGACCAGTGGGTAGCCGAGGGGGACCCGATGGAGGCGGCCCTGGACGCGCTGGTCCGCCGCCTGGACCGGCCCGGCGCAGGACGCGGCGCCGGGAGGGACGCCGGCGGGCTGGACGCCGTCGGGCACGGCGCCGACGCGGAGGTTGCCGTGGAGGCCCGCTGGCCGTTCGACCCGGCCCGCAAGCGCGAATCCGCAGCCGTCGCAGGACTCCTGCTGCTGAAGGGCGCCCCCGAATCCGTGCTGCCGCTGTGCGTGGCGCCGGTGCAGCTCGGGGCGTGCCAGGCCGCGCTCGACGAGATGGCAGGACGTGGGCTGCGCGTCCTCGCGGTGGCGGAGCGGGTGCTGCCGGCACGGCCCGGCACGCCCGGACCGGGTGTGCCTTGGCCGGAGGATCCGGGCGACCTCGAGCGGGACCTGACCCTGCTCGGGCTGGTGGGCCTGCACGATCCGCCGCGGGAGTCGGTGGCGGAAGCGCTGCGCGCCACGCGGCGGGCCGGCATCAAGGTGGCCATGCTCACCGGGGACCATCCGACGACGGCGGCGGCGATCGCCGAGGAGATCGGGCTGCTCGGGCCCGACCGGACCGTCCTGGAGGGCAGCGACCTCCCGGAGGATCCGCACCTGCTCGGAGCCCTGCTGGACCGGGACGGAGTGGTGGTCAGCAGGGTGTCCCCCGAACAGAAGCTCGCGGTGGCGAAGGCCCTGCAGCTGCGCGGGCACGTCCTGGCGATGACCGGGGACGGCGTCAACGACGGACCGGCCCTGCAGGAGGCGGACATCGGCGTCGCCATGGGCGCGAGCGGCACCGACGTGGCACGGGAAGCGGCGGACCTGGTGCTGCTGGACGACGACTTCGCGACCATCGTCGCCGCCGTGGAGCAGGGCCGCGCCACCTACGCGAACATCCGCCGGTTCCTCACCTACCACCTGACCGACAACGTCGCGGAACTCACCCCCTTCGTGGTGTGGGCGCTGTCCGGCGGGAGCTTCCCGCTGGCGCTCGGGGTGCTGCAGATCCTGTTCCTGGACATCGGCACGGACCTCCTCCCCGCCCTGGCCCTGGGCGGGGAGAAAGCCAACAAGCGCGCCATGGACTGCCCGCCGGACCGCCGGCACCTGATGGACACCCGGCTGATGGTGCGCGTCTTCGCCGTCCTCGGGCCCGTGGAGGCCGTCTTCGAGATGACGGCCTTCACCCTCACCCTGTGGCTGGCGGGGTGGCGGCCCGGTGAGGAGTTCCCCCCTGTCGGGGTCCTCGCGGCGGCGTCCGGGGCGGCGTTCACCACGGTGGTCCTGGCGCAGCTCGCCAACGCCTTCGCGTGCCGGAGCGAGTCCCTGCCCCCGTGGCGCCTGGGCTGGCGGACCAATCCGCTGATGCTGCGTGCCGTGGCCGTGGAACTCGTGGCGCTGCTCGGGTTCCTGTTCATCGTGCCGGTGGCCGCCATGCTCGGGCATGCTCCTCCCACGGCAGCCGGGCTGCTCGTGGCGCTGCTCTCCATGCCGGCCCTGCTGGCGGCGGACTACTGGCACAAGCGGCTCATGCACCGGAAGACGCAGGTCCCGGCCGCAACCTGATCCGCGCGGTGCTGCCGGGCTCCACCACCGTCAGGCGCCGTCCCACACGGACGCGGACCGCATCGGCGGTGCTCTCGGCGGCGACCACCGTCAGCGTGTCCTTCCTGAGGGTGATGGCCAGGGGTAGGCCCCGGTACCGGATCCGGAAGGAGACCTGCTGCAGCTCCGTGGGCAGGCGGGGGGTGAAGACGAGCGCATCGGCGTGCATCCGCAGTCCCGCGAAGCTGCGCTGGACCACGTCCACGCTGCCGGCCATCGCCCCGAGGTGGATCCCCGTGCGTGTGGTGCCGCCCTGGGTGTCGTCGAGGTCGGCGTCGAGAGCGTCGCGGAAGGTGGCCCACGCCCGTTCCGGGTGCGACGCCGCGAGGACCGAGGCGTGCGCCACGCGGCTGAGGGTGGAGCCGTGGGCCACGCGGGCGAGGTAGTACTCGACTGTCCGCGCCATCTGCTCCTTCGTGGGCGCGTAGCCCATGCGGCGGAGCCGGCGCAGCAGTTGGTCCTGACCCAGGAGGTAGAAGAGCATGAGGACGTCCGCCTGCTTGGAGAGCTTGTACCGGTTGGTGGTGTCCCCCTCGGCGCCGAGGAGCAGATCCAGCCGTTCGATGGTGCCGTAGGTCCGCCGGTAGTGCTCCCAGTCCAGTTCCTCGAGCTGCTCGTACCCCGCGAACTGGCTGATGACGCCGTCGTGGAAGGGCACGTGGAGCAGGCGCGACAGGTGTTTCCACTGGTCCAGCTCCCCGCCGGTGATGTGGAGCCGGCGGCGCAGGTCCCGGCGGTCGCGGCCGCGGACGGCGTCCATGATCCGCGCCGGGCGGGAGCACACCCAGGACGCCATGACGTTGGTGTAGGCGTTGTCGTCGACGCCCTCTCCCGGCCGGCCCGGGTAACCGTCGTGGTACTCGTCCGGCCCCACCACGCCGCGCAAGTGGAACCGGCCGTCCCCGGCGTCGAACTCCGCCGCGGCGGCGAAGGACCGGGCCACCTCGACGATCAGGTCCGCGCCGTGGCCCATGATCCACTCCCGGTCCGCGGTGGCCTCGTAGTACTGCCAGGCGTTGTACGCGACGGCGAGGCTGCCGTGGCGCTGCAGGTGGGAGTGATCCGGTGTCCACTGTCCGGAGTAGCGGTTGTAGAGCCAGGGCGGGGTGTCCTCGGTGCCGTCGCTGCCGCTGCGCCAGGGGAACATGGCGCCGGCGAGACCGGCGGCACGCGCCCGGTCCCGGGCGGCGTCGAGCCGACGCCACCGGTAGTCGAGCAGGGACCGGGTCACCGACGGCAGGCGGGACGTCATCAACGGCAGGACGAAGAGGTCGTCCCAGAAGATGTGCCCCCGGTACCCCTCGCCATGGAGTCCGCGCGCGGGGACGCCGGCGTCGAGCTCCGCCGTGTGCTGCGACAGGGTCTGCAGCAGGTGGAACACATGGAGATTCAGGATGAACTGGGTCTGCCGGTCGGCGTGCAGGTCGAAGCCGAACAGGTCCAGGAGCGGCCGCCATGCGTCCTCGTGCGCGGCGAGCGCCCGTGGGAGGCCCCCGGGTGCCCGGGCCAGGACGGAGAGGGCCGCGGACAGCGGCGTGGACACCGCGCGGTCCCTCGAACTGACGACGGCGACCGTCTTGCAGACGGTCAGCGGCACCCCGTCCACCAGGGCGGCGGCGTGGTGCTGCAGCCAGCGGGAGGGGGCGGACCCGCCGTCGGGCTCCGCGCCGGGGGCCGGCGTGCTGCTCACCGCGGCGGGGGCGCCGTCCGGCCCGGTGAACGTGACCTCGGACGCGACGGCGATCCGGACCAGGCTCTGCCGGGTCGACACCTCCACGGACTCGATGCCCGACCGCACCCGGCGGTCCAGGACGCGGAGGTGCCGGCCCCCCAGAGCGGCGTCCTCGGGGACGTTGCCGTTCACCACGTCCGCGTCGAGGCCCGTGCGGATCTCCACGGCACCGCTCCAGCCGCGGGCGGTCAGCGTGGTCTCGAGCAGCGCCAGTCCGGGCTGGGCCATGGAGACGATGCGCCGCTGGTGGACCTCCAGCCGCCGGCCGTGCGCGTCCTGGAGCACCGCCCGCCTGAAGAGGACGGCCCGCTTCAGATCCAGTTCGCGGTGCTGCGCCGTCATAGTCAGGCCGCCGTCGGACCACCACGCGCCGGGCGGCAGCCGGAGGTCGAGGGGGAGCCAGTTGGGGAGGTTGACCAGGTGCTCGCCGTCCGCCTCCTCGCCGTGCACCAGTTCCGAGCACCGGTTGTAAACGCCCGCGAGGTACGTGCCGGGGTAGTGGACGGCGCCGGCGACGGCCTCCGGGGCGGCGCCGCGCGTCGCCATGCGGGCGTTGCCGAGGGTGGTCAGGGCCTCACGATGACCCTCGTGCCAGGGGTCGAACCCGTCGTAGATCAGGTGCCACCGGTGCGAGAGGACCAGGCCCATGTCCAGTTCACGCGCGTCGTCGAGCACCATGTGGGCTCCCGCGCGTTCGAGCGCCGTCCGCTGCTCCGCGCGGTCGATCCCCACGATCAGCCCGAAGCCGCCGGTGCGGGCGGCGGCCACGCCGCTCGTCGCGTCCTCGATGACCACGGTGCGGGAGGGGCGCGCCTTCAGCTGTCGTGCTGCCTCGAGGAACGTCGCCGGTTCGGGTTTGCCGGGCAGGCCGAGCTCCGCGGCCACGGTCCCGTCGACGACGACGTCGAACGCCCCCTCCAGCCCGGCGGCGGCGAGCACGGAGGCGGCGTTGCGGCTCGCCGTCACGAGGGCGCAGGGGACCCGGCTGTCCTGCAGCCGGCGGATGAGTTCCACCGTGCCGGAGAAGGCCCTCACCCCGTGCCGCCGCAGCTCCTCGAGGAACAGGGCGTTCTTGGCCGCCCCCAGGCCCTGCGCGGTCCAGGCCTCCGGCGGGTCCGACGGCGTCCCGGCCGTCAGGTGGACCCCGCGGGAGCGCAGGAACACGGCGACGCCCTGCTCGCGGGGGCGCCCGTCCACCCAGGCGTAGTAGTCGGCGTCGTCGAAGGGGCGCACGTCCGCGCCGGCCGGCACCCGCGGATCCGTGAGCACGGCGTCGAACAGCTGTTTCCACACGGCCCGGTGCACCGACGCCGTGTCCGTGACCACGCCGTCCAGATCGAAGATCACCGCGTCGAACGGGGACGCGGTCCCCGCGACCGTCGGGGAACCCGACCGGCGCCGCCGGGCGCGGTTCCGCAGCGTCGCCGCCTCGGTGCCGGCCGCGCCTGCGGCAGGGCCCGCGGCGTCCGTGCCGCCCTCCCCGACGGCGTCGACCGCGTCGGTTTCGCCGGTCCCTGCGACGTGGGCTTCGTGGGAGACGCCGTCGACGTGCTCAGGTCCCACCGGAGCCGCCGCCCAGATGCAGGACGGCGGCGCCGTCGACGCGGTCCGCCGCCAGGTCCGCCAGGGCGCGGTCCGCCGCCGTGAACGCGTACGGCTGGACGGTGGGCCTGAGCGGTATGCGGGCGGCGAGCGCCAGGAGTTCCCGGCCGTCCGCCCGGGTGTTGGCCGTGACGCTGCACAGCCGGCGCTCCTGGAAGAGCTCGTCCGCGTAGTGCAGCACCGGGATGTCGCTGAGGTAGATGCCCGCGACGGCCAGGGTGCCGCCGCGGTCCAGGGCGCGCAGGGCAGGGGGGACCAGGCCGCCGGCGGGCGCGAAGAGGATGGCGGCGTCCAGTGGTTGCGGGGGTTCCTCCGCGGCTGTCCCCACGAAGGCGGCGCCCAGATCGGCGGCCAGGCGGCGGGCGCTCGCCGAGCGGGTCATGACGGAGACCTCCACGCCCTCGAACAGCGCCACCTGCGCGGCCAGATGGGCGGATGCGCCGAAACCGTAGATGCCGAGCCGGCCGCCGGGCCGCACCCCGGACCGGCGCAGCGCCCGGTACCCGATGATCCCGGCACAGAGCAGCGGGGCCGCCTCGTCGTCGGAGAACCCCGGCGGCACCGCGTAGGCGAAGGCCTCGGGCACGGTCACGAGCTCGGCGTACCCGCCGTCGTCGTCCCAGCCGGTGAAGCGCGGGGACAGGCACAGGTTCTCGTCGCCGCGGCGGCAGAACCGGCAGGCCCCGCAGGTCGAGCGCAGCCACGCGACGCCCACCCTGTCGCCCACACCGAAGAGGCTGCAGCCCGGCCCGGTGTCCACCACCTCGCCGATGATCTCGTGCCCCGGCACGGTGCGCGGATGCTTCGCGGGCAGATCGCCCTCGACCAGGTGCAGATCGGTCCGGCAGACCCCGCACGCGCGGACGCCGACCAGCAGTTCACCGGAGCCCGGCACGGGGTCCGGCCGGGTGCCGGACACGAGCGCCGGCGTGTTCCCCGCGCCGGTCCCGGCCCCCGGGTCGCGGGCGTCGTCGTCAATCCACCAGGCGCGCACGCCCCACCGCCCGATCCGGGGCGGGACAGGCGCCGACCGCCCGATGCCGTGTCGGGCCGTGGACCTGTCCGCCGACCTCGAGCGACATGCGCACCCCCTGGGTAGAGGCCTCATCGTACGCTTCGGCGAGCTCCCGGTGCGCTCCCGGTGGGCGGCTCGCCCGGGCCGGGTGGCGCGCGCCGTCGGGGCTTCCCCGACACCCGGGTTCCCGGCGTTTCCCCGACGTCCGGGTTCCCGGTGGTCGGCCGCGCTTCGGTCCTGGTGTCCGGCCGCGTCTCGGAGAGCGTCGGACGGCCTTCGGGCGCCCCCGGTGCGAGAATGACCGCATGCCGCACCAGGGAACACCCGTCGGGCGGGTCCACGCGCTGTACCGCTATCCGGTGAAGTCGACGTCGGGCCAGCCGCTGGTCACCGCCGCCGTGACTTCGTCAGGCCTCGAGCACGATCGCCGCTGGGCGGTCTACACGCACGACGGCGGGATTGCCAGCGGCAAGCGTACCCGCCGGTTCCGGCCGGTCCCCGGGCTCCTGGACTGGACGTCGGAGTGCGACGGGCCCGACGGCGTCCCCCTCCTCCGCAGCCCCGCGGGCGTCCCGTACCGGGTGGATGACCCCGCAGCCTCCGAGGCCCTGACGGCGGGGCTCGGCCAGGAGCTGACCCTGCGGGAGGGGACCACCCTGCAGCACCACGACGAGTCACCGCTCCACCTGGTGACGACATCGTCCCTCGCCGCGCTCGCGGACCTGCTGGGCGGCGCGATCGATGAGCGCCGCTTCCGCCCGAACATCGTCCTGGACACCGGCTCCGCCCCGCTCTTCCTCGACCGGAACTGGGCGGGGGTGGAACTCGCGATCGGCGACGACGTGGTCGTCACCGTCGACGCCGGCATGCCCCGCTGCACGATGATCGACCAGCCGCAGGCGGGAACGGCTGCCGGGCCCCGCGCGCTGAAGGCCCTTTCGGTCCACAATGGGGTGGAGTTCGGGGTGCAGGCCCGCGCGGACCGCAGCGGCGTGGTCAGCGTGGGAGACCTCGTGACCCTGCGAGGTACCGCGTCCTGATACACCACGGAGGAGAGAGCTGATGCGCACTGTGACCTACTCGATGGGCGTCTCCCTGGACGGCTACATCGTCGGACCCGATGACGGCTTCGACTTCACCATGCCGGACGAGGAGGTCTTCCGGTCCGCCATCGACGAGCTCCGCGGGGTCGGCGTCCACCTGCTGGGGCGTCGGCTCTACGAGACGATGCTGTACTGGGAGGGCGTCGACCTTGACCCGTCCGCCGACGAGCCGGACCGCGAGTGGACCGCGCTGTGGAAGCGGGTGCCGAAGGTGGTGTTCTCCCACTCGCTCTCCGCGGTCCGGGGGACCAACACCCGCCTGGCGTCCGCGAGCCTGGCGGACGAGATCGCGCGGTGGCGCGCCGACCCGGCGGAGGGGGACATCGCGATCGGAGGGGCCGCCCTCGCCGAGGAGGCGGCGGCGCTGGACCTCATCGACGAGTACCGGGTGCGGGTCCATCCGGTGCTGGTCGGGGGCGGGCGTCCGTTCTTCCCGCCCCACCGTCGCCGCACGGGCCTCGAGCTGATCGGCAGCCGGGTCTTCGGCTCGGGCGTCGTGATCTCCCGGTACCGCGTGAAGCGCTGACCTCAGCGGGCGCTCACCCGGGCGGCGACGGCGACGATCTCCTGCATGTAGGGGGCGACGACCTGCCGGGAGATCCTGCAGTCCAGCAGCAGGACGCCGTCGTCGTCGCCGGCCAGCCACCCCTCCACCGCGGCGAGGTCGTCGAGCGAGGCGATGGTCGCCGACCGCGCCCCGAACGCCGCGGCGACGGCGGCGAAGTCCACCTCGTCGATGAGCATCGGCCCGGAGTCTATGCCCCGAACGGCATATTGATGAATCTCGGCGCCGTAGGCGGCGTCGTTGAAGACCACGATGACGGCGCGGCGTGCGGTGCGGAGAACGGTCTCGAGATCGGGAAGCGCCATGAGCGCGCCGCCGTCGCCCGTGCAGAGGACGATCGTGGAGCCCGGCAGCGCGCGGGCGGCGCCGACGGCGCTGGGGAAGCCGAGGCCGATGGTCTGGTAGGCGGTGCCCACCATGATCAGGCGGTTCGGTGCGGGGACATGCAGGTAGCCGGGCGCCCAGCCGATGAAGTGGCCGCCGTCCTGCACGATCGTCCGGTCCGCGGGCAGCATCCGGTCCAGCGCGCGACAGAGGCTGCGCGGATCGAGGCGCCCGTCGGGCGCGGTCGGCTCGCCGTCGTCCCGGGCGTCATGGGCGTGCAGGGCGTCCGCTGCTGCGCGTGTGCTCCACCGCCGCCCACCCTCGCGGAGTTCGACCGCGGCCAGGAGCGCCTCCGCCGTGAGGCGCGCGTCGGCGTGCAGGAAGTCGGTGACGACGGGCGAGGTGGGGCCGGCGGCGACATCGGACTGGATGATCCGTGCGTCGGGGTCGAAGGCGTCGCCGAAGCGCATCGTGAACTGGTTGAGCCGCGCGCCGAGGACCAGGACGACGTCGGCCTGCCGGATGAGATCGGCCGTGCGCCCGGAGGCCCAGCCGCCCGCGATGCCGAGGGCGGCGGCGTCGTCCCCGAAGAGTCCGGCCCCGAGGCCGGAGGTTGCGGTGAGCGCGCCGAGACGGTCCGCGAGCGCTCCCGCCGCCGCGCCCGCCCCGCTCACCCACGCGCCGCGACCGGCCAGGATCAGGGGCCGCTCGGCAGCCGAGAGCAGCGCCGCGGCGCGGTCGACGTCCGCGGGGGCCGGTACCGGACGGGGGAGGGGCGCCGGCGCCGCGGGGGCATCCTCCTCGGCGGCCTCGGTGGCGGCGAGGTCGTACGGGATGGCCAGGACCACGGGCTCGCGGTGGCGGAGCGCGTGCTCGACCGCCGCCGTCGTGACCCCCAGCGGGTGGGCGGCGGACACCGTGAACGTCGTGACGCCGAGGCCCTTGGCCACGAGGCACTGGTCGACGTCCCACACGCGCATCCCGGTGGTGGGGGCGTCACCGACCACGAGGACCAGCGGGATGTCCGCCTGCGCGGCCTCGGCCAGCGGGGTCAGGGCGTTGGTGAACCCGGCGCCGTACGTGGTGGTGGCGACGGCGAGGCGGCCGCCGGCCCGGTGGTAGGCGTCCGCCGCGGCGACGGCCCCGGCCTCGTGCCGCACCGCGGTGAAGTGCAGCGACGGCGAGGCCATGACGGCGTCGAGGAAATGCGCGTTCCCGTTGCCCATGACGCCGAACACCTCGGCGGCGGCGGGCAGGAGGGCGGCGGCGATGCGGGCGGAGACGGTGGCCATGGTCGGGTCCTTGCAGGCGATGTCCCCGGGGCGCTGGTGCAGGCACACGGTCACCCGGGGACCGGTGGGTGAGTTCCGTATGTGCCTCGGGCTGCGTCGCCCTTATTGCCTCTTTTTCAGGCACGGTGCCCGTGGCACCCGACGCTTGCCACTATAGCGGGCGGACGGTGCCGTTCCCGGCGTCGTCCGCGTCCGGGCGTCCCGGTGTCCGGGCGCGATCCGCCCACCGGCGCGTCGGTCGGTGGGCATCCCGGACGATGCCCACCGACCGGGTGGTCGGTGGGCATCGTCCAGGAGAGGGTCGGGTCGGGCCCGACGGCGTCGGACGGTCAGGCGCGGCGGCCTGCCGCGGTGCCGGCGTCGGCCTGCTCCGCCTCGAGGGGTGCGCCCTTGGTTTCTTTGACCAGGGTGGCGCCGAGGAAGGAGACGACGCAGAGGCCCATGATGTAGAGGCCGATCGAGCCGGACCAGCCCGTGCTGTTCAGCAGGGCCTGGGCGATCAGGGGCGCGAAGGCGCCGCCGAGGATCGCGCCGAGGGCGTAGCCGATGCCGATGCCGGAGTAGCGGACGTTCGCCGGGAACATCTCGGCGTACATCGCGGACATGGGGCCGTAGGAGAGCCCGAGCCCGATGGTCAGGACGAAGATCGCGATGCCGTAGGCCCAGACGTTCCGGGTGTCGATCATCATGAACATGGGGATCATCCAGACGAAGATCAGCCCGTACCCGATCTGGAAGGTCCGCACGCGCCCGATGCGGTCCGAGAGGATGCCGCCGTAGAGGGTGAAGATCAGCCAGCCGAAGGACGCCAGGAGCGTCGCCAGGAGCACGGGCGGCGCGGGCATGCCGAGGGTGCGCTGGGCGTAGGAGGACAGGAACGCGATCACGAGGTAGCCGGCCGCGTTGTTGCCGATGAAGATGACGGCGGCGAGGATCACGGGCCGCTTGTGCGTCCGCATCAGGTCCCGCAGCGGGGTCGCCGTGTCCCTCTTGCGCTCGATCATGCGCTTGAAGACGGGGCTCTCCGCGACGGCGGCGCGGATGAAGTAGCCGACGACGATCAGGACGACGGACAGCAGGAACGGGATGCGCCACCCCCACGCGAGGAAGTCCTCGGGGGACAGGGAGCTGCGGATGAGGAACAGCACGAGGGTGGCCAGGATCATGCCGACGGGCACGCCGATCTGCGGGTAGGCGCCCCAGAAGCCGCGCTTGTTCACCGGAGCGTGCTCCACGGCCATGAGGGCTGCGCCGCCCCACTCGCCGCCGGCGGAGAACCCCTGGAGGATGCGCAGGAGCATCAGGAGGATGGGAGCCCAGACACCGATCTGCGCGTAGGTGGGCAGCAGCCCGATCAGCGCGGTCGCGGAGCCCATCAGGACGAGGGTGAAGACGAGCATCGCCTTCCGCCCGATCTTGTCCCCCAGGCGTCCGGCGATGACGGCGCCCAGAGGGCGGAAGAAGAAGCTGATGCCGATCGTGGCCCAGGCGACGAGCTGGGCCAGGCCCGGGCTCTCGCCCTCGAGCGGTCCGAAGTAGAGGGACGCGAAGACCAGCCCTGCGGCCTGGGCGAAGATGAAGAAGTCGTACCACTCGATCGTGGTGCCGACCATGGTCCCGGCGAGGACCTTGCGGTCCGCCGCGCTCATGCCGTCCCGGGACTGCGCGTCCGGACGCTCTGACGCTAGTGCCATGAAAAACCCCTTTGTTCTCCGATGTGTCCTGCTGGCGTGATCCCTGCGAAGGCGGGCGCCGGCATCGTCGGCGTCGGGCGCAGGATCGTATACGAAGAGTAGGGGTGCGCCGGCGTGGGGTCAAGGGTCCTCGACCGCGGATCGGACGCTTTTGGTCGTAGTGTTCACGCGAGGGCGGAATGTTCTTTGGGTAACCCGGAGCGATCCTCAGTAGTGTTTGACCATGGCCACCTTCCTCAGAAACAGCCGCGCCGCCGCGCTCCCCGCCAAGCTCTCACGATCCTGGCTGCTGGCCTCCGCGGCCTCCGAGGACACCTTCATCCCCGCCCTCACCTCCGAGGCGGACTCCGTGGTGTTCGACATGGAGGACGCCGTCCCGGCAGCGGACAAGGCAGAGGCACGCGAGCGCGTGGTCGAGGCACTGTCCACCGGCATGACGGCCTGGGTGCGGGTCAACGGCATCGAGACGGAGTACTGGGCCGACGACCTGGCAGCACTGTCCAAGGCGCCCGGACTGCGCGGGGTGATGCTCGCGATGACGGAGAAGCCCGAGCAGGTCACGCACACCGCCATGCGCCTGCAGGCCGGGACGCCCGTGCTCGCGCTCATCGAATCAGCGCTCGGCATCGAGAACGCGACGGCGATCGCCAGCGCGCCCGGAACGTTCCGCCTCGCCTTCGGCGTCGGTGATTTCCGGCGGGACACCGGAGCATCGGACGACCCGATGGCGCTCGCCTATGCGCGGTCGAAGCTCGTCGTCGCCTCCCGCGTGGGACAGCTTCCCGGCCCGATCGACGGCCCTACCGTCGGAGCCCTGGGGGAGGAACTGCTCGAGGCCTGCAAGGTCACGGCCTCCATGGGGATGACCGGCAAGCTGTGCCTGCTGACGGACGCCACGGACACCATCAACCGCGGCCTGTCGCCCAGCGAGTCCGAGATCAGCTGGGCCGCCGAACTCCTCCGGGAGCACGCCGCCGGAGCCGTGGTGGGTGACGGCTCCTACCTGCCGCGACTGGCCCGTGCACAGAAGATCTCCTCCCTCGCGGACTCCTACGGGCTCTGGAACGCCTGACCGGAAAAATTCTTCGCACTCCTTGCATCCAAATCGCCCCGCGCCCGGGTAGTACCGGGTGTCAGCGAAAAACCCCGATACGGGGCCTCACCAAGGAGTAGCAATGCAACGAAGCCTGTACGCCATTGGAGCCGTAGCAGCACTGGGAGCAGCGTCCATCGCAGCCCCGGCCGCCGCCGCAGACGGCGATGCGTCCCTGTCCGTCCTTCATGGCGTCCCCGACCTCACGGTGGACGTGTACGTCAACGGTGCACTCACGCTGGACGACTTCACCCCGGGCACGCTCGCCGGCCCGCTCGCCCTCCCGGCAGGGGACTACCAGTTGGCCATCACGGCGTCGGATGCCGCGGACGCGAGCGCACCGGTGATCGGCCCCGTCGACGTGACACTCGAGGCCGGTGGCAACTACACCGCCACGGCGAACCTCGACGCCGCGGGCCAGCCGACGGCGAACTTCTACACCAATGACACCTCGACCATCGAGGCCGGCAAGACCCGGCTGACGGTGCGCCACGTCGCAGCCGCCCCCGCCGTTGATGTCCTGGCCGGAGGTACGCCGATCATCCAGAACCTGAGCAACCCGGACGAGGCGTCGCTGACGACGGATCCCGGCACGGTCTCGGCGGCCGTCGCGGCCACGGGCACCACCGATCCGGTGATCGGCCCCGCCGATCTGAACCTCCCGGAAGGTACGTCGACGATCGTCTACGCCTGGGGCAGCCTCGAAGCAGGCAACCTCGCGCTCGCCACGCAGTCGATCGAAGGGCTCCACTCCGCACCCGGCGCCGTCCCGGGTGGCCAGTCCGGGCTCGCAGCCCAGGACGACAACGGAGCGGCCGTCGGGCTCGGGGCACTGCTCCTGGCCCTGCTCGGCGGAGCGGTAGCCGTCGCCCGCCGTCGGACCGCGCGGATCTGATGCCAGCAGTGCCGGGCGGGGAGGCCGTTCGCACCCCGCCCGGCACGCCACCCTTCGCAGGAGAGTCCTAGACAGTGCATTCCAGACGACCCGCCCTGGCCGCGGCGATCCTCGCGTCCGTGCTCCTCACGGGCTGCGCGCAGGCCGACGTGCCTGCGGACCCGGCACCGGCGATCACGGCCCCCGTCCCGGCGCCGACCGTCCCCGCGGACGATGCCGGCAGCCAGGTGCCCTCCGCGGCGCCTGCAACCGAGACGGCACCCCCGACGCCGCCACCCGCGCGTCCGACGGCGGTCGCGGATGTGCCCGTGCAGCAGGCGGACGCGGCGCTCCAGCCGAGGGATCCGGAACCCGTCTCGCTCGCCATCGCCGGCACCGACATCTCGGTGAAGGTCGTGGACGTCGGGATCGAGGACAACGACGCCATGGAGATTCCCGACAGCTTCTACGAGGCGGGGTGGTACCGGTACGGCCCGTCCCCGGGAGCGGAGAAGGGCAACGCGGTGATCGCCGCGCACGTCGACAGCCTCACCGAGGTGATGCCCTTCGCGCAGTTGAAGGACGTGGCGGTCGGCACGATCGTCACGGTGGGCCTGGAGGACGGCCGGTCCCTGACGTACGAGGTCTCGGATGTGCGGAACGTCCCGAAGGCCACGCTGAACGGATCGGAGATCTTCAAGCGCGACGGCGCCCACGAACTCAAGGTCATCACCTGCGGGGGTGAATGGTTGGCCGAGGAAGGAGACTATGAGGATAATGTAGTGCTCACAGCCTTACCGCTCTGAGTCCGAAGGGGTAAGAGCCTAGGATCGCAGGACGCCGCACCGGTGCGGCATCGGCCCCGGCTTGAGGAGTGACGCGTGGCATCTCCGCCCCCGGAATGGACGAGGCAGCTCGACCTGGACTTCTCCGCGGGGGACGAGCGGGCGATGACCGTCGCGTACGAGTGCTTCTCCCCTCTCGTGTACACGATCGCCCTGCGGTCGATGAGGGACCGGACGGCTGCTGCGGACGTCACCCAGGACGTGTTCGTCAGGGCGTGGCGATCCCGGGACCGGTTCGATCCCGAATCGGGTGTCGTGCCGGCCTGGATCATGGGGATCTGCCGCAACGTCATCCTCGACTCCCTGTCTGCCAGGAGCCGCCAGGAGCATCTCGTGGCTCGGGCCGGCTTCGCGCCGGAGCCGGGTGGCGGGTCGGACCACGGTGTCGACAGCATCACCGATCGCGTCGTCCTGGGATCGGAGCTCGAACGGCTCGGCGAGCCGCAGGGCTCCATCCTTAAACTGGCCTTCTACGAAGACCTCACACACCAGCAGATCTCGGCGCGGATGGATCTCCCGTTGGGAACAGTCAAGAGCCACATCCGAAGGAGTCTCGTGCACCTGCGTAATCGACTGGGGGAATGGAATGCAGCATCTTGACCCGGATGCCGTGGGTCTTGCTGCGCTGGGTGAAACACTCGACCCCTGGTCGCGGGCGCATCTGGAACAGTGCAGCGCGTGTGCCGCCGACGTGGAAGGCCTGCGCGGCGTCGTCGCCACAGCGAGGGCCGACGGCGCGGTCGCGGTCCTCGAACGGCCCGATCCCGCGGTCTGGGAGGCTGTGAGGGCCGAGCTCGGTCTGCGCGCGGACGATGCGGAACCCCCCGCCGACCCGGCGACGAACGTGCACCCCCTCGCCGGGGCCGGGGATTCGCGCAGCCGCAGGAGGCGCCAGGTTCCCACCCGCTGGCTGGCGGTCGCCGCCGGCGTCGGCATCCTCGTTGGTGGAGGGGCGCTCTGGGGCTGGGAGACGCTGCGGTCCGGCGACGACGGCGTGGTGCTGGCCCGGGCGGAGCTGGACCCCCTGCCCGGATTCTCCGGGTCCGGGCAGGCGACGGTCCTGCGCGGCGACGACGGCACCCGGAGTCTCGACATCGATCTGACCGGGGCTGCGCCGGAGGGGTTCCGGCAGGTGTGGCTGATCGCCCCGGATCTGCAGGAGATGTACAGCGTCGGCCTGCTGGAGACGGAGCACGGCACCTTCGCGGTGCCGGAGGACATCGACCTGGCGGAATACCCCATCGTCGACGTCTCCGATGAGCCCTTCGACGGCGACCCCACCCACTCCAGCGTCAGCATGGTCAGGGGCACGATCGGTTCCGTCGGCGGCTGAGGGCCCGCCGCGTCAGTGCGTGAGGGCGCGTTCTTCCATGCCGCTGATCCGTGAGGTGCCGCCGCAGTTCGTGCACACCTGGAGGCGCGTCGTCCTCACGGTGAGGAGCGGGATGAAGAACACCGAGATCTTCGTCCTGCGCAGGATCAGCTGCTGCGGTGCGAACATCCCGCAGAAGCGGCAGGAGGCCGAGCGGGTGGACTGGAGGTGCTCACGCGTGGTGAGGCCGAAGAGGAAGAACATCCCTCCACGGTACGGGCGCCGCCACAAAGAAGAAAGCCCGCTTAGTATTGTCCCCTCCGGCGTCCGGCAGGCTGATCAGCGGGAGGACGGGCCGGCATCGGGGGTCCGTGCTCCGCGGTAGTGCCCTGGCCATTCCCGTACGGGAATGCGCGAGATCGTCCGGATGGTTCCCGCCGTCCCCCACTCGTTCCTCCCCAGGCGCGAGAGCGGTCCGAGTGCGGTGATCGAGGGGAGATCGCCGTCGAGAACGTCCTCCGAGACCGCTGCGTGCAGCACCTCCCCGAACACGAGGGTGCAGTTCCCCATCTCCTGGATCAGGTGGAGCCGGCACTCGAGCGCCACGGGGGATTCCAGGATCCGCGGCGGCCGCACCGTCGCGCTCGGCTCCCGGGTGAGCCCGACGGCGTCGAACTCGCTGACCTCCGGCGGGAAATCGGTGGCGGTGGCGTTGACGGCCTCGAACAGGCCCTCCGGCGTGAAGCCGACCACGAACTCACCCGTGGCTTCGATGTTGCGCACGGAGTCCTTGCGGCCCACCGACGTGAACTGGACGATCGGCGGGTCGACCGACGCGATCGTGAAGAAGGAATGCGGTGCGAGGTTGTCCACGCCGTCCGCCGACGTGGACGAGACCCAGGCGATGGGCCGCGGCACGACGACGGAGGTCAGCAGCCGGTAGAACGCGCGCCTGTCGGCGGGGTCGGGAACGACATCCTTGCGCATCCCGGCCTAGCCCCGCGCCGTGAGGAGGTCGCGGAGGCTCAGCGGGCGATGCCCGGTGAGCTGCTCGACGTCGGGGGACACCTCGGCCAGCTCGCCGCGTGCGATGGCCGTGTACGTGCTCACCCAGGCCTCGACCTGCGGGCGGGTCGCGCCATGGTGGGCGCGGGAGGCGATCGCCTCCTCGTGCGTCTGGTCCTCGAACCGCACGCTCGCCGGCGTGAGCTCCGTCAGCGTCGCGGCGGCCTCGGTCAGGGTGAACGCTTCCGGGCCGGTCAGCCGGTAGGCCTGCCCCTCATGGTCCGCCGGGGCACGCAGGATCGCGGCAGCGGACCGCGCGACGTCGGACCGGGCGACGGCGGAGAGCCGGCCGCCCCCGGCAGGACCGCGGATGACGCCGTCCTCGGCGAGCGCGGGCACGACGTCGGAGTAGAGGTTGTCGCGGAGGAACGTCCAGGCCATGCCGGAGCGCCGCAGGTACTCCTCCGTGGCCCAGTGGTCCCGGGCGAGCAGGAAGGTGGCGTCGGGCGCGGCGCCGAGGAAGGAGGTGTAGACGACGTGCCGCACGCCCGCCGCCTCCGCCGCGTCGATGAAGATGCGGTGGGTCGCCACGCGGTCGGCCTCCTCGGCCGCGGAGACCATGAACAGGACGTCGACGCCCGCGAGCGCCTCGACGGCGGCGTCGGCGTCGTCGTAGGCGCACTGCCGGACGACGGCGTCCGGGAGGCGCTGCACGCGGTCCGGTGACCTGGCCGGGAGGACGAGGGGCACGCCGTCGGCGGCGAGGGCGCGGGCGACGAGCCCGCCCACGGCGCCGGTGGACCCTGTGACTGCGATGCGCTGCTCCATGCCCGGAACAGCCACGCCGAGGGCGGAGTTATTCCTCCCGGCATCGAGGCGGGTCCGTGGCGACTAGACTCGACGCCTATGGATCACATGCGCCGGCTCCGCACCCCGATCGTCTGGCTGCTCGTCGCCGCCCTGGTCCTCAGCATCGGCGCGGGTTTCTTCTCCGTCCTCTTCTAGGACCTCCCGGGCACGGGAGCCGCACTCCTCCCGTGCGGCCCGCCCTGACCCCGGACTTGCCCGGCAGCCCTGGCGGCCCTAGGGTCATAAGTAGGCTTACCTTCAGCGGCGAGCCGACTTCCGGACCGGCGCCCGCAGCGGCGCAGGGTACGCACCGACCCCAGGGAGAACACCCATGACCTCCGCCAGCACCGCAGGATCCACCGACCAGTACACGTTCCAGAACCCGGTGACGCGGTTCGAGAGCATCACCCCTCCCGCCGAACACACCAGCGAGCCCGGGCTCGAGTCCCAGATGGACATCACGGCCGACCGCGGCGAGACCTCCTACCGCGGCACGGGCAGGCTCACGGGCCGCAAGGCCCTGATCACCGGGGCGGATTCCGGGATCGGCGCCGCCGTCGCCATCGCGTTCGCCCGCGAAGGGGCCGACGTCGCGCTGTCCTACCTCCCCGAGGAGGAGGAGGATGCGCAGGTCGTCAAGGCGCTCATCGAGGCGGAGGGCCGCACGGCCGTCTGCATCCCGGGTGACCTGAAGGATCCCGCGTACTGCATCTCCGTCGTCCAGGAGGCCGTGGACGGCCTCGGTGGTCTGGACACCCTCGTCAACAACGCCGGCAAGCAGGTGGCCGTCGAATCGCTCGAGGAGCTGACCGACGAGCAGCTGGACCACACGTACAAGACGAACATCTACTCGTTCTTCCGCGTGACCAAGGAGGCGCTCAAGCACCTCCAGCCCGGTTCGGCGATCATCAACTCGACGTCGATCCAGGCCTACGAGCCCTCGCCGACCCTCGTGGACTACGCGAGCACCAAGGCCGCGATCAACAACTTCACCAAGGGGCTCGCCCAGCAGCTCGCCCCCAAGGGCATCCGGGTCAACGCCGTGGCGCCCGGACCCATCTGGACGCCGCTGCAGCCCTCCGGCGGACAGCCGAAGGAGGCGCTGCCCGAGTTCGGGAAGGACACCCCGCTGGGCCGCGCAGGACAGCCGACCGAGCTCGCGCCCGCGTACGTCTTCCTGGCGTCCTCCGAGTCGAGCTACGTCCTCGGTGAGACGCTGAACGTCAACGGCGGCATGCCCTCGCCGTGATCCCTGAGGCCTGACGACAGCAGCCCCGGACTCCTGCGAGTCCGGGGCTGCTGTCGTCGGGCGGTGCGTCGCGACGGAGCTACGGGGCCTCGTCCAGGGCGTCGAAGTCCGCGCGGTCGATACGGCGGTGGTACCGCATGCCGGCGAGCCCGCCGAGGACGGCCCCGGCGAGCGCGATGGCCGCCACCACGAGCAGGACGAGGAGCCCGGGCCCGGTGAAGTCCTGCAGGGAGGGCAGGCCGAGGTCCTGCACCCGTTCCGTGACGTTCGCCTGGTTGCCGACGACGAGCCCGATGATGGCGAGCACGAGGGTGACGATCACCGCCCACAGCCACACGGCGACGCCCTGCTTGGCCCCGCTGAACCGCGCCATGCGCCCGGCGACGTACCCGCCGGTGTAGTAGGCGACGAGCAGCATGATGCCGAGCACCACGGCCGTCGTGATCGCCGCGCTCTGGGCCTCGCCCGAGCCGCTCGTGAGCTCCGTGGTGGAGAGGTTGCCGCCGACGCCGAAGAGCGAGGCGAGACCGCCCACGAGGGCGGAGAGCAGCACGAACATGCCGGTGGCCGTGAGCCAGCCGAAGAACGCCGAGCCGAACCTCATGCCCCCGAAGTGCTCCTTCTCGCGCTGGTGCAGCAGCTTGCGGTCGGACAGGCTGGGGACGCCCGACGCGGCTGCCGCGCCGCGTGCGAGGTGGTGGTCGGTCTCGGGCACGGTGGTGCCGCGGTCGCTGCGCTTGCCGGCGGGCGCCGCGGGGGCCACCTGCGTGTGGGGCCGCGTCGTCGTGTCCTCGGCGGGACGCGTCTCCCGGGAGGCGGAGATGGGCGGCGCCTGCCGCCGGGTGGGCGTGCTGTCCGCGGTGTCGGCCGGGCTGTCGGAGTACATGCCCGGGACGTAGCCGCCCGCGTCGTCGTCGGACTCGTACCCCCTCCCGCCGTCGGTGCCCCCGCCCTGCGCCGGCGACGGCGCCACGGCCGACGCCCCGCGGTCACCGGTTCCCGCGCGGTGGGTGTCCATCAGCTCGGTGGGGTTGTCCTGGGTGTGCTCGGGTCCGGCGGCGTCCCGGCGGTCGCCGTCCGTGTTCCCTGTTGCCGGTGTACTCATCGGTCCTCCTGATCTCAGGGCCCGCAGGCTCGCTAAGGTGGCTTAGTATTCCCTGCAAGTATCCCACGATCCGACCCGGAAGGGCCGGTGGCGCCGCGCCGCACCGCGGGATGCGAGACTGGGCTCATGGATCCTCAGCTGCTCGTGACCGTGGTGTGTGGAGCGCTGATCGCCGTCGGCATCGCGGGTGTGGTGATACCGGTGCTGCCGGGCAGCATCCTGATCATCGTGTCGCTGCTCGTCTGGGCGCTCACGGTGGCGAGCACCACGGGCTGGACCGTCTTTGCGGTCGGGACGGTCCTGGCGGGTGCGGGGCTCGCCGCAGGGCTGGTGCTCACGGGCAGGACGCTGCGGCAGCGACAGATCCCCGGCCGGTCCGTCACCGTCGGCGTGCTCGCCGGGATCGCCGGCATGTTCGTCATCCCCGTCGTCGGCCTGGTCGTGGGATTCGCCCTCGGGCTGTTCCTCAGCGAGTTCGCCCGGCAGCGGAACGCGCGGGAGGCGGTCACCTCCAGCCTCCACGCCCTGAAGGCGACGGGCTTCGGGATCCTCGCCGAGCTGGCGCTCGCCTGCCTGGCCGGGGCCACCTGGGTCATCGGGGTGTGGGTCCACTTCGCCGGGCAGTAGGCGTCAGGAGTCTCCCGAGAGGGTCAGCGCGGCGACGATCAGCGCGAGGTGGCTCAGCCCCTGCGGCAGGTTCCCCAGGAATGCGCCGTCGGACGGTTCGATCATCTCCGCCATGGTGCCGACGTCGTTGGCCAGGGGCACGAGCTCGTCCATCAGGTGGACGGCCTCACCCCGGCGGCCCACGGCGACCAACGCCGACACCATCCAGAAGGCGCATGCCACGAACGCGCCCTCTTCCTCCTGCATCCCGCTGTAGCGGTAGAGCAGGGGGCCGGCGCCGAGTTCCGCGCGGAGGGCGTCGAGCGTCGAGGACATGCGCGGCCCGGTGTCGAAGCCGCTTATCGCGTGCAGGAGGATCGAGGCGTCGAGTTCGGTGGAACCCGGATACCAGATGTAGCTCTGGCGCTCCTCGGACCACCCGTGTTCATGCACCCAGTCGCGGATGCGGTCGCGCTCCCCGGTCCACCGTTCGACCGGCCCCTGGAGCTGTCCGCGCTCGGCGAGCAGGACGGCGCACCGGAGGGCGTTCCAGCATCCGAGCTTGGAGGTCACGTAGTGCCGCTCCTCCGGCAGTTCCCACATGCCGGCGTCCCGGCGCTGCCAGCTGTCGCAGGCGAGGTCCGCGAGATCGGCCAGCTGCCGCATCGTAGCCGGATCGAGCGAGTGGCCCGCCTGGACGTACTGCCACACGATGTCGAAGATGTCCCCGAACACGCCCAGTTGCAGCTGGCCGGCGGCGGGATTGCCGTCGACGACGGGGCCGATGCCGCGCCAGCCGGTCAAATCCGGGCGGTGCGTCCCGTCGGGGACGTCCCCGTTGAGCCGGGTGAAGACCTCCAGATCGGTGCCCTGCGCCCGCAAGTTCTTCAGCATCCACGACACCGCGGCGTGCACCTCCTCGCGGACCCCCGCCCGGGTGAGGGCGTGGAGCGTGTACGCGGTGTCCCGGACCCAGGCGTAGCGGTAGTCCCAGTTCTTGCCGCCCGCGACGCTCTCGGGGAGGGACGTCGTGGCGGCGGCCGCGATCGATCCGGACGGGCTGTGCAGCAGCAGCTTCAGGGTGAGGGCGCTGCGCAGCACCGCGTGCCGGTACTCGCCGTCGTAGGCGAAGCTGTCCGACCAGGACTGCCAGTTGGCGATGGTGCGGTCCACGCCGTCGTCCACGGTCTGCGGGTCCGGGAGGGGGAGGGGCTCGCCGTGCGTGGAGACGACGGCGACCAGGTGCCTCGATCCGGGCGAGGTGGTGAAGACGCCCGTGACGGACCGCCCCCCTGCGTGCCGGACGCCGTGGTCGATGCCCAGGACGCCGAGCGCGACGCCGTCGATGCGCAGGATCGGATGCGCGGCCCCCGTGTCGACCCACGGTGATGCCTCGCCGAAGCAGGTGCCGGGCGCGACGGACCAGGCCATCTCCACCGCACCGGTCAGGCCGTCGACGCGTCGGGCCAGCTCGCCCCACGGAAGCCGGCCGGCCACCCCCGTGTTGAGGGAATCGGTGACGCGCACCGTGCCGGCGGCCGTGGTGAAGGTGGTTTCCAGGACGTTGGACCCGTCGGCGTAGCGGCGCTCCACGGAGAAGTGCTCCGTGGGGGCGAGCGACAGGAAACCCTCCCGGGCGTCCAGCAGGCGGGCGAAGGCCGGGGCGGAATCGAGGTCCGGGGTCGGGTACCAGTCGATGGATCCGTCGAGCGCCACCAGTGCCACGGTGCGCCCGTCGCCGATCGCCGCATAGGAGCGGAGATCGGCGAAGCCCGCCGTGTCGCGGAGCGCGCTGCCGGTCACGTGCCGGTCCGCCGCGGTTCCGTCTACCTGCCGGACCGGCCGTTGTAGCGCATCTTGCCGGCACGGGACTGCCGGCTCGCGCGGCGGCCGTTCATCAGGCGTGAGGCGACGACGGGCACGAGGGCCCACAGGATCTTCTTCAGCAGCATGGTGTGTCCTTGAGGTAGGGCCGTCCGCGAGGGATGCGGCCGGTCGGTTTCATCATCCTACTGATCATTCCTGTGCGGCCCGGCCCTCCGTGACGAACGCCGCCAGCGCGCGGAGCTGGGCGTCCCGTGCTACGGGGTTCAGGTACATCATGTGGCCGGCCTCGTGGTAGTGATGCGTGAAGCGGGCGCGAGCGGCGTCGTCGAGGTTCATGTGCGCCCACACGTACTCGGCCGCGAAGTGGGGCGTGGCACCGTCGTGGTAGCCGTAGTCGACGTGCACGCGGAGGGCGGGATTGTGCACGAGGAGGCGTTCCAGGACCCCGGACACGTCGACGGGCGCACCCTCGAAGGTCCGGTAGCTCCAGGGCTGGACGCGGGCGGTGAGGATCTCGTAGGGGAGGTCGTTCTCGTAGCCGAGTTCGGCCCGGACGTAGTGGTTCATCGCCGCGGAGTAGGGCCCGGTGATCGCCCGCATGCTGGGGTCGTCGAAGGAGTCCGAGGCCTGCTGGTTCCCGGGCCGGGCGGCGAACCGGCCGTCGATGCGCCCCACGGCGAGGCCCCGGCCGCGCAGGAGTTCGGCCGCGAACTCGTGGTAGGCCCAGCGGAGGTTCGTGCGGCGGATGAAGCCCTCGTCGAGCGTCGTGATGGCATGCAGGCGGGCGACGACGTCGTCGTACTCCGCCGGGCTCAACCGGCTGCCCTGCGTCAGTGCGTAGCCGAAGTCGCGTGCCGCGAACTCCTCGGCCTCACGGAGCACGTCGGGGAGCGTCCGGTCGCCGTGCCGCCCGTGGAAGTGCGCGATCGCGGCGTAGGTGGGCAGGTGGAGCGCGTAGGGCAGGTCGCTGCCGGGGAAGAACCGCAGCGTCGACATGTTGAGCACGGTCGAGATGAGGCCGAGTCCGTTGACCGCCATGCCGTAGGCGTCGAACAGGCGCCCGGCCACCGCGACGGCCCGGAGCGTGCCGTAGGACTCGCCGACGAGATACTTGGGGGAGAGCCAGCGGTTGTTGCGGGTGGTCCAGAGGCGGATGACCTCGGCCACGAGGTCGCGGTCCTGGACGAAGGCGTGGAACTCGTCGGCCGCCTCGCCGTCGACCACGCGCGAGTAGCCGGTGTTCACCGGGTCGATCATCACGAGGTCGCTCGACTCCAGCAGGCTGCCCGGGTTGTCGACGAGGCCGAAGGGGGCGGGCGTCATCGAGCCGACGTCCCCCGCGTCCACCAGGCGCGGGCCCAGCAGGCCCAGATGGAGCCACACGGAGGCGGATCCGGGCCCGCCGTTGAAGGCGAAGGTGACGGGCCGGTCCGGTTCCGGGTCCTGCTTCGTGTAGGCGACGATGAAGATCTCGGCCTTCGGCTTGAAGCCGTCCACCTTGCCGTCCTTCGTCTCCTCGCGCCGGAGGACGAGGCGCCCGGTCGTCGTCGTGTACTTCAGGCCCGTGGGGGAGGTGTGCTCCCGGACGGCGAAGTCGTCCGACACCTCCCTGGCCCTCGCATCCTGGTCCTGTGCGGCAGTGCCCGGTGTGTCCTTCGTCTCTTCAGCCATGCCAGAAGACTACCGGTAGTTCTCTGAGGCAACCGCTCAGGAGTCGGCGGTAGTCGTCTCCCGCGGGTCCGACGCCGACCGGGAGTCGCCCTGGGCGCGGGCGGCCCCGGCGTCGCGGGACCACTGGTCGTTGCGCTGCGGACGGGCGAAGAACAGCGCGGCGAGGAAGCCGACGATGATGATGCAGGCGGGCAGGTAAAGCGACTGGCCCATGGAGAGCGCGTAGCCGGCCTTCGCGTCGTCGGGCAGCGCCGCCCCGGGGGTGGCGCTCATGCCGCCGCCGTCGAGGTTCGCCATCAGGCGTGACTGCATCATCGCCGCGATGGCGGCGCTGCCGAGTACGGCGCCCATCTGCCGCGTGGTGTTGTAGACGCCGGACCCTGCTCCCGCCAGCGACGGCGCGAGGTTCCGCGTGGCGGTGAGGGACACCGGCGCCCAGATCCCCGCACTGGAGAGGCCGAGGAGGGAGATCGGCAGCAGGAGCTGCCAGAGGGGGACATCCGGCGTCAGGAGCGACCCCAGCCAGAAGAGGGACGCCGACATGCCGGCGAACCCGGCGATCGCCATGTACTTCGGGTTGCCCCGCTGGACGGCCTTGCCGACGAATGGCGCGAGGGCGCCGGAGATCACCGCCATCGGGGTCAGGAGCAGCGCCGCCTGCGTGGGTGAGAGGCCGCGTACCGTCTGCGCGTACAGCATGAGGGGCAGCGCCATCGTGGTGATGGCGAAACCCATGGCGCTGATGGAGGTGTTGGCCAGGGAGAAGTTGCGGTCCCGGAACAGCCGCAGCGGCACGAGGGGCTCGCCGCGGTTGACCTTCTGCCAGAACACGAAGGCGACGAGCAGTACGACGCCCGTGATGATCAGCGACCAGACGGAGAGGGGGCCGGCGATGGTGCCCCAGTCGTAGGTCTCACCCTCCTGGATGCCGAAGACGAGGCAGAACAGGCCGGAGGCGCTGAGGACGACGCCGAGCAGGTCGAAGCGGTGGGACGTGGTGGGCAGCGTGGGGACCAGGCGGAAGGCGAGGACGAAGCCGACGACGCCGATCGGGACGTTGATGAAGAAGATCCACTCCCACCCGGCGGAGTCCACGAGGATGCCGCCGAGCACGGGGCCCACGAGCGTCGCGATGCCGGCGACCGAGCCCCACAGGCCCATGGCGGCACCGCGCCGCTCGGGCGGGAAGATCCGCGTGATGACGGACATGGTCTGCGGCGTCATGAGCGCGGCGCCGAGCCCCTGCAGCACACGGGCGAGGATCAGCGCCTCCACCGTGCCGGAGAGTCCGCACCAGGCGCTCGACAGCGTGAAGACCACCAGCCCCACCAGGTAGACGCGCTTGGGCCCGAAGCGGTCGCCCAGCCGGCCCGTCACCAGCAGCGGCACCGCGTAGGCCAGCAGGTACGCGCTGGTCACCCAGATGACGCTGTCGATTCCGGCGTCGAGCCCCTCCATGATGGCCGGGGTGGCGACCGAGACGATCGTCGAGTCCACGAGGATCATGAAGAACCCGATGACGAGCGACCAGAGGGCCGGCCACGCCCGGATGCCGTCCTGCTGGGCGGGTTCGGTGGCGGCCGGAGCGGGGGTGCGGAACATGGTGAGAAGACTACGCCCGCCCGCTGACATCCTTCCCCCGTCTGGAAGCCGCCCGCGCTTTGGGCGTTGCGGGAACTTCTGGGTACAGTGTTGGTGTCCGGAAGTAGTACCCGGGGCTTTAGCTCAGTTGGTAGAGCGTTTCGTTCGCAATGAAAAGGTCAGGGGTTCGATTCCCCTAAGCTCCACGGTTCCGTACACACAAGAAGCGAGGCCCCTGTCACCAGGGGCCTCGCTTCTGTCGTAGGGGGAGGCCCGGGAACCCCGGGCCTGGCGGATCAGGACTGGTACTGGTTCGTCCCGTAGGAGCCGACGGCGCCGTGGCCCTGCTGGGGAGCCTGGCCGAGGGGGTATCGGGCCGCCTCGCGGCCGAGGTAGCGCGCCGACCCGTAGGACAGGACGAAGTACATGATCACATTGAAGAAGAAGATCAGGACCGCCGTGCCGACGCCCTTGCCGAAGACCTTCGCGAGGTTGATGGCGAGCAGCACCACGAGGACGATGTTCGCGAGGGGGATGAACGCCAGGATGACCAGCCAGGGCGAGAGCCCTGCGATCCGCAGCAGGACGATGATGTTGTAGAGCGGGACGAACGCAGCCCACGCGGGCTCGCCGGCCTTCTTGAACATGCCCATGAGCGCGAGGCCCATGATCACGAGGCCGATCACGAGGCCGAGGAGGCCGCCGATCGCGGCCCCCGCAGCCGCAGCGGGGTCAGTGGTGGTGGTCGTGGTGGTCATCGCCGGGAGCATGCCTGAGGCAAGGGCGGAAGTCGGTGTCATGGATCGAACACTACCGGTCGTTTAATGAATTCGTGACGAAGGCGCACGCGCGCCGCGCCGACTATTCGGCCTCGGGCGCCTTCCGTGTCCAGGGTTTCGCCGCGAGGACCCGGGTGAGCGGCCCGAGCCAGGACATCACCACGAGGAGGGTGAAGGTGCTGCTCAGGGACGAGCCCAGGGTCGTGGACGGGAAGAGTTGGTGCACGCCCACGAGGACCGTCGCCACGAGGAGAACCTTCTTGAGCGCGCTCAGCACATGCGACGGGACGGGCCGCGGCCAGGGCGTGAAGTCGGCCGTGCCGGTGTCCCCGCGCTGTGCGTCCCCGCTCATCCGACCTCCCCTGCCCTCGTGTGTGAGTCCATTATCCACGGCGGCGGTGCTTCAGCCGAGGACGGCCCAGCCCCGTGCCGGCACCACCGCAGATGCCGCGCCGTCGTCGACCGTGGCCTGTCCGGCGAGGACGGATGACGCCCCGGACACCTCCACCCGCTGGTCCTCGTGGGAGAGGTTCAGCAGGACCACGAGGGCGTCGGGACCGTCCGCGACTCGGTAGGCCAGCACCTCGTTGGAGAGGTGCAGCACGGTCGTCGTCGCCCGGTGCAGCCACGCGTGCCGGCGACGCAGCCCGATGAGTTCCTGGTGCAGGGCGAGGACGGGTCCGCCGAGCCGGGAGAGATCCTGCGGCGAGGGCGGGAAGAGCGGGCGGACGTCGTCGTCGCCCCCGGCGCGGTCCGCCTTGATACCGCGGTAGCCCTGCTCGTCCCCGTAGTACACCGACGGCGTCCCGCCGACCGTGAACAGGATGACGACGGCGTGCTGTACGAGGGCCGGGTCCTCGAGCCTGCTCGCGATGCGCGTGACGTCGTGGTTCCCGATGAAGGTCAGCGGCGCGAAGTCGGCGAGGAGCGCGTCGTGGCGCTCGAGGGCGGCGGCGAGCTCGTAGAAGTTCGCATCGTTGAGGGAACTCCAGACGGCCTTCCACAGCTCGTACTGCGTGGTGGAATCGATGCCGCCGGCCTGGACCGCCGCCGCGTAGTCCCCGTGGATGTATTCACCGACGAAGTACGCGTGAGGGTGCGAGGACCGCACGCGCCGCGTCACTCCGGCCCAGAACGACGACGGCACGGCATAGGCGGCGTCGAGCCGCCAGCCGTCCGCGCCGCGCCCGAGCCAGTACTCCATGACCTCGACGACGAAGTCGGCGACGGCGGGCTCCTCGTGGTTCAGGGCCACGAGGTGGTGGTGGCCCTCGAAATCGCGGTACCCGGGCTCGGTGCCCGGCCCGGCGCCGTCGGGCCAGTCGAGGGCGAACCATCTGGCGGTCGGGGCGACCGGCCCCTCGGCGAGGACCTGCTGGAACGGCGCGAAGGACCGGCCCGTGTGGTTGAAGACGCCGTCCAGGAGGATGCGCAGCCCGCGCGTCCTCGCCTCGGCGACCAGGGTGTCGAAGTCATCGAGCGTGCCCAGTCGGGGGTCGATCGCGAAGTAGTCCGTGGTGTCGTACCCGTGCGTCTCGGAGGCGAAGACGGGGCCGAGCGCCAGGCCCGAGGTGCCGAGCTCGACGGCGTAGTCGAGCCAGGGGATCAGGTCGAGCAGGCGGTGCGGCGCAGCGGGGTGCCGGGTGGCGCTCTTCTCGGCGCCCACGAATCCGAGGGGGTAGACCTGCCACCAGATCGCGTGCTGGACCCACTCGGGTTCGTTCATGGCGGAGGCCTTTCCGTCTGCTCGCACGCCCCGGCCGGGCGGCGCTCCGGCCGGGGCCGGGGCGTCTCTAGCCTACGTCGACCAGTTGCCGGTCGCCCGCGGCGAGTTGCTGGACATCTTCGGGATCGAGGTGTGCGGCGTCGGCGATGGCGACGATCGCTCCGCCCGCGTCAGCGGCCCGGACGACGGCGGCCTCGAGGTCGCCCGTCAGCTGGTCGAGGTGCCACTCCACGGACTCGAGATCGGCGGCGGCGGCAGCCACGCGGCGCAGGGCGGGAGGCAGGGGGTGGGCGAGTTCGGCGGGTTCCTCGGGCGAGAGCTGGAAGCCGCACGCGCAGGCCCAGACGAGTTCGACGTCGGCCCCGTTGGGTGCCTGCGTGATCATGCCGTAGGAGGAGCCGCGGTAGGAGGTCTCACGGAGGGCCATGGGGTCCCCGCAGTGGTGCGGGGCGTCGACGGCCGCCTCTTCCCCGCTCTGCATGGCAACGATCGTCTGCGTCACTGTCCGACCTTTCGCATCAGGAAAAACCAACCATACTGTCAACTAGTTCGACTAACTAGTTATATGCGGGCCGCCCGGCCGATGTCCATTTCGCGATCCATCCCTCCTCCGTGGCCGCGACGACGCGCCCTGCCGACTGCTCGAGGATCGCCGGGCGTCCGCCGAGCCCGTGGCATGTCCTGCTACTACAATCGGATGCTGCACGCGCCCCACCGGGCGCCGGCTCCCCCACGAAGAACGGCATCGGCATGGCAACGGACTACGACGCACCCCGCAACAACGACGAGGACAAGGAGGCGGAATCCCTCGAGGCGCTGCAGGCGAACCGCGGCAGCACCGCCCAGTCGTCGTCCGTCGACGTCGAGGACGCGGACACCGCGGAAGGCATCGACCTGCCGGGCGCCGATCTCTCCGGCGAGGAACTCCTCATCCAGGTGATCCCGCCGCAGGAGGACGAGTTCACGTGTGCGTCATGCTTCCTGGTCCGGCATCGCAGCCAGGTGGCCCTCGAGAGAAACGGCCAGAAGTACTGCACCGACTGCGAAGGCTAGGCCCGGCACTCCTCAGGAGGCCTTCTCGCCGTACCACCAGTGCGCGCCCTCGGGGGACTGCCGGGCGTGGAGTGCCACGACGACGGCGCGCCGGCGCGGATGGGTGAGGAGCATCCGCGCCACCGCGAGCAGCGCGGCGGGGATAGACACGAGGATGACGACGGCGAGCGCGTAGACCGCGAGGGCTGCGTGGACGGGGGAGTCGTGAAGCCCGTCCAGCAGGGCCCCGCTGCCGAGCCACAGCCAGAGCCAGAAGAGGCCGACCGCGTAGAGCACGGTCCGCGCCCGCCGGTACTGCAACGGGTGATGCACCCGACTACGCCTCATGTTCGTCTCCTGGACCGGTCCCTCGGCCCGCCCAGGGCAGGACCACTGGACGAAAGACTAGACCGGCGCCAGGGCTCTCCGGGGATTCGAGACCGAATCGATACCCGGCTACCGGGTCGTGGCGGCGTTCGGCAGATCGGCGGCGGCGGGGGCTTCTCCGAGCAGCCGCACGTGGTCGGGTGTGAGGTCCGCGATCCGGTTCACGCCGAGGAGCTGCATGGTGCGTGCCGTCTGGGTGCCGAGGATCTCGATGGTGCGGTCCACGCCCTTGCGGCCGCCGGCCATCAGCCCGTACAGGTAGGCCCGGCCGATCAGGGTGAAGTCCGCGCCGAGCGCCACGGCGGCGACGATGTCCCCGCCGCTCATGATGCCGGTGTCGAGGATGATGGCCGTCTTGCCCTTCAGCTCGGCGGCGACGCGCGGCAGCAGGTGCAGCGGCACCGGCGCGCGGTCCAGCTGGCGGCCGCCGTGGTTGGACAGGACGATGCCGTCGGCGCCGTGGTCCACGGCCTTCCTGGCGTCCTCGAGCGTCTGGATGCCCTTCACCACGAGGTTGCCCTTCCAGACGCTGCGCAGCCAGTCGAGATCCTCGAAGGTGAGAGTGGGGTCGAACATCGAGTTGATGAGGTCGGCCACGGTTCCGGAGTAGCGGGAGAGGGAGGCGAAGGAGAGCGGTTCGTGGGTGAGGAAGTTGAACCACCAGGCCGGCCGGTAGGAGGCATCGGCGACGGTTTTGAGGGTCAGCGCAGGCGGGATGGTCATCCCGTTCCGGACGTCCCGGAGCCGGGCCCCGGCGACGGCGGTGTCCACCGTGACCATGAGCGTGTCGTTGCCCGCGGCGGCGGCCCGGGCGATGAGCTCCATGGATCGGTCCCGGTCCGTCCACAGGTACAGCTGGAACCAGTTGCGCCCGTCGGGAGCCGCCTGCGCCACGTCCTCGATGGACGCGGTCCCCATGGTCGAGAGCGTGTAGGGGATGTCCGCCGCCTCGGCCGCCCGGGAGCCGGCGTACTCGCCTTCGGACTGCATCATGCGGGTGAAGCCGGTGGGGGCGATACCGAAGGGCAGGGCGGAGTCCCTTCCGAGGATCGGCGTGACCGTGCTGACCGACTCCACGTTCCGGAGGATGCCGGGCCGGAACTCGATGTCGAGGAACGCCTGGCGTGCACGGTGCAGGGAGATCTCGGCCTCCGCCGCGCCGTCCGTGTAGTCGAAGGGCGCGGCGGGCGTGCGCCGCTTGGCCAGGTCACGAAGATCCCAGATGGTGTTGGCGCGCTGCAGGCGCGCGGCGGCACCGAACTCGGGCTGCTTGAACTGCATCAGCGGCGCGAGGTCCGCGACCCTGGGGACGCGGCGCCTCAGGGCCGGGGGGACGGGGGCGCTCGCGGGTGTCTGCATGGTCTGCCTTTGCTCGTCGTCGGCCCGGACCGGGGCGCCGCCTCCGGAGGGAGCACCATGTCTTTCCATCCGGATACCGGACACCTAGACTTCAGGGTACTGGTCGAGCAGAAGGCCGTGGACCCTCGGACGTGGAGCAGGCCATGGAGTATCTTCCTCACATTCTCGAACACCCCACCGCGCGACTGGACGAGCCCGCTCTCCTCGGGAGGAACCGGCGTTCCCTCCTCCCCGGTATCCTGCCCGGCGCGGCCACCGAGGTCCGCCAGGGGGACGTCCCGGAGGACCTCGGGCAGGTGACGACCCGCCGGCTGCGGATCGTCTGCAACCGCACCTACCAGCTGCTCGACGAGGACCGTCCCCCTCCTGCGGTGCGTGCGCGCTACCAGGCCGTCGTCGAGGAGCTCGAGCGGCGGGAGGTCCTCGCGGAGCAGTCGCGAGCGGGGGACGCACGGTCGCGAGCGGGGGACACAGGGTCGCGGGTCCCGGACGCCGCGGTGGTCCTTCCGCCCACCCCGGGCACCGCGCGCCGTCGTCTCCGCCTCGTCGGGGCTGCCGGCGTCGCAGGCCGGGATCGCCGGTGACGTCCGCCGAGGTCCTCGCCGACGCCTTCGGCCGGGTGCCGGACCTCGTCCGTGGCGCCGTGCGCGGCCTCGACGCCGAGGAGCTGTCCGTCCGCCCGGGGGGATCCGCGAACTCCATCGCCTGGCTGATCTGGCACCTCACCCGTGTCGAGGACACCCACCTCGCCGAGGTCTTCGGCCACGAGCAGGTGTGGCTGGCCGACGGCTTCGCCGACCGCTGGGACCTCGCGCTCGACCCGGGGGACACGGGGTACGGGCATTCGGCGGATCAGGTCGACGCCGTGCGCGTGGCGTCCGCACAGCAGCTGCTGGACTACTTCGACGCGGTCCACAGGCTCGCCCGGAGTCTCGTGGCGGACGTCGGCGAGCAGGATCTGCACCGGGTGGTCGACGAGCGGTGGGACCCGCCGGTCACCCTCCTCGTCCGGCTCGTGAGCGTGCTCGACGACGCCGTGCAGCACGCCGGCCAGGCCGCCTACGCCCGGGGGATCGTCCTCGCCGGCCGCCGGCGCCCGCCCACCCGCTCCGGCTAGGCGAGGCCCGTCTGCCGCAGGGTGATGTTCAGCCGCCCCTCGAAGCCGATACCGTCCGGCGCCGTCCCGGGCAGGGTCCGCAGGACCCCGTGGTAGGCGAAGCGCGAGGGTCCGCCGAAGACGAACAGGTCGCCGGACGCGAGCTGCACGTCCTCCCAGGGACGGTTCCGGTTCTCCGTGTTGCCGAAGCGGAACACGCACGCCGCGCCGAGGCTGAGGGAGACGACCGGCGCATTCATCCGCTCCTCCCGGTCCTGGTGCATGCCCATCCGGGCGGCAGCGTCGTAGTAGTTTACGAGGGCGGCGTCGGGCTCGTAGGAGGAGCCGGCGTCCTCCCCGTAGGCGGCCGTCACGGCGTCGCGCCCCAGCGCGCGCAGCACCTCCGGGAACGGCGCGACGGCGGCCCCGCCGACGTCGTCGGCCGTGCGGCTGTACCGGTACGGCAGCCAGTGCCAGCCGAGGCTCACGCTCCTCACGGACATCACGCCGCCGGTCGGCATGGTGACCGCGCGCATCGGGACGGGCCCGCTCGCCCAGGTGCGGCAGAGCCCGACCAGCCGGCGCTGCCGGTCCGGGTCCAGCCAGTCGGGGATGTGCACGGCGCCGGGCGCGAGCTGCCGCCGCGGGCGCGGGATGAGGGCGTCGAACGGATCGGTCACCCCACCATTGTGCTCCGGGGAGCCACGCCGTTTCTTGAAGCAATCTTCGGTCCCCGCCCGGTACCGCATCGAGGCGGGCGCGGCAGACTCGGACGAGGACACCGGCACCCCGGTGGTGCCAGGCCATCCGGGGAGGACCGACGTAGATGACGACTGCAGCACGCCCGCGCGAGGACGAGTCGGGGGAGTACGCCCCGCGGGGCCGGTTCGACCGCGTGGTGGGCCTGGTCATCGCGGGCATCGTGATCCTTGCCGCGGCGCTCCTGTGGCTCGCGGTCGCGGCGAGCGGCCCGGCTCCGACGATCGCCGTGTCGCAGGACGCCGTGATCGGCATCTGGCGCGTCCTCTACAACGCGGACGCCCCGGACACGAGCGTCATCCTCGCGGCCATCGCCCTGGCCCTGCTGGCGGCCGCCGGCCTGGCCCTGCTGGAGCAACGCATCGCCACCAGGTCCCGCCGCTCGATGAACCCGACCCACCAGCCGCTGGCGCCCAAGGTCATCATGGAGGCGACCCGCGGCGAGTTCGCGGGCGCCGTCACCGTGACGGTGCTGATCCCGGCGCACAACGAGGAGGCGTCCCTCCCGCAGACCATCGCCTCTCTGAATGGCCAGTCGCACCGGCCCGAGCGGATCATCGTCGTCGCCGACAACTGCACGGACGCCACGGTCCGCCTCGCGCGGGAGGCCGGGGTGGAGGTCGTCGAATCCGTGGACAACACCAGCAAGAAGGCCGGCGCACTCAACCAGGTCCTGAGGGTGGTCCTGCCGCAGCAGGGCGACAACGACGTCGTCATGGTCATGGATGCGGACACCCGGCTCGACGACGGCTTCCTCGCAGCCGCGGTGCAGCGGTTCGCGGCGGACCGCGCGCTCATGGCCGTGGGCGGACTGTTCTACGGCGAGCAGGGCCATGGCCTGATCGGCCAGTTCCAGCGCAACGAGTACCTCCGGTACGCCCGCCAGATGCAGCGCCGCCGGGGTCGCGTGTTCGTGCTCACCGGCACCGCCTCGCTCTTCCGGCCCGTCGCCCTCCGCACCGTCGCCGCTGCCCGCAACCGCACGATCCCCGGCACGCCCGGCGACGTCTACGACACTGCGGCCCTGACCGAGGACAACGAACTGACGATCGCGCTGAAGTCACTGGGCGCGCTGATGGTCTCCCCGCAGGAGTGCACGGTGGTCACGGAGCTCATGCCGTCCTGGCGGACGCTGTGGAACCAGCGCCTGCGCTGGCAGCGCGGCGCCCTCGAGAACATCGGGGCCTACGGCATCACCCCCACCACCCTGCGCTACTGGGCGCAGCAACTCGGCATCGGCTACGGGGTGATCGCGCTCGGCGCGTACCTGGCCCTGATCCTCCTGACCGTCGTGTCGCTCGAGACCTGGATCTGGTTCCCGTTCTGGCTGGGACTCGGGCTGCTCTTCGCCATCGAGCGTGTCCTCGGGGCATGGAAGGGCGGCTGGAGGGCCCGCCTGCTCGCCGCCGCCCTCCTGCCGGAACTGCTCTTCGACATGTTCCTCAACCTGGTGTACGTCAAGGGCATCATCGACATCTCCTTCGGCCGCGAGGCCAACTGGAAGCACCTCTCCCACACCTCGCCCGCGGGCGACCTCGAACTCCAGGAGGCCTGAGCCATGACCGTCACCACAGCAGGACCCGTCGTGCACAGTGGACTACTCCTCCCCGAGGCGGTCCTCTCCAGCAGCATGTTCGCCGTCCTCGCCGCGTTCGTCGCGATCAACACCGTCATCTACGCCTCCCTGGCGCTTGCGAACATCCTGCCGAAGGTCTACCCCACCGACTGGGTGACGGACCGGAACCGCCGGACCGAGACGCGGAGCATCTACCCCGGCACGGAGGACTGAGGCTGCGCCGGATCGGACGGTGGTCACCGGGGAGGGAAAGACCCGGCACCGTTCCTCCCCGGTGCTTTCTCTGAGAGGATGGGGCATCCGCGCGGCAGGGTCGGACCGGAGGGCCAGGGATGGGTTCAGGAAAGGCAGTCCACGGCGGCGCCGAGCTCGATGGAGCCCCGGCCGTCCCCGTCCCGAATCCCCACACCAAGGGTGACGCCCCCATGCTCCTGCCGCACCCGGACCAGCCGACGTGGCGCGAGGACTACCCGTACGAGAAGCGCATGACGGAGCAGGAGTACCAGAGGACGAAGCGCGCACTCCAGATCGAACTGCTCAAGATGCAGGGGTGGGTGAGGGCGAACCAGGCGAAGGTCGCGGTGGTGTTCGAGGGGCGTGACGCCGCCGGCAAGGGCGGGACCATCAAGCGCTTCATGGAGAACCTGAATCCCCGCGGGGCGAGGATCGTCGCGCTGGACAAGCCGAGCGACAGGGAGAAGACGCAGTGGTACTTCCAGCGCTACGTCTCGACCCTTCCCTCGGGCGGCGAGATCGTGCTGTTCGACCGCTCCTGGTACAACCGGGCGGGGGTGGAGCGCGTCATGGGTTTCTGCTCGCCCACGGAGTACCTCGAGTTCATGCGGCAGGCGCCCGAATTCGAACGCATGCTCGTGCGCAGCGACACGTATCTCGTCAAGTTCTGGTTCTCGGTCTCCCGGGCCGAACAGCGTCGCCGGTTCGCGAAGCGCCACACGGATCCGGTGCGCCGCTGGAAGCTCAGCCCCATGGACCTGCAGTCCCTCGACAAATGGGACGAGTACACGGCGGCCAAGGAGGCGATGTTCTTCTACACGAACACGGCCGACGCCCCGTGGACGGTCATCAAGAGCAACGACAAGAAGCGGGCCCGGATCGAGGCGATGCGCTACGTCCTGTCCGTCCTCGACTACGACGAGAAGGACCACGACGTCGTCGGCGCGCCCGATCCGCTGATCGTCGGGACGGGGCCGCACTCGCGCGTGTTCGAGGCCGGGGAGCAGTCCACCCACCTGTTCCCTACGCTCTGACGCGGACCGGCCCTGACCCGGTGACCCCTGCGGCGGCCGGTCAGGTGCTGAGGCCGGCGGTGGCACCGAACCCCACGATGATGATGACGACGAACAGGATGCCGGCCAGGATCGCGAGCGCGTACAGGGCCGTGACGATCCAGCCGAGCACTTTGCCCGCGGTCGCGGGCACGCCGAGGCGTTCCGCCTTCCGGGCCTGCCAGATGGCGAGCGGCCCGAGGATGATGCCCGCCACGAAGAACCCCAGGAGGCCGAGGATCAGGGAGAGCTGGGCCGCTTTCTCGCCCTCCATCGTCTGGTACGAGGACTGGTAGAGACCCGACGGGTAACTGCCGGTGGGCTGGTAGGGGCTGGTGCCGGGCTGGTACGGCGGGTAGCCGCCGACGCCGTCGTACCGGCCGGGCTCCCCGTACGCGCTGCCGTCGTACGGATTCCGGTGGCCGGGGGAGGGTGATTCGCTGGGATAGGGATCCTGGGACATCGTGGTTCTCCTGATCGGCTCGGCGGGTCCCCGGCGACGCTACCCGGGGAGACCATCATCCCGTCTCCGGCACGCCGGCGCACCTCACCGGGCCGAGGGGATGCCGCCGTCGGCGCGCTGCTGCGCCCCGAGGCGCGAGTGCCGGTTGCCGTACGCGAAGTAGATGGCGAAGCCGAGCACCAGCCAGCCTGCGAAGAACAGCCACGTGATGGTGGCGAGATTGAACATCAGGTAGAGGCAGAGCAGCGCGGAGGCGATCGGGATGACCTTGCCGAACGGGACACGGAACGCGGCCTTCAGGTCCGGTCGCCGGTGCCGCAGGACGATGATCCCGAGGCTCACGGTGATGAAGGCGGACAGGGTGCCGATGTTGATCATCTCGGCGAGGATCTCCACCTGGGTGAACCCGGCGAGCAGGGCCACGACCACGCCGCAGAGCAGCTGCGTCCGTGCCGGTGTCCCGTGCTTGTCGGAGGTGCGGCTGAGGGCGCGCGGCAGCAGCCCGTCGCGGCTGAGCGCGAAGATCACGCGTGCCAGGCCCATCAGCAGCACCATGATCACGGTGGTCAGCCCGATGAGGCTGCCCACCGAGATGACGCCGGCGGCCCAGTCCGCGCCGACCAGCTGGAAGGCCGTGGCGAGCGACGGCGCGCCGGAGGCCCCGAGCTCGGTGTAGGGGACCATGCCGGTCACCACGAGGGTCACCAGGATGTACAGGACGCTGACCACGGCGAGGCCGGCGAAGATGCCGCGGGGGAGGGTGCGGCTCGGGTTCTTCACCTCCTCGGCGGAAGTCGCCACGACGTCGAACCCGATGAAGGCGAAGAACACCAGCGCCGCGCCCGAGATGATGCCGGTGAAGCCGAACGCGGCCGGGGTGGCGCCGCTGAGGAAGGAGAGGAAGGGCTGCTCGGCCCACCCTGTGCCGCCGTCGGTGGCCGGCTCGGACGCCGGGACGAACGGGGTGTAGTTCGCCGCGTCGACGTAGAAGAAGCCGACGACGATCACGAACAGCACGATGCCGATCTTGACGACCGTGAAGACGCTGTTGACCCTGGCCGAGAGCTTCGTGCCCCAGATCAGCACGGCAGTGAAGACGGCGACGATCAGCAGGGGGCCCCAGGCCAGATCCAGGCCCAGCAGGCTGACCTCGGCGGGGACGTCGAGGTCGAGGGCGCTGAAGAGGTCGGAGAGATACACGCCCCAGAACTTCGCGATGACGGCGGCCGCCATGAGCAGTTCGAGGATCAGGTTCCAGCCGATGATCCACGCGATCACCTCACCCATGGTGGCGTAGGTGAAGACGTACGCGCTCCCCGCGACGGGCAGCGCCGTCGCGAACTCCGCGTAGCACATGATCGCGAGGGCGCACGTGATCGCGGCGAGGACGAAGGAGATGGTCACGGCGGGCCCGGCGTTGAAGGCGGCGGCCTGCGCTCCCACCGAGAAGATGCCGGCGCCCACGGCGACCGCCACCCCCATGACCATGAGGTCCCAGGTGGTCAGGGACCGCTTGAGGCCGCGCCCCTTCTCGTCGGAGTCCTTGATCGACTGCTCGATGGACTTGGTCCGGAAGAGGTCCATGGAGGCTGGTCCTTCAGTGGTGGGAACGGTGGGAACGGGGCGCGGGTGGCCGTGGCCCCTGTCGAGGATAGAAGCTGCCGGTGCCCTCCGCACGTTCGTGACGCGGGCGGCCCCGTCTCCCGGTGGGCGCTACAACCGCTGCTCGTCGGGCATGCCCGGGCGGCCGCGGAGGCCGTCCAGGACGAGGCCGAGGTACCGCTGGAATCCCGCGTCGCGGCCCGGCGGGGTTGCCGTAGCGGTCCCCGGAGGCAGGGAGCCCAGCATGCGGATGAGCACCAGCACGTCGTCACCCGTCAGATCGGGCCGTGCGCCGTCGTGCCTCAGCCGTGCGGCGATCTCCTCCGCGGCCGGTGCGATCCGCCGCCGCAGCATCGCGAGCCCCGCGGACACGAAGCCGTCCTCGTGCAGGAGGTCCCGCAGTCCGCGGTCCTCGAGTTGCATGCGGGCGGTCGAGCCGATGAACAGCCGCGCGGCGGCCCAGGCGTCCGTGAGTGCGAGGGCGCGGGATACCGTTGCGTCGACGTCCGTCACCCGCTGTTCCAGGATGGCCTCGATGAGGGTGCGGCGGTCGGGGAACCGACGGTACACGGTCCCCACGCCGACTCCTGCGTCACGGGCGATGTCCTCGAAGCGGCAGTCCGCGCCGTGGGCGGCGAACATGCGCCGGGCGGCCGCGAGGACCACCTCGCGGTTGTGCCGGGCGTCCCGCCGCAGCGGCCGCAGCGCGGGCGCGGCCCCGGCGTCGGACCCGGGAGCCTCAGACGGGGGCGCCACGCGTGGCTGTCCGGTGCAGGCGGAATGTCAGGAAGAGCCGGTGGACCGTGATCACGACGGCGAGCCAGGCGACCCCGAGCGTCCATGCGACCAGGACGTCCGTGAGCCAGTGGTGGCCGAGGTAGACCCGGCTGAGGCCCATGGTCACGGCGAAGGCGACGGCGAGGGCGACGGTCAGGAGGCGGGTGCGCTTGCGGTTCTGCCGCAGCACGAGCAGGTACGCCACGACGCCGGCGATCACGACGGCGTTGAGGGAGTGCCCGCTGGGGAACGACGGCGAGGATTCGTAGGGCGGGACCGCCAGTTCGATGGGCGGACGCAGGCGCCCGATCGCATCCTTCCCCGCGACCGTCATGAGCAGGGAGCCGAACGCCGCGGCCGGCAGGAGGATCACGGGTGTCCGGGAGCGGCGGCGGGCGGCGAGCAGCACCATGATCGCCACGGCGAGGACGGGCATGCCGATGGGTCCACCGATGTGGGTGTAGCCGGTGACGGCGGCATCGAACCAGCCCTCGCGCCACGACACGGCGAGCTCCAGGGCCGGCTGGTCCAGGGCGGCGACGCCGTCGGCATCCACGACCGATTCGTAGACCTCGGCCGACGCCGCGGTGAGCGCCGCGGCCACCCCGCCGCCGATCGCGATGAGCAGCAGCAGGGCCGCATGCGGGCCTGCCCAGCGGACGAGGGGGCTGACGCACCGGACGAGGAAGCGTCCCACCGGCGTCGTCCACCGGGTGAGGTCCCGTGGTCCTACATGGCTGTCCTGGTGCGCTGGCATCCACCGACTCTATGCCGCGGGGTGGGGGACGGCACCTCGGGGGAGGATCCGGGGCGCCGACTTGCGCGGTCGACCCTCGGTGTCTCCCGGCGCGGGGCTAGGCTGGCCGCATGAGCGATCCAGGCATGATCCGCGACATCGTCCGCGGCGTTCCGGTGTTCCCCGACGAGATGCCGCCCTTCGACCCGGAGGCGGCCCCCGAGTCGCCGATCCAGCTGTTCACCGAGTGGCTGCGGCGGGCCGTGGAGGACGGCGTCGCTGCTCCCCATGCGGTCAACCTCGCCACCGTGGGCGACGACGGCCTGCCGGATGCGCGCGTGGTGATCCTGAAGGACCTCACACCCGGAGGGTGGCAGGTGGCCTCCAGCAGTGACAGCCCGAAGGGCCGGCAGCTGGCCGGGACCCCGTCCGCCGCGCTGACCTTCTTCTGGCCCGAGGCCGGCCGCCAGGTGCGGGTCCGGGGTGCCGTCTCGACCGGCACCACGCAGGAGAACGACGCCGACTTCCAGCGCCGTCACCCCGTGGCCCGCGCCCTGGTGCTTGCCGGCAGCCAGAGCGCCGTGGTGCCCAGCAGGGACGACGTCGACGCCGCGGTGGCGGAGCAGGTGCGCCGCCTCGAAGCGGCGGACGGCCTCGCCTCGCCCACCTGGACGGTCTTCACCGTGGCACCGGACGCCGTGGAGTTCTGGCAGGCCGACCAGGAGCGGCGCCATACCCGCCTGCTGTACAGCCGGTCCGGTGAGGGCTGGCGCCGGGAGATGCTCTGGCCGTAGGGCGTCCCCGGCCGGCGCGCCGGTCCGGCGCGACGTCGGGTCAGTGGCCGAAGTCGTCCGAATCGACGACGTCGGCCCGCCCGGAGTCGAGCGTGTAGACGGCCGCCAGCTCCGCACCGGAGAGCTCGAAGTCGAAGACGTCCAGGTTCTGGGCGAGCCGCTCGGGGTGGGCGGACTTCGGGATGGCCACCATGCCCTGCTGCACGTGCCAGCGCAACACCACCTGCGCGGGTGTCCGGCCGTGGGCCTCGGCGATCGCGGTGACGGCGGGCTCGTCGAGGAGCCCGCCGCCTTGGCCCAGCGGGCTCCAGGCCTCGGTCACGATGCCGTGCTCGTTGTGGAAGGCGCGTTCCACGATGCGCGGCCGCTGCGGATCGAGCTGGATCTGGTTCACGTCCGGGACGATCCCGGCGTCGATGACCTGCTGCAGATGCGCCGGCTTGTAGTTCGAGGTCCCCACCGCGCGGACGAGGCCCTCCTCCAGCAACGCGGCGATGCCCTCGACCGCTTCGACGTGGCGCCCCTGCCCGGGATTGGGCCAGTGGACCAGGAGCAGGTCGACGTACTCGAGGCCCAGCAGGGCGCAGCTGGTCTCGAAGGCGCGCCGGGCGCCGTCCCTGCTGTGGTGCTCACGATTGAACTTGGTGGTGATGAACAGTTCCTCCCGCGGGACGCCGGAGCGGCGGATCCCCTCGCCGACGCCGGTCTCGTTGCGGTAGTTCTCCGCCGTGTCGATCAGTCGATAGCCGGTCCTGATCGCGAGGTCCACGGTGTCCGCAGCCTCGGCGTCGTTCAGGGGCCAGGTGCCGAGGCCGAGGAGCGGGAGCCGGGCGCCGCTGCGGAGCTGGACGGTGGGGGCGAGGACCATGGTGGTATTCCTGTCAGGGGTGCGTCGGGACGGGGCGCGCAGCGCCTCCCGCCACGATATCCCGCCCGGTTCCCGGGCGGCCGCCCGAGCGGTCCTCCGTCCCCGGCCGGCCGGGGCGGATCCGGAATGTGACAAGTACATGATTTCGCATCGGCCGCCGGCACGGTATAGTTCTCGCAGGGCCTAGCAGCGGGCCATTGAACCGCCATCGTGGAGCTGACCATGCATTCTTCTTCTTTCGCAGATTCCCGCACCCAGGTTGCGCCGAGCAGCGACTCCCAGCAGTTCGCACTGACCGTCGTCCCCGCAGCCTCCCCGAGCGCCGCATCCCGTCCGGAGGACGGCAGGTTCCCCGACGACCTCACCGTCGTGTCGAACCGGCAGCTGAGGGTTCTCTGCAACCAGACCTACCGGATGCTCGACCGCGACTTCCCGGCGATGGAGGCCGTCTTCCACTACGAGTTGCTGACCGAGGAGATCGAACGGCGCGAGGTCCAGGCGGAGACGCGCAGCGAACCCACGAAGGCGCGCGGCGGCTTCCGCGACAACACGCTCTTCTCGCGGTTCGAACTCTTCAGCGACGGCATCATGGTGGGGCACGTCAAGTACGAGATGAAGGGGTCCTACGCCGTGCTGATCCAGGCGGTCGTCGACCCGCAGTTCGATCCCGCCGACGTCGAGCCCGCGCTGATCCGCCGGGTCCTCCTCAACGCCCACCAGCGACGCATCGCCGTCGTTCCCTACTGCCCGCGGGTGCGGGAGTTCCTCCGGGAGTTCCCCCAGTACCGCGCGCTCCTGCCCGTGGACCAGCGCAGGCGGCTCGAGACGGCTCCGCGCGTTTCCGCCGACGCCTGACCGGAGCCCTGGCCGGGCGTGCCGTCCGCGGCCGGGCCGGCCGTGAGCGAGCGGTTGCGCACCCCGATCAGGTACCGCAGGTAGGGACGGAGCAGGACGCGCTCCGCGACGACGCCCGCGATGCCGAACGGTGCGGTGAAGCGGATTCGGTCGACCATCGTCGTGACGCCGTCGGTCTCCGAGAACTCGTGCACGTGGCGGAAGGAGCGGAACGGGCCGCTGAGCTGTTCGTCCACGAACCGGTGCGGTGGGGCGAAGTCCGTGATGACACTCGTCATCCTGATCGGGACACCGAAGTGCCAGGCGTGCCACGTCACCTGCTCGCCGGCGCCGATGAGACCGGCCGTCACCCCGGCCACGGCACGCTCCCGGGAGAAACGCATCGACGCGGTGTGCGCATCGATGCTGCGCGAGCGGTCGAACAGCTCCGCCGCGCTGATCGTGGTGGTGGTCGTGCACGTGAACTCTGCCGTCATGGCGTCAGTATCCCAGCCCCCGGCATGGGCCGGACGACCGTCCCCGTCGCAGGGCGCGCCGCGGCCGCGCCTGGTCCGCGCGGCTGCGACGCGTCGCGCGGATCAGGCGCGGACGAGCATCTTGCCGGTGTTGGCGCCGTTCATCATGTCCAGGAAGGCGCCGACCGCGTTCTCGATGCCGTCCACCACGGTCTCGTCGAACACGATGCTGCCGTCGGCGAGCCAGCCCGTCATCCGTTCGGCGAACTCGGCCTGCAGGTCCTGGTGCTGGCCGACGATGAAGCCCTCCAGCTTGAGGGAGCGCGTCACCAGGTTCCCCAGGTTGTCGGGACCGGGGGTGCGGGCGGTGTCGTTGTACTGCGAGATCGCGCCGCACAGGGCCGCACGGCCTCCGGTGTTGAGGCGGTCGATGGCGGCCTCGAGGTGGTCCCCGCCCACGTTGTCGAAGTAGACGTCGATCCCGTCCGGGGTGACGTCGCGGAGCTGTCGGCGCACGGGGGCGTCCTTGTAGTTGAACGCCTCGTCGTAGCCGTACTTCTCCTTGAGGAGCGCCACCTTCTCCGCGGAGCCGGCCGAACCGATCACGCGTGAGGCGCCGAGCTTGCGGGCGATCTGGCCCGCGATGGAGCCGACGGCGCCGGCCGCGCCCGAGACGAAGACGACGTCGCCCTCCTTCAGCCCTGCCACGCGCTTGAGTCCCGCATAGGCGGTGAGGCCCGTCATGCCGGCGGCGCCGAGGAAGACCGACAGCGGCAGCTCGGTGGCCGGCAGGGGGGAGAACTGGGCGGCGGGGCCCTGCGCCACGTCGCGCCATCCGTAGCCGTGCAGGACCGCGGTGCCGACGGGCAGGGCCGCGGCCGTGGATTCCACCACCCGTCCCACGGCTCCGCCGGTCATGGTCTCGTCCAGCCCGAAGGGTGCGACGTAGGACCGGGAATCGTTCATCCGGCCGCGCATGTAGGGGTCCACGGAGACGTACTCGTTGCGGACGCGCACCTCGTCCTCACCCAGTGCGGGCAGGTCCACCGTCACGGTGGCGAAGTCCTCGAGCGTCGGTTCGCCGACCGGTCGCCGGACGAGCTGGATCTGTGTGCTGGTGGTCATTGCTGCTCCTCGTGGTCGGTTGCTTCCTGCCTGTGCCAACCGGCGATCCGGAGGGATTATTCCGTTTACAGGGCCCGGGCGAGGCGCGCGCGCAGCTCGCGGGCGGCGTCGGACGGCGGGACCGCGTGCGGCGCGCGGCCCCAGAGCCAGAGGAGCAATGCCTCGGGGTCCGCCCGGACGGTCGGATGCCCGTTCGCGGTGGCGTCGCGCGTCACGCCGACCCGTCCAGGATCCAGGCGGACGTCCCAGGAGTGCCCGGCCGCCTCGAGGCGGACCACCGCCCCGGACGCCGTGCGATCCGGCCTGCTGCGGACGAGCATCACGGTCAGTACCTCGTCGATGCCGTCCACCGTGAGGTCGGGGTCCAGCCGGGTGGAGCCCCTGCCCGCCGTGTCCTCGAGGTCCACGCGGTGGATCGCGGTCTCGTGCGTGAGCCTGCGGATCCAGAAGCCGACGGTCTGGTCCCCCGGGACGAACGTCTCCGCGGGATCCTCGGGGCGGTGCCGGTCGAACTCGTCGGTGAGCCGGGCGAAGGAGTGGTCGAGCAGGGCCCGCGGAGGGAGGCTGCCGATGCTCACCGGAGGCCAGCCGTGGCTCGGGCGCTCGCCGGTCCGGATGGTCTCCGCCTTGTGGAGGAAGACGATCGCGGTGTGCCGCGCGAGGTCCTCGCCCGTCCAGCCCGGACAGCCCGGCACGGGCAGGTCGAGCGTGGCGGGGACGAGGTCGGCGAGGGCCCGGTACTCCCGGTCCAGCACCTCCCGGTACCGGTTGAACGGAAGGGCGTGCGGGGAAGCCGGGTCCATCCACCGAGTCTAGGCGGGGGGGCCCGGCGTCGGCGATGTTACCGACGAGTAATATCGTGTGCATGCACCTGATCTTCCGCACGATGCTGCAGCTCTTCCTGTCCGGCAGGCGTTCCCGTCTCAGTATCTGGGGCTCCAGCAGCGTGGGCCTCAGGGTCCTGCTCACGGACATCGACATCGCGCTGCACATGAACAACGGGATGTACTTCTCGGTCTTCGACCTCGGCCGCTTCGACCTGATGGTCCGCAGCGGGGTGTGGCGGCTGATGCGCCGTCGCGGGTGGAGCCCGGTGGCTGCGGGGGAGACGATCAGTTTTCGGAAGTCGCTCCAGCTCGGCCAGCGCTACGCCGTGGAGACGCGCATCATCGGTCTGGACGAGCGCGCCGTGTACTTCGAGCAGCGTGCCGTCGCCGACGGGGAGATCTACGCGCGGGCCTTCATCGCGACGAGGCTCGTCTCGGCCTCCGGCCCGGTGAGCAACGAGGAGATCCTCGCGGCCTTCGGGGCGCCGCCGGCGGACCTGGTGCTGCCCGAGTGGATCCACGAATGGCGCCTGAACAACGCACTGCCCAGTACGCGCAGGCCCGCGCCCCACGCCTGGTAGGGGCTGCGCCGGACACATGGCGAAGGGAGGCGGCCCGATGGCGGGCCACCTCCCTTCGTGTGCCGGAGGTCAGTACGCCTGGCGGGTGCGGCTGACCAGCATGGCCGCGAGCAGCCCGACGACGACGGCGAACGGGATCGCCAGGGCCGCGATGCCCCGCGATCCGGCGATCGACGCCGGCGTCAACGCCGCGGTGGACGCGGACATCTCGCCGGTCCCGTCCGCCAGCTCCCCGTTGCCGGAGGCGAGCTCGGCTGCGCCGTCGGCCAGGCGTGCATTGCCGTCGGCGAGTGCTGCGGCGCCGTCGTCCAGGGCGCCCGATCCGGTCTGCAGGGCCACGGCGCCGGTATTGAGCGCGACCAGCCCCTCGTTCAGGTCGGTGGTGCCGTCCGCGACCCGCTGCGTCCCGGAGTGGAGGTCGGCTGCGCCGTCGGCGAGCTTCGTCGAGCCCTCGCCCAGACGGATGGCGCCGTCGTTCAGGGCGGCCGCGCCGGTTGCCGCGGTGGACGCGCCGTCCACGAGGGCCGGGGTCTTGGCGGCGAGTTCCGCCGATCCGGCGCTCAGCCGGTCGGTCCCGTCCGCGAGGCTGGTGGTGCCCTCCGAGAGCTTCGCCGCGCCCACCCCGAGGGTGGTACTGCCCGCGGCGAGACGTGCCGAGCCGTCGGCCAGTCGCGTGGTGCCGGCGGCGAGATCCGTGGCGCCGTCGCTGAGGCTGCCGCTGCCGGCGGCGAGGAGCGAGGTCCCCTCCGCGAGGCGGGTGGTGCCGGCGGCGAGATCCGCCGCACCGTCACTGAGGCTGGTGGTGCCGGCGGCGAGGAGGGAGGTGCCTTCGGCGAGGGCCTGCGACCCGGCGAGCAGCCCCGGGGTCCCGGCGGAGCCCGTGAAGCCGGCGTCGAGCTGCGCGAGGCCTCCGCGGAGCGCCCCCGCTCCCTGCAGGAGCGGCGTGATGCCTCCGGTGTAGAGGTTGTTCGTCTTGGTGTTGGATTCCACGGTGCCGGCATGCACGGCGGACGCCCCGGCGGCCACGGACTGCATGCCCGCGTAGAGGGGGGCGCTGCTGGCGGAGAGGGTCGCAGCGCCGGTTGCCACGTCGGTCGCGCCCGTGGCGACGGCGGAGGCCCCGGCGGACAGTCCCTGCAGCTGCGGCAGGATCGCGCTGAGGGGAAGATCCGGCTGGGCGTTGGCGGCCGCGAGGAGCTCGGCGAGACCCGCCGAGACACCTCCCGCGCCGTCCCTCACGCCTGTGCTGCCCGCGGAGAGGGTGGCGAGTCCGCCGGTGAGCTGCTCCCCGCCCGCCCGCACGCTTTCGGCACCGAGGGCGACCTTCTCCGCTCCGGTGACCAGAGCGGCCGACCGCTGGAGGGAGCCCCCGTCCTGGTCCAGTTCCGTCTTGATCTGCTGCAGTCCGGCCTCGAGGGCGCCCGAGCCCTCGAGGGCCTGTGAGGTGCCGTCGGCGAGGCGTTCCGCTCCTGCCGCGAGAGCCGCGGCTCCTCCGGCTGCCTGCTCCGCTCCGGCGGAGAGCGTGCCGGCGCCGGCGGCGAGGGCCGACGAGCCGTCACGGGCCGCGACGGCGCCGTCGTCGACCGATGCCGCCCCCTCGGAGAGCCGGGTGGCGCCGTCGGCGACGGCGAGTGATCCGTCCCGTGCCGCCGCCGCGCCGTCGGCGGTCAGCGCCGCGCCCTGGGAGAGGACGCCGGTCCCCTCCGCGAGGGCACCCGCGCCGTCGCGGGCTGCGGAGGCGCCGGTGTCGAGGGCCGCTGCGCCCGCGGCGATCTTCTGCGTGGCGTCGTTGGCGCGGGCCGCCCCCTCGAGGATCGCGGTGTTGCCCGCGGCCAGCCGGCCGGCGCCCTCCTGCAGCGACGCGGAGCCGACGGCGGCCGCGGCCGCTCCGTCCTCCAGGGCCGCGGCGCCGTCGTCGAGGGCCTTGGCCCCGGTGGACAGCGTGACGGACCCGGTGCCGGCGGTCTTCAGGCCCGCCGCCAGTTCGCCGGCGCCGGTGTTCAGGCGCTGTGCTCCGTCGGCCAGTTCGGAGGAGCCGTCGCGTGCCGCCGCTGCACCTTCGCTGAGGGCGGACGATCCCTCGCTCGCGCGGCCCGCGCCGTCGTCGAGCCGTGTCGCGCCGTTGGCCACCCTGCCGGTGAACAGGGCGAAGAACGCCAGCAGGGCGATCAGGAGGAGGGCGAGGAAGATGGTCAGGACCGCGTGCAGGCGGCTGCCTGTGGGCGCGTGTGTAGAGGGCATGGTGATCCGTTCTCAAAAGCTGTCGCCCGGACGGGGCGTTTGGACGGACGAGTCGGGCGCCGTCGAGCACTCGTCATTGAGTGGTGCGGTAGGCGCACGGCGAAAACCCGCCGGAAGCCTGGGAAATGTGTGACGCTCGTTACATTCTTAGGCTACCGACGGGTAACTTAGCAAGGGGTTCGGCGGAAGAAGTTACCGGGCAGTAGCTTCCCGTGCCCGTCCGCGGACGACCCGCTGCACGCCGTACAGCGCCAGGCCGACGGCGAGCAGGACGCCGGTGCGGACCCAGATCTCGGCCGGCTGCTGGGTGAGCAGCAGGATGCAGGACGCGATGGCGAGGTAGGGGAAGACCGCCGGGATGCGGAAGTGCTTGTGCTCCACGGCGTCCTTGCGCAGGACCAGCACCGCGATGTTGGTGCTGAGGAACACGAAGAGCAGCAGCAGCACCACGGTCTGGGAGAGGGATTCGAGCCCGCCGGTCAGGGTCAGTGCCATGGCGACCAGGGTCGTGGCGACGATCGCCACCCATGGGGTGCGGCGGCGGGACAGGACGCGGTCGAAGACCGAGGGGAAGAGGCCCTGCTCCGCCATCCCGAACGTCAGCCGACTCGACATGATCATGGTGAGGAGGGCGCCGTTGGCGACAGCGATGAGGGCCACGAGGCTGAAGAGCCAGGCCGGGATGCCCGCGCCGGTGGTGGCGACGACGTCGAGCAGCGGCGAACTCGATCCGGCGAGCTGGTCGGGGGCGACGGCGGCGGAGGCGGCCAGTCCGATCAGGAGGTAGACGACGCCGGCCGTGAGGAGTGCGCCGAAGAGCGCCCGCGGGTAGACGCGGCTGACGTGGTGGACCTCCTCGGCGACGTTGGCGGAGACCTCGAAGCCCACGAAGGAGTAGTAGGCGATGAGCGATGCCGCCAGGACGGCGGAGGCCGCGCCCACGCCGGGAGGGAATTCGTTGACGCGCGAGAGGTCACCGTTGCCGCCAGCGACGAAGATCCCGACGACGACGATCACGAGGACGAGGCCCGAGACCTCGATGACGGTCATGACCACGTTGCTGCGCACCGACTCCTTGATGCCGCGCATGTTCAGCAGGCCCAGGAGCACGAGGAAGGCGAGCGCGGCCGGCGTGGCGGGCACGTCCACGAAGGTGGTGAGGTAGCCGCCGGCGAAGGCCTGGGCGAGTCCGGCGGCACTGGTCACGCCGGCGGCCAGCATGCAGAAACCGACGAGGAACGAGATGAACGGTTTCTTGAAGGCGCGCTCGGCGAAGACCGCGGCTCCACCGGCCTTCGGGTACTTGGTGACCAGTTCGGCATAGGAGCCGGCCGTCAGGAGGGCGAGCGCGAGGGCGACCATGAGTGGCATCCAGATCGCGCCGCCCACCTCCTCCGAGATGACGCCGACCAGGGCGTAGACACCGGCCCCGAGCACGTCACCGAGGATGAAGAGGTACAGGAGCGGGCCGGTGATCCCGCGCTTCAGTCTCGTGTCGGGGCCCTGCTCGGTGATGGTCATGAGCGCCAGTGTAGACCAAAGTGCTAAGCAGGCTGGGTAATTTCCCATCCATAGAACCGCTCGACGCGCCACCCCTACCGCCGGACGCGGGTGCGCTTGTGGTGGCTGTGACGGAGAGCATAATTGCTTTCGACAAACAATGGCCCGGGGGAGGCCGCTCCAGCTGACAGAGAGGCCATCCATGAGTTGGCTCGACCGCGACCACACCATCGCCCGACCGGGATTCAACCGCTGGCTGATCCCGCCCGCCGCGCTGGCCGTCCACCTGTGCATCGGCCAGGCGTACGCGACCAGCGTCTACAAGACCGCACTCACAACGCACTTCGACGCCACGCTGACGCAGATCGGCATCATCTTCTCGATCGCGATCGTGATGCTCGGCCTGTCGGCGGCACTCCTGGGCACCTGGGTGGACCGCAACGGTCCCCGCAAGGCCATGTTCACCTCCGCCGTGCTCTGGACCTCCGGCTTCCTGGTGGGAGCGCTCGGCATCTTCACGAACCAGCTGTGGCTCGTCTACCTCGGGTACGGGTTCATCGGCGGCATCGGGCTGGGCATCGGCTACATCTCGCCCGTGTCCACGCTCATCAAGTGGTTCCCGGACCGCCCGGGCCTCGCGACCGGCATGGCGATCATGGGCTTCGGCGGCGGCGCGCTCATCGCGAGCCCCCTGTCCACGCAGCTGCTCCGCATGTACGACCCGAACTCGGGCACCGAGGGGTGGGTGGCCAGCGGCGACGCCGTCGGGAAGCTGTTCCTGACCCTCGCCGTCATCTACTTCGTCTACATGATGTTCGGTGCCTTCACCATCAAGGTGCCGGCGGAGGGCTGGAAGCCGGAGGGCTTCGATCCGTCGCAGCTGAAGTCCAAGCCCCTCGTCACCACGGACAACGTCTCCGCCGCGAACGCCATCAAGACGCCCCAGTTCTGGCTCGTGTGGGTCGCCCTGTTCTGCAACGTCACCGCGGGCATCGGCATCCTCGAGCAGGCGTCGCCGATGATCCAGGACTTCTTCCGCGGCGCGGACGGCTCGACGGCGGTGTCCGTCGCCGTCGCCGGCGGCTTCGTCGGCCTGCTGTCCATCGGCAACATGGCCGGGCGGTTCGGCTGGTCGACGCTGTCGGACCTCATTGGCCGCAAGCGCATCTACATGGTCTACCTCGGCGTGGGCGCGGTCCTGTACCTGATCCTCGCCCTCGCCGGGGCCTCCACGACCCTGCTGTTCGTCGGACTCGCCTTCGTGATCATCTCCTTCTACGGCGGTGGCTTCTCCACGGCACCGGCCTACCTCCGCGACCTGTTCGGCACCTACCAGGTCGGCGCGATCCACGGCCGCCTGCTCACCGCGTGGTCCGCCGCCGGGATCGCCGGGCCGCTGATCGTGAACGCGTTCCTCGACGCGCAGGGCACCCCGGGCGAGCTCACGGCGGCTGCCTACCAGCCCGCCCTGCTCACCATGGTGGTGCTGCTGGTCATCGGGTTCATCGCCAATCTGCTCGTCAAGCCCGTCAGCGCCCGTTTCCACGAACCCGTGCGGAACGCGCCGAGAGAATTCGCAAAGGAGGCGTGACATGGCCGGAGCACGCATCACCGCCGTCTGGGCGCTCGTCGGAGTGCCCCTCGCCTATGGGATCGTCCAGACCCTGACCCGCGCGGCAGCCCTCTTCGGAGGCTGACCAGCGCCCCCTCACGGGGTGGGCCGCCGCGGCGGGCGTGCAGACCCGGGGTAACGCCCCCACGGGTCTGCACCCCCGCCGCGGCGGCTCCACCGTTTGAGCGGACCATCGGGAGGATTCATGCACAACACCAGCACGCAGCAGCTCGGGGCCCTGGAGCGCGGGGAGCTCCCGCCGCTGGAACAGGTGCGCGACGACGTCTGGTCCCTCGCGCAGCCGATGCCGGGCGGGCACCTCGCCTACTCCCTCACCTACCTGCTCCGCAGCGCGGACGGCGGCGTCCACGTCATCGACCCGGGGTGGGACTCCGACGCGAACTGGGACAGGCTGACCGGCGCGCTGGCGGAGATCGACGGCGCCGTCACCGGGATCACCGGGACGCACCTGCATCCCGACCACGTGGGCATGGCCGCCCGCCTCCGCCGGGCGTCGGGCGCACCCCTGGCCATGCACGGCGTGGAGCGTGCCGCCCTCGAGCGGCACGCCGCCCGCCGGCTCGACCCCGAGGAGGTGGCCGCGCGCCTCGCCGGGTGGGGTGTGCCGCCGGAGCGCCGGGACGAGCTGTCCCGGTTCGTGGACCGCTCGCCCGCAGGACTCGGGCCGGCCGTCGACCGCACCCTGTCCGACGGCGACGTCCTGCCCGTTCCCGGTTTCCGGACGGTCGTGATGGCCACGCCCGGCCACACGGCAGGCCACATCTGCCTGCGCGACGACGACCGCGGGCTCCTCTACACGGGCGACCACGTGCTGCCCACGGTCTTCGCCGGTCTGGGGCTCGGGGGCGCGACGCCGTCGAACCCGCTGGCCGACTACGTGGCGTCCATCGACAGGGTGCGCCGCTACGGACACTACGAGGCGCTCCCCGGGCACGGGCACCGGTTCGCCGGGCTCGACGAGCGGGCGCACGAGAGCGCCCAGCACCACCTGAAGCGTGCGCAGGAGGTCACCGCAGTCCTCGGGGCCGTCGCCGAGCCCACGGTCTGGGACCTCGCCTCACGCCTCACGTGGTCCGCCGGCTGGGAGGGGCTGCAGGGCTTCCAGCTGCTCTCCGCGCTCTCCCAGACCGAGATGCACCGGGACTTCGTCAGGGCACAGGCGCCGCCCGCGCCGAAATCTTCGGATTGTTCGCCGTAACCCCTCCCCGTCCGGGCCGGCCGTCTATACGCTTCGGGAATGGAGACAGCAGCGGGCGCCGACGACGTCGCGTTCGACCGCGCCATCGAGGTCCTCGAGGAGCAGACGAGCGTGCTGTGGCGCAGGGAACGGACCACCTCGCACGCGCTCGCGAAGCATGTGCACCCCGCCATGGAGCCGGCCGCCTACGGCATCCTGACGCTCCTGCAGCGGGAGGGGTCCCTCCGGGCGACGGACATCGCCCAGAGCATCGGGGTCGGCAAGCCGTCGGTGAGCCGGCAGCTCGCCGGGCTGGAACGGCTGGGCCTCGTCAACCGCCAGCTCGACCCGCACGACGCCCGCTCCCAGCGCGTGGTCCTGACACCGCTCGGGCAGCGGCAGCTCGCCGTCGCGCAGAGCGGCCGACGCACGGCCTTCACGGCCCTGATGCGCAGCTGGAAACCGGAGGACGTCGAGGCGCTCGGCACCCTGATCGCCCGCCTCAACAGCACCTACACGAAGGACACCTGGTAGCCCGTCAAGTCCGCAGGCGCCTCGGACCCGGATGCGCAGCCTGCTGACTGCCGCCTAGATTGGAGCCATGGCCCACACGACGCAGCACGACGACGCCCGCCCGCGGACCCCTTCCCCCCTCGCCCGGCTCGCCGAGGCGCACCGCGTGGGAACCACCTTCAAGGGATGGGACGGCGAACCCGCCCAGGTCGCGCCCGCGACGCTCGTGGCGGTCCTCGCCGCACTCGGTGTCGACGCCTCGTCCGACGCCGCCATCGCGCAGGCCCTCGCGGACGCCGCGACCGCCCCCTGGCGGTCGGTCCTGCCCGCCGTCGTCGTCGTGCGGCGGAGCGACACCGACCCCGTGCCCCTCCACGTGCCGGCCGGTGCGGAGGTGGAGCTCTGGATCGTGGACGAGGACGGCGTCCGCCATCCGGGGTCCGTCGGCGTGGCGGTGGAGGCCCGGACGATCGACCGGCGGGACGTCGAGCGGCGCGACGCCACCCTGCCGCGCTCCCTGCCGCTCGGCTGGCACACGCTCCACGCCGGCGTGGACGGGCGGGAGAGCACCTGTGCCCTCGTCGTCACACCGGACCGGCTGGGTACGACGGCGGCGCTCGCCGGCCGCCGCCGGTGGGGCCTGATGGCCCAGCTCTACTCGGTCCGCTCCGCCGGCTCCTGGGGCATCGGCGACCTCGCGGACCTCGGCGGCATCGCGCAGGCGGCCGCACGGCACCGGGGCGACTTCGTGCTCGTGAACCCCCTCCACGCGGCCGAGCCGGTACCGCCGGTGGAACCCTCGCCCTATCTGCCGACCACGCGCCGGTACTTCCACCCCCTGTACCTGCGCATCGAGGACATCCCCGAGTACGCGGGTCTCGGCGCCCCGGAGCGGAAGCGCGTCGAGGACCTCGCCGCAGGCTTCTCCACCGTGAACACGGCCACGGACCTGCTCGACCGTGACTCCTCGTACGCCGCGAAACTGGAGGCGCTCGAGCTGATCTTCGCCGTCGGACGGCCCGCGGGACGCCAGCAGGACTTCGACCGGTACCGTGCCGACCAGGGCCGGGGCCTGGCCGACTTCGCCCTGTGGTCGGCGCTCGCCGAGGCGTACCCGCCGGGCGCCCCGGAATGGGACGGCGTCGGACGTCCCGGCTCGCCCGGAGCCCGTGCGTCCGCCGAGCGCCACGCAGAGCGGGTCGACTTCCATGCGTGGCTGCAGTGGCTGCTCGATGAGCAGTTGCGGGAGGCCCAGCAGAAGGCGACGGACGCCGGGATGTCCATCGGCGTCGTGCACGACCTCGCGGTGGGCGTCCACCCCAGCGGGGCCGACGCGTGGGCCCTCCAGGACGTTCTCGCCCGGGGGATCAGCGTCGGCGCGCCACCGGACATGTTCAACCAGCGCGGCCAGGACTGGAGCCAGCCGCCCTGGCACCCGGACCGCCTGGCCGCCTCGGGCTATGCGGCATTCCGCGACATGCTCCGCAACATCCTGCGCCACGCCGGCGGCATCCGGGTGGATCACATCCTCGGCCTGTTCCGGCTGTGGTGGATCCCGCAGGGCGAGGCGCCCGGCGCCGGAGCGTACGTGTACTACGACCACCGGGCCCTGATCGGCATCCTCGCCCTCGAGGCGGAACGGGCCGGGGCGATCGTGGTCGGGGAGGACCTCGGGGTCTTCGAACCCGGGGTGCAGGAGTACCTCGCCGAGCGCGGCATCCTCGGCACGTCGATCCTGTGGTTCGAGCAGGACGCGGACGGGCCCCTTCCCCCCGAGGCCTACCGGGAGGGCTGCCTGACCACCGTGACCGTGCACGACCTCCCACCCAGCGCCGGGTACCTGGCGGGCGAGCACGTGGCGCTGCGGGAGAGGCTCGGGCTGCTCAGCCGGCCCGTCGAGGAGGAACAGGCCGAGGACCGCGCCGTCCAGGAGAAGTTCCTGGACCTCCTCCGGGAGCGCCGGCTCCTCGCCGACGGCGCCGAGGACATCCCCGGGACCGTCGAGGCCCTGCACGCCTTCATCGGGCAGACGCCGTCCCTCCTGCTCGGTGTGGCGCTCGCGGACGCCGTCGGGGAGCGGTGCACGCAGAACCAGCCGGGCACCCATGACGAGTACCCCAACTGGCGGATCCCCCTCGCCGACGCCGACGGGGCGGCCGTCCTCGTCGAGGACCTCGCCGCGAACGGGCGCTTCTCGTCGCTCGTGGCCTCGCTGGGCCTGCCCGCCGGGGCCGGGACACCGGACGGACCCACGCGGGCCGAGGAGCCGACCCCACCCGCCGGCTGAGCGCAAGCGGGGACATTCCGGGGTCGAGGCGGACAAGGAGAAGGCGGGCCCCGACATCATGCCGGCGCCCGCCCTCCGGGGAACCGCTACTTCCCAAGATCCTTCCCGAGCTCCGGGCGCGTGTCGCTGTCCTGGGCCTGGAACGGGGTGTCCTCGATGTCGCGGGGGTTGCCTCCGGCCGGTCCGGTGGTACCCGTCGCCGTGCCGTTCTTGCCGGACGCGGACTCGTCCTTCTTCAGCGCGCCCTTCAGGGTGTCCTGCACCTCCGGGGCCTTGGCCTTGATGGTGTCGGTGGTCGAGGCGACGGTCTCCTGCACCTTCGGGTTCTCCCACAGCTCCTGGGCCTTGGTCTTGAGCTGCTCGTAGCTCTCCCGGCCGGCCCGCGTCCCGAGGACGTAACCGGCCGCCATGCCTGCGGCGAAAACAAGCTTGTTCTTCATGGTGTTCTCCCATCGATGGACTGCGTTCCATCCGAATCTAGACCACCCGGTCGGCCGGGGGCGAGAGTGGCCACCCGGGGCGCCGTGCTGTAGGGGTCTCCGGGATGGAGCGTCGGCGCCGGACGCTAGGTTGGTGGCGGTAGGTACAGGACAGGGAGGCTCCATGCCCGAGGGCGACAGCGTGTTCCGGCTGGCGGTCCGCCTGCGGCGATCCCTCGACGGGCGCACACTGCGCCGCGGCGACCTTCGGGTGCCCGCGCATGCCGCGACGCCGTTGGACGGGATGCGCATCGCGGAGCACGTGACCCACGGCAAGCACCTGCTCACGCGGTTCGACGGCGGGCTGACCCTCCACACGCACCTGCTGATGCAGGGCTCGTGGACCGTGACGGCCCCCGGCAGGGCCTTGCCGCGGACGCTCCTGCCGGACGCCCGGGTGATCCTCGCCGTGCGGGACGGCCCGACGGCGTACGGCCTGGATCTGCCCGTCGTCGACCTGCTGGACACCCGGGCGGAGGGCGACGCCGTCGGGCACCTCGGTCCGGATCCGCTGCGGGAGGACTGGTCCGCGGACGAGGCGGCACGCAGGCTGCGCCGCGACCCGGGGGAGCGCGTGGCCGCCGCCCTGCTCGATCAGCGGAACGTGGCCGGGTTCGGGAACCTCTGGGCCAACGAGCTCTGCTTCCTGCGCGGCATCCACCCCGACACGCCCATGGCCGACGTGGACGCCGCGGCGCTGGTGGCCCTCGGCGCGCGGTGCCTGCGGTTCTCGGCGACGCAGCCCGGCGCGCACCAGGTCACCACGGGGAACACCCGCCGGGGGGAGAAGCACTGGGTGGCAGGCCGCGCCGGCCGGCCGTGCCTCCGGTGCGGCACCACCGTGCGCGTCAGGGCGGAGGTGCCGCACGACCCGGGCCGCCGTCGCACCTGGTGGTGTCCCCGCTGCCAACCGTTGCCCGGCTGAGGTGACGGTCCTGCGCGCACCTCGTCGCGCGGGTCCTCAGCGCCGCGCGGCGAGGGCGGCCGCGAAGGCGTCGGCGGAGGCGGCGGAGCTGTCGATCCGCCAGTCGGTCTCCTTCGCGATGTGGAACCAGACGAGCGCGACGACGTCCGGCTGCGCGGAGACGTATCCGAACAGGGCGGAGATCCACTGGGGCTTGGACCCGCCGAGCTCGGACGAGGCCGTCTCGCCGATCATGATCGGCGTGCCCGGGGCGAGGTGCCGGAGCTGCGCGATGCCCTCGCCGAACAGCGCCTCGGGTTCCTGCCAGGAGCTCCACGACTGCGAGGTACCCCAGTTGTAGCCGTCGAGCGCGGCGACGTCGACGTAGCCTCCGCCCGGGTAGAGCTGGTCCAGGGGCGTGGACCCCCAGTAGGGGACGTTGGGATTCCACACCCAACTGATGTTGGTCGCGCCGGTGGAGGCGACGACGTCGTGCACGTGCCGGTAGGCGGCGACGTAGTCGGCCGCGGTGTTGCCGTTCACTCCCACCGCCCACGGGTACCAGTCGCCGTTCATCTCGTGGGCGAAGCGCAGGTACACGGGCTGCCCCCAGCGTCCCAGGGCGGTGCCCCACTCGCGGAGATAGGCGTCGAACTCGCCGGCGGCGATGCGGTCGAGGGAGTAGGCGGGCTGCTCGGTGCCCCCGCCCCAGGTCCAGGGCTCCCAGGTCAGCAGCGTCTCGGCGCCGCGGGCGCGCACCGCGTCGAGCTCCGCGATGGGCGCGGGCTGGTTGAAGTCCTTGTAGGACAGCACGATGGAGGGCGCCTCACCGGCGAGGGCCGTGACGGCGTCCAGCTCACCGCCGACGGCGGGCCCGCCACTGGTGCCGACGCCGAAGCGGATGCCCTTCGGGGCTGCGGACGTGGGCGCCGGGGCGAGGACGGTGTAGGCGGCGCTCGCGGTGGTGGTGCCGGCCGTCGCCGTGATGCTCACAGGCCCGGTCCCCGCTGGCACGATCGACACGGTGAAGGCGCCGTGCGGCGTCGTGGTCAGGGACGCGCTCACGGTCCCTGCGACGATGGTCCCCCTCGTCTTCTTGGGGAAGCCCGCGCCCGTCACCGTGATGGCGGCGCCGGAGGTTCCGGCGGCGGAACTGAGGGTGATCGTGGCCGCGGCCTGGGCCGGCGCCGGCGTCACCCCGAGCATCAGGACGGACAGCGCCACGGCGACCACGGCGAGGCGCGCGGCGGTCGTCCGCATCACGGATGCTGCGAGAGGGGGAACGGGAAGCATGATCGGCACCTCGCTGGTTCGGTGGCCCGGCCGACCGCGAAGGTCCCGTGGCTTTGCGTCCCCGGCTCGCGCCGGGTTTGCCCTTGTCGCCGAGCGGTCGCCCGGGGCGTCGTCGGACACCGCGGTGCAGCGGGGCCCACCTCATTGTGCAGCGAGACCCGCAGGACGGCGGCAGGATTGCGCCGGACGACGGCTAGGATTCCGGCAGCTCTTCCGCAAGGGGCTTCCGGGGTGGGCCTTGGGAAATCGACCGGCCTGCACGACAATGGGTCATGTGGCGGGCTGGTGGCTCCCGTCGCAGCTGTGCGGAGGGGGAAAGTTGAAGCAGAAACAGACATTCACGGACACGATCGCGGCGCAGGTGGCCGAGTTCAGGCCCACCTTCGATGCTCAGATCGGTCCGGCGCTCGCGGAGGTCTTCGCGCTGGAGCAGGAGGAGCTCCGCCGCGCGGGGATCCCGAAAGGCATCGCCCGCGTGGGCGACACGCTCCCCGAGGCCCTCGTGTACGACGACCGAGGGCGTCCGGTGCCCCTGCGGGAGGTTCTCGGCGCGGCAGCCGCGATCATCGTCTTCTACCGCGGTGGGTGGTGCCCCTACTGCAGCATCGCCCTGCAGACCTATCAGCGGGAACTGAGCCCCCTCGCGGAGACCTTCGGGACGCGGCTCATCGCGATCAGCCCACAGGACCCGGGGATCGCGGGGGACATGGCGCACGAGAAGGGGCTGTTCCTGCCGCTCTATTCGGATGCATCGAACGCCCTCGCTTCGCGGCTCGGGATCGTCACGACGCCCGGCCCCGAGGCGACGCTCGCGCGTATCGCCCTCGGAGTGGACGTCGCCGGGTCCAACATGGGCCGGACCCCGAGGCTCCCGTTCCCCACGGTGGTCGTCGCCGACGCCACCGGCACCATCCGGTTCATCGACGTGCAGGTGGACTACACGAACCGCACGGAGACCAGCGACATCATCGATGCCCTCGTAGCCCTCTGACCGGCCGCGCGTCCGCCCCGGGTAGGCTCAGGCTTCCTTCGCCTGGCTCCGGGTGTCCTCCGACGCCCGGGTGTCGCGCATCAGCTGGCGGCGGTCGAGCTCTTCCCGGAGCTCGTGGTGCTGCCCGTCGGTCTCCGCATCCACTTCACCGTCGCGGACGTACTGCACATCCCTCGACCGGTGGTTCCTGCTGTTCAGGATGTCCAGGTCATCCCGATCGATCAATGTCAGGTCCTCCGGGAAGACCTTGTCCGGATCCAGCCTGCTGTCATCACTCACGAAGTGCCTCATTCGGGTACCAAGAACTCGAGAGCCCCGCTTCTAGAGGCGAGAACGACACTACCGTAAGTGCCTCCTACTTCCGGTTCCCTGCCGGACAGCTCCCCGGGCGTCCAGGGGGACGCTGAGCCGGATGTGTGTTCCTCGACCGAGGGCACTCGAGATTGCCAGGGCGCCGTCGCAGAGTTCCGCGTGCCGTCGCATCTCCGTCAGGCCGGGGCACGAGGACGGTTCCACGAACCCGGCACCGTCGTCGACGATCTCCATCCCGAGGTGATCGGGAAGAGCCTGCAGCGTGATCGTGATGGAGTTCGCGGCAGCGTGCCGGAGTGCGTTGGACAGGCCCTCCCGGATCACTCCGTGGACATGGTCCGCCAATCCGGGATCGACCGAGGCGTCGAGGGGGCCCGAGAGATGCAGTACGGGCTGGATCGTATGGCTCTCCGCCACCGCTGCCACGAGGGCGAAGACCCGGGCGCTGAAGGCCGGGGCGACCCGCGGGGCCGACCTCAGCGAGTGGATGGTGTCCCGTAGCGTCCTGATCGTCGCATCGAGTTCGGTGGTCACCACCCCGAGGCGGTCGAGGGCCTCCGGGTCCGGGAGGTGTTTGCGGAGGACCTGGATGCTCAGGCCCGTCGCGAACAGTCGTTGGATGACGAGGTCGTGGAGGTCGCGTGCGATCCGGTCCCGGTCGCTGAACACCGCGTCCAGCTCTCGTTGCCGCTGGGCACACAGCAGCTGCAGGGCCAACGACACGTGGGACGTGAACGTCCGGACCATCGCCTGGTCGACGTCGGTGAACGGGGCGTCCGCCCGGCGACCGAACAACAGGTACTGCCGCTCTCTCGACCCGGCGAGTCGGACACACAGGGCCGTCGTCGGGGCCGTGAAGGAGGCCCCGGGCAGCAGGCGGGCGATCTCCCCCGGTGTCAGCAGCAGGGGAGGTGACGTCACCGTCAGATCCTTGAGGCGCGTCGGACAACCCCATGATTCTCCGACGAAGGAAGAAGCCTGGGGGCCGCCGGCCGCCGCGCAGAGGAGCCGACGCCCGTCACCGATCTCGCGGAGAACGAGGGTGATGTCGCTGCGCGACGCCAGCAGGGCGTGGTGCGCGAGGGATGCGGGATGGCTGTGGGTCGGGCCGGTCTGTCCGAGGATCTCGCGGACCGCGTCGAGGCCGCCCTGGAGCCATCGTGTGCGGCGGGCTGAGTTGTCGATCGGGCGGGAGTTCGCGATCGCGACGGCGGCCGCGGAGGCGACCCTTTCCAGGACCGTGTCGAGATGGATGTCCTCGGACGTCGCACCGAATGCTTCCACCAGGGCACGGATGCCCTCCGGCGTTCCGGAGGGTGTAACCGTCAGACGCCGCGGCGCAGTCTCCATCCTCTCAGGATGCCCGACCGGGAGGGTTCGCCGTGGCGCTTCCTGCCGGCGACAAAGCCCTTGCGCAAGGGCTGAGGATGAACAGGGGTGCAGGGCGGGAGGCCCTGCACCCCTGCCGCCCCCAGTGCCGTGTGCTCGACCCGGAGACTCCTCCCAGTGAAGAGCGGATCCCGCCCGGACGCAACCGCTGTTCATACAGCCGACACCCAGCAAAGTGTGGGTCGGCCGACCAGCACGGGCCACGCCGTCGAGCCGCCGGTCGGGAAGGCCCTGCGGTCAGGGACGGACTGGTGATCGAGGTCTATCCGGGTGGCCGCGACGCCGATTAGAGTTGGATGCAGCGCTGCCTGTACTGATCGTGATCCCACTGCCGAAGGGTGTGAAGGATGAGCGAGGAGCTCAGGGTGAAGAGGGGTATGCCGTCGTCCCACCACGGCGGCCGTGACCGGGAGCGCGATCTCGCCACGGAACTGGCCGAGCTCGCCCGATCCCTGCAGCGCGAAGCGGACTCGGACGCGATCATCGCCGGGTTCGTCCACGCGGCCCTCGAACTGATCCCCGGGGTCGACGAAGGCTCCGTGAGCATCGTCCTGGGACGCAGGAACATCGGATCCCGGGGCGCCTCCGGGGACCTGCCCGCACGCATCGACGCACTGCAGATGGAAACCGGCGAGGGCCCGTGCCTGGAAGCGGCCTACGAGCACACCACGGTGCGGGTCCCCGACATGGCGCACGAAACGCGGTGGCCGCTCTTCGGGCAGCGGGCCACGCAGGCCGGCGCCCGGGGCATGCTCTCCATCCAGCTGTGGGTCGAGGGCGACGACCTCGGCGCCCTGAACCTGTACTCGTACCGGGCCGGCGCCTTCACCGACGAGTCCGAGAACATCGGCCTGCTCGTCGCCTCCCACGCGTCCGTCGCGTTCGCCGAGGCCGAGAAGAACCGCCAGCTACGGGAGGCGGTGAACTCCCGGGACGTCATCGGCCAGGCCAAGGGCATCCTCATGGAACGGCACAAGATCACCGGCGAGCAGGCGTTCATCGTGCTGTCCATGGCCAGCCAGCGCAACCGCCTGAAACTCTGGAACGTCGCCGACCACCTCATCAGCAGCGGCGAACTCCCCGGAACGAAGACCGCCCGCTAGCGGCTCGTGCCCCGCAGCACGGTGCCCGCACCCGCCCGGGTCAGTGGTCGAAGTGCGTGGTCGTCGGTTCTGTCTGCCCCACCGAGGCGAGGATGCCCGCAGCGAGGTCCGCCACCTTCACGTTCCGTGTGGAGGATGCCTGGCGGAGGATCGCGAAGGCCTCCTTCTGCGTGCACCTGTTCTGGGCCATGATCGCACCGACCGCCGTGTCGATGGTGGTGCGGTTCACCATGGCGGCCTTGAGGTGCTGCGTGTCCTCGCTGAGCTGGGCGATCCGCACGGCCAGGCGGAGGGATCGGGAGGCGTCGCGCGCGAGGCCCTCGGCCACCGCGATGCCCGTCGCGTCGAAGGCGTCCGCAGTGGTGGAGTAGAAGTCCAGGCCCGCGCTGGCACCCTCGTCGAGCCGGATCGGGATGCCGAGGGCGGAGCGCAGGCCATGGGATGCGATGGCACTGCGGTACTCGGGGAAGCGTTCCTCGGTCAGGAAGTCCCGGATGTGCACGGTCTCACCGGTGCGGGCGGCCCGGAGGCACGGGCCGTCGTCGAACCCGTACTGCACTTCGTCGAGTTCCCGGGCCTTGTCGCTGCTGCTGGCGACGGTGATCATCGATCGTGGGCGCAGGAGGGTCACGCCGCAGAACACCTCACCGTAGGCGCTGCTGAACGCCTCGGCGGCGATGGTCGCGAGGCCGGTGAGGAATTCCTGGACGTCGTCGCTCTCGAGGACCATGTCCTGCAGGAGCGCGGTGACCGGATCGCGATCGATCTCGCGAGCAAGGTCCTTCTCATCGGGCATACGGCTGGTTCCTTGGACGAAGCGGTCATCGGGCCGACGCTCCGCGATCCGCTCCGAAGCGGATCGCCGGGTGAGCCCCTTCCACGGAGTGCCGCCGAACGTCGTCCTGCGATCAACTGTACGACCCGGGAGCCATGCAGTGGTCGATCTGCCGGCTCCGTGCGGGAGTGCTCCGCGGGCACTCAGGGACCGGCCGCGGCTCCGCCGAGCTTGTCCGGGTTGCGCACGAGGTAGACCCCGCTGACCCTGCCTCGCTCGTCCACCCCGAGGGCGACGGTCAGCTCCAGCCGATCACCCGCGTGGACCAGGATGCCCTGGCCGCCATTGAGGGGGCCGATGCCCACACGCGTCCCCGGCGCCGGCGTACGGGCGATCTTCAGGAGGAAGCCGGCGATCGCCGCGGCGCCCACGACCGGTTTGCGGGCCGCGACCACCTTGCCACCCCCGTCGGAGAGCAGGACGGCGTCGGGTGCCAGGACGTCCATGAGGGACTGGAGGTCCCCCGTCTCCACGGCGGACTGGAAGGCCGCGAGGGCCGCCGTGCTCTCGCGGGTGCTGCTCGCGGACCGATCGGCGGCGCCGAGGCGGGCCCGTGCCCGCGCCGCGATCTGCCGGACCGCTGCCTGGCTCTTGCCCAGGGCCTCGGCGACCGCCGGGTACGGGAGGTCGAAGACGTCGTGGAGCATGAACACGGCGCGCTGCTCCGGCGTGGCCTGCAGCAGCACCACCGTCAGGGCATAGCTGAGCTGTTCGTCCAGCAGGAGGCGCTGCTCCGGATCGTCGGCCCCCGCTGCGAGGGGCTCGGGCAGCCAGGGGCCCGGGTAGGACTCCCGGCGGCGGGAGACGGTCCGGATCGCATTGAGCGCCGTCCTGGCGGCGATCGTGGCGAGGTAGGCGCGCGGGTCCCGAACCACGGACGGGTCGACGCCGGCCCAGCGCAGGTAACTGTCCTGGACGACGTCGTCGGCATCGGCGCGGGTCCCGAGGACCTCGTAGGCGATCGCGAACATCAGGGGGCGATGCGCGGCGAACAGCTCGTCCTGCTCCGTAGGGGAGGCCATGGGCTCAGCCTACGGGCACTGCCGGGCCGGCCGGCCACGTGTAGGACCCCGACCGGCGCGCCTCCCCGGCCAGCCAGGCGACCGTCATCCGGCAGATCTGTTCCTTCCCCCAGCCTCCGGGTCGCCCGGAGAGCGCCCAGGGGCGGGCCGTGTCATCGGCGCGTACGAACTGCACGTGCCCCCGGCCCGCCCCGAGGTCCAGGCACTGTGCGAGGTAGCCGGCGTCGATCGGCGACGGAGCGGCGCCCGTCAGGCGGGCGAGGACGTTGTCGGCGGCGTGGGCTCCCATCGGCAGGGCGATCGCGCAGGACGCCCGCAGGTGGAGACCGGCCGCGCCGGTGACGGACACGGCGTCGCCGGCGCCGAGGATGCACTCGTGACCCGGCACGGCGAGGGTCGCGTCCACGAGGAGCCGACCCCCGCCGTCGACCGGCAGTCCGCTGTCGGCGGCGAGGGACGGCACGGCGAACCCCGCCGTCCAGATCGTCGCCGCTGCGGGCGGACGCGGATGCGCGCCCGGGGTCCGGGGAGTCACGGTCCCCGTGGCCGGGTCCACGCTGCCGCGCTCGACGACGACGCCCAGGCGGCTCAGGCGGCGGGCCACCGCGGCCTTGCCGGTGAGGGGATGGGCCAGGCCCGACGGGGCGACGACCGTGATCCGCAGCTCGGGACGCTCGACTGCGAGCACGCTCGCCAGCTCCACGCCCGTGGGACCGGCGCCGGCCACGGTGACTGTTGCGCCGGGCCCAAGACGCGCGATGGCGCGCCGCGCCCGCGCCGCGGCCGCCGCGTCGGTGACCGATAGCAGAGGGGTGGACGGTTCCCCGCTGCCGACCGCGTACACGAGCCGATCGAAACCGAGAGGGCCGGAGTCCTGCAGGGTGGCGGATCCCCGGTCGGCATCGATCCGGAGCGCGCGGTCGGGAAGGCGTCGCACCCGTGGATGCAGCACCGTCGGCCACGCCACGCCTGCCGAATCCCTGCTCCCGGCGGCCACCCGGTGCAGCCGGATGCGCTCGGTGAACTGCGCCCCCGGGTCCACCAGGGTGACCTCCACCGGGGGCCGGCCCGCCGTGCTGCCCGCAACCCTGTTCGCCGCCATCACCCCCGCATACCCGCCACCGACGACCACCACGTGCACTGTTCCGCTCATCACGCCTCGCTTCCTCAGGAGTTCCCGACACCATCAGGACACCGCTCGCCGGTGGTCTGTGACAGGGGCCCACCCGGATTGTCGGGCCGCGGTCAGACGGTGGCGGTGCTGGCTCTGACCACGAGTTCGCCGGGGGGCATGGACGTCGTCCGGATCGTGCCGGTGTCGAGCAGGTCGAGCAGGAGTTCGGCGGCCACCCGGCCCTGCATGCCCGGGTTCCTGGACAGGGCCGTGACCGCGGGGAAGGCGAGCCGGCAGTGCAGGGAGTCGTCCCAGCTGATGATCGCGACGTCGTCCGGGCAGCGCAGGCCGAGCTCGCGCAGGGCGAGCAGCCCGCCCATCGCCATGAGGTCGTTGCCGAACACCATCGCCGTCATCGGTGCCCCCGGTGTCTCCGAGGGGCGGAGGAGGGTCACGGCGGCGTCGTGGCCGGCCTGGAGCGCGTAATTCGCCTCGTACTGGACGACCTCCATGCCGTGGCTCGCTGCGCGTTCCCGCACCCCGCGGATGCGTTCCTTCTCGTGCAGGAGCCGGTGCGGGCCGGACACGTGCCCGATGCGGCGATGGCCGGCGTCGTGGAGGTGGTCGATGATGGTCGCGGCGTCGACGTCGTGGTCCGTGGTGGTACCGGAGAAGGCCGGCGGTGCCCCGGTCTCCGGGGTGCCGTGCAGCACGAACGGCAGTCCCAGGCGGTCCAGCAGGGCGGGCCGCGGGTCGTCGAGCAGGTGGTCGAAGACGAGGACGCCGTCGACCTTCCGCTCGCCCGCCCACCGCTCGTAGACGGCATGCTCCTGGGCGGGGTCGTTGCCCACCATGCGCAGCATCAGCGCCGTGTCGCTCTCGGCGAGGGCGGCCTCGATGCCGGCCAGCAGCCCCATGTGGTACGGCTCGGTGCCGATGAGTGCAGGGTCGGCGGAGAGCACCATGCCCACGGCCCCCGCCCGGGACCGGGAAAGCGCCCTCGCGGAGGAGCTGGGGTACCAGTCGAGTTCCTCGGCGAGGTCCAGGACACGACGCCGGGTCAGGTCGCTGACGCCCGACTGGCCGTTCAGCGCGTAGGAGACGGACGCCTTGGAGATGCCCAGTCTCTTCGCCAGACCGGCGATGGTTTCCTTGGCCATGGCTTACACAATAGCCCCACGAATTCCTTGACCGGCCTCGGAATATCCCTTACGTTCGAGTCAGCGGCTGAACCGGTTCAGTAGCTCCGACTTCCCCACCGAGGAGAACCCCCTGTGACGTATTCGCTCCAGCTCTACACCCTGCGGACGGCCCTGGGGGAGGACCTTCCGGGCACCGTCAAGCGTGTCGCCGCCCTCGGCTACACCGCCGTCGAGCCCTACAACTTCGTCGCCACCGCGGACGAACTGGCGGCCGCGCTCTCGGAGAGCGGACTCACCGCCCCGTCGGGCCACGCGCCCCTGCTCAGCGCCGACCAGGACGAGATCTTCGAGGCCGCGCGGAAGCTCGGCATCGGCACCGTCATCGATCCCCACGTGGAGCGTGCCCGCTGGACCTCGGACGAGGACATCCGCGCCACTGCCGACGCCCTCAACGCCGCGGCCCGGAAGGGCGCCGGGTACGGCATCACGGTCGGCTACCACAACCACGAGTTCGAACTCGAGGAGCGCGTCGACGGTACGTCCGCCCTCGAGGTCCTCGCCCGTCACCTCGACCCGGCGGTCGTCCTCGAGGTGGACACCTACTGGGCGGCCGTCGGCGGCGAGGACCCCGCCGAACTGCTCCGCCGGCTCGGCGACCGCGTGCGGTTCATCCACATCAAGGACGGCCCGCTCACCAAGGACAACAAGGCCCAGGTGGCCGTCGGCTCCGGAAGCATGCGCGTCTGGGACGTGCTCGACGCCGCTCCCGGGATCGAGGCCGCCGTCGTCGAACTCGACGACTTCGACGGCGACATCTTCACCGCCGTCGCCGACAGCCTCGCGTACCTCCAGGAGGGGAAGAAGTGAACACTGCTCCACAGCGCACCGGGCCGGTCGGCGTCGCCGTCATCGGCGCCGGGGTCATCAGCAAGGAATACCTCACGAACCTGACCGGCTTCCCGGACGTCACGGTGCACATCGTCGCCGACATGTTCGAGGAGGTCGCCGCCGTCCGCGCCGCGGAGTTCGGCGTGCTCGCTTACGGCGGGGTCCAGGACGCGCTGGACCACCCCGACGTCGAGATCGTCGTGAATCTCACCATCCCGGCAGCGCACGTGGAGGTGGCGACCGCCGCGGTGAACGCGGGCAAGCACGTCTGGAGCGAGAAGCCCTTCTCGCTGGACCGTGAGAGCGGCATCGGACTCCTGAAGACGGCGGACGCCGCCGGGCTCCGCCTGGGCTGCGCGCCCGACACCTTCCTCGGCGCCGGCCTGCAGACCGCGCTGCGCCTCGTGGCGCGCGGCGACATCGGCGAGCCGCTGACCGCGCTGACGCTCATGCAGTCGCCCGGCCCCGAATCCTGGCACCCGAACCCGGCCTTCCTCTTCCAGGAGGGCGCCGGGCCGCTGTTCGACATGGGACCCTACTACCTGACGACGCTCGTCCAGACCTTCGGGGCGATCACGAAGGTGGCGGGCGTGGGATCCACGTCCCGTGCGACGCGCACCATCGGATCGGGGCCGAAGGCCGGTGAGGTCTTCGACGTCACCGTCCCGTCCCACGTCAGTGCGATCGCGCAGTTCGCGAACGGCGCGTCCTCGCAGAGCATCTTCAGCTTCGACTCGCCGCTCAAGCGGGCAGGGTTCGTCGAGGTCACCGGCACCGAGGCGACCCTCGCGTTCCCCGATCCGAACAACTTCACCGGCGATCTCCTGCTCACCCGACGGGGGAGCGACGAGCCGGAGGTCATCCCGGCCGTCGGCGCGACATCCACGCGCGGCAGCGGTGTGCTCGAGATGGCCCGGGCCCTGCGGGAGGGACGCCCGCATCGTGCGCAGGGCGAGACGGCGTACCACGTCCTCGATGCGATGGTGTCGATCTCGGAGAGCATCGCCACGGGGGAGTTCGTGTCCCTCACGAGCACAGCGACGGCCGCCGAGCCGCTGCCCGAGGACTGGGACCCGTCCGCCGCGACCCTCTCCTGAGCCCTTCGATCGCCCCGCACAGGAAGACGGACCGGCGGTGGCCGACCACCGGAGTCTCGCGGATGTCGAGCATCTGTCGGGATCCGGTGGCGGCGACGCCCGTCGGGTACTGGCGTAGGCTGGGAGATGCGGGCACGTTCGCGCCACCTCTGGCGCCGCCCGCGAGGAGGCGGAATTGGTACAGCGTATGTCAGACCCCACGTACAGGGCACAGCAGTGGGAACAACGGTACGATCCGCAGATCGAGGACGTGAACCGGCTGTGTGACACCCTGGCCGAGTCGAAGCCCGGGTCCGCGGTGCCCTACATCGATCCGATCCACGACGTCGACGGCTGCAAGATCGTCAGTCTCTTCTCGAACCCTGGATCCGCCCTGCCCTCCGGCTTCGTCTCGTTCGAGAACGACGACCCGAGTTCCATCCGCATGGCCGGCATCTATGAGGCCGTCGGACTGCGCCCCGATGCGTTCATGCCGTGGAACGCCCACCCGTGGTACCTGCCCGAGGGCAAGGAACGGGCGCTGACCATGGACCAGATCGCCGACGGCGTGAAGCCCCTGCTCACCTTCCTGCAGCAGGTTCCACGGGCGTCGGCGCTCGTGGCGCACGGCGCCGATGCGCACAAGGCAGCACGCCGGCTCATGAAGCTCGAGAACCGGGCCATCGCCAAGCGCGGGTTCAAGATCTACGAGGTCCGGTCCCCGGGAGAGCGTGCCTTCAAAGGCACGCCCGCCAACCAGGAGCTGTGGCTCAAGGAGATCCAGGCGGCCTACACCGATGCGATGGGCCGCGCCGGAATCCGTGCCCGCCAGTCCATCTGAGAATTTGCAGGCTCCCCGGAGCCGCATGAGGACCCGGGAGGCGGACGCCCGGGCGACCCTCAGGCGCGGTTGCCGACCGCGTGGCGCCCGGTCTCGGAGGAATGCTCCAACGAACGCTTGAGGGCCAGTCCCCGCAGCGTCGCCGCGATGTCCTCGATGGACTGCTGCACCCACGCGAAGGCGTCGTCGTCCGTCATCTGCGTCTCGACGTCCGGAGCGCCCGCCTGGTGCGCGAGGGCGAGCCGCCCGACCGTCCCCTCGAGCTGCGCGAGCACCGCGTCGGTCTCGGCCGCGAGCTGACGGGCGAGGGTCTCCCTCCCCCGTGCGTCCCCACCGCCGGGCACCTCGAGGACCGCGCTCCGGTGCGGAACGGCGTCGTCCGTGGGCGTGGGGGCAGACGGGCACTGTGTGCTCATGGATCCGAGACCTCGGTGTGTGGTGGGGGCACCCTGGCCTGGCTCAGGGCGGAAAACGGCATTGACAGGGACAGTGTGCCATCACCCGGTCGCATTCCCGGTGATTTCGACCCGGATCCGACGCGAAAGTTACCGACGGGTACGGACCGTCCGTCCGATGCCGTCCGTCAGGGATCCTGCTTCGAGGTCAGGTAGGTCGATCCGTCCGGATTGCGCACCACCGTCCACTGCTGCAGCTCCTCCTGCCGTGCCCGCTGCGCATCGTCGTCGCGATACACGATCGGTCCGGCGGTACTGCCGCGCTGTGCCGGCCCGAAGAACATGCGGAGCTTGCCGGTGGCCCGCATGAAGCGGGCGGACAGCGGATCCTTCGCGCTCATTGATTCCTTTCGGCGTCCGGAACGGGAGTCGTCCTCCGTGGTGCTCTCCGGTCGGAGGCGGGGGCCTACTGGTCAGGGTACTAGTGTTCCCGCGCGGCGAGGGCAGCGGGCCGGCATGGGACGTACCCGCGACGGGCCCGAGGTCGTCCGTCCAGCGGGTCGGCGCCGCCGCCGTCGCGATGATCCGGGCAATGTCACCGGGCGGCTCATGTCGGCCGGTCCGCCTGTGCCTTGGTGCCCTAGGTGAAGTTCTCCGTCGTCATGAACTCGTGCCCCCGCCGCACCAGGTCCTCGAGGACGGTGAGGTCGACGGCGGCGAGCGTGGTGATGTACAGGCACCCGGCGCCCCGCCGATGCCTGCCGAGACTCGGCAGCAGGTCCTCGGCCCCCGGAGCGGCGAGCAGGCCGTAGAGCGCCTGCGCCGTGCTGCGCGGCGAGAACCCGACGGACAGCGCGTCGCCCTCGTGCCCCGACGCGTACCGGTAGTGGTACCGGCCGAAGCCGATCATCGAGGACCCCCACATGACGGGTCGCTCACCCGTGACCCGGCCCATGAGCTCGAGCAGGACCAGCGCGTCCGCGCGGCGTGTCGGATGCGTCACCGTCGCGATGAACGAGTGGGGATCCTGATCCGTCGGCTGGGTCCGCAGTTCGGCCACGCTCGGTCCACCTCTTCCCGGGGCGCACCGTGGGCGCCCATGCGGCAACAGTAGACGGGCCGCCGACGCGCCGGAAGTGTCGGTGGCAGCGGCTAGTGTCGGGGCAACGACGGACACCTCGAAGGGTTGTATGCTCCAGGCCAGCAAGCTGCTCCAGATCAGCCGCATCTACGTCGAGCCCGCGGCGGCGGCCCTGCCGCGCGGCCAGGAGATCCTGGCGCGATGGCCGGACGCCGACGTCGTCGAGGTGGCGAGTCACTGGCGCATCCCGGAACTCAGCGGGGACGAGGCGAACGTCCGGCGCTGGGTCCGCATCAAGACCGAGGCCCTGATCGTCGGCGTCAAGAAGTCCCTCACCGCGAAGCCGAACGGGCGGTCGGCGGACTTCATCGCGCCGTCGACGGCGAACGGCTGCGCCATGGCCTGCGCCTACTGCTACGTCCCGCGCCACAAGGGCTACAGCAACCCCATCACCGTGTTCGCCAACATCGACCAGATCAGCGGCTACCTCGAACGGCACGTGGCGCGCCAGGGCATGAAGCTGGAACCGAACCAGTGCGACGAGCACGCCTGGGTGTACGACATCGGGGAGAACAGCGACTGCTCGGTGGACGCGCTCGTCAGCGACAACGTCCGGGACCTCGTCGACCTGTACCGGGACCTCCCGACCGCGAAGCTCTCCTTCGCCACCAAGTACGTGAACCGGGACCTGCTCACCTGGGATCCCCGGGAACGCACCCGCATCCGCTTCTCCCTCATGCCCGAGACGCTCGCACGCACCGTGGATGTGCGCACCACGCCGGTCGCGGAGCGGATCGCCGCGATCAACGACTTCGTGGAGGCGGGCTACGAGGTGCACGTCAATTTCTCCCCCGTGATCATCACGCCCGGGTGGCAGGAGGAGTGGCGCGAACTCTTCGGCCGACTCGACGCCGCCCTGTCGCCGGCGGCGAGGAAGCAGCTCGCGGCGGAGGTCATCTTCCTGACCCACAACCAGCAACTGCACGAGGTCAACCTCGGCTGGCACCCGCAGGCCGAGGAGATCCTGTGGCGGCCGGAGCTGCAGGAGACCAAGCAGTCCCAGAACGGGTTCACGAACGTGCGCTACGTCGCCTATGAGAAGCGGGGGTACCTCGACGAGTTCCTGAGCCTCGCCGCCGCGCAGCTGCCCTACTGCCGGATCCGCTATGCCTTCTAGGACGCGCACCACGCCCCGTCACCCCGCGATCGCCGTCGCACACCTGGTCCCCGTGTCCGGCCGGTGCCGTTCCGCCGTCGGATCCGAGGGTCGCGAGGAGCCGTCATGACCGCTGGCCATCAGGAGGGCCCCGGCCGGTACCTCGCTCCGCAGCTGCCGCGCCCCGTGATCATGGACCAGTTCTGGGCGGACGCCGTCTTCCTGCACTGGCGGATCGACGCCGCGGCCGTGGCGGGCTTCATGCCGCCCGGCGTCGTCCCGGACGAGGTGGACGGCTCGTCCTGGGTGGGCCTGATCGGCTTCCGGATGGTCGGCGCCGGGTTGGGCCGCGGACTGCCCGTCCCGTACTTCGGGTCCTTCACCGAGGTCAACGTCCGGCTCTACTCGCGCGGCCCCGACGGCAGCCGCGGCGTCGTGTTCGTGACCCTGGACGCCTCCCGCCTCGCCGTCGTCCTCGCCGCCCGCGCGGCCGGGATCCCGTACGTCTGGTCGATGTGCGCTCCGCTCGTGCGCGGGGACGGCGCGCGCCGGGAGTACGGCTACGACGTCGTCCGGTACCGTCGGCAGGCCTCCTCCCGCTTCGCGGTGCAACCGGACACGGCGGTGACGGCGGAGGACCCGCTGTCGCTGGAGCTCACGGCACGCTTCGGACTGCACAGCGTCCTCGCCGGACGGACCCTCTACATCCCCAACACGCACGCGCCGTGGCCCCTCCACCCCGCCACGCTCACGGAGCTCGACGACGGGCTGCTCGCCGCGGCGGGGCTCCCCGTGGACGGGCCGCCGGAGTCCGTCCTGTTCTCCCCGGGCGTGCAGACCCAGTTCGGGAGGCCCCGCGAGGTGCGCGCGGGGTGATCCCCGGGCGCCGGTGGGCAGGGCGCGGCCGTTCGGGGCCGTGCCGGCGATGCCGCGCCCGGACGCCCGGACCCGTCAGGTGAGGTCGATGCCCGAGGGGCGGATGCTCAGTGTCTCGATCGTGGACTCGCGGGTCGCGTCCACGGCGAGTCGCACGGCCCGCGCCACCTGGCCGGGCTGGATCCACGCCTCGGGCCGGTAGTCCTTGCCCTCCCAGGCATGCAGTTCCTCCTGCATGTCGGTGGCCACCCTGCCGGGGTGGATGGAGCTGACCCGGACGCCGTGCCGGCGTTCCTCCTCGCGCAGGGCGTCCGTGAGGGCGCGCAGCGCGAACTTGGTGCCGCTGTAGGCGGCGGAGCCGGCCCCGGAACTGTAGCCGGAACCGCTGTTGATGGTGACGACCTGCCCGCCGGCGGCGCGCAGCGCGGGCAGGAGTGCCCTGGTCAGGGACGCCACGGCGAACACGTTGACCTCGAAGCTCTCGCGCCAGGCGTCGTCGGACAGCTCCGCCACCGGGCCCATGCGCAGGATCCCCGCCGAGTGGACGAGGACGTCGAGCCGCGGGATCCCGGCGACCGCCGCGGCCACCTGCCCGGAATCGCGGAGCTCGGCGGCGAACGGTTCCGCCGAGGGGAACGACGACGAGAGCTCCGCGAGGGCGGTCAGGTCGCGTCCGCCGAGCAGCAGGTGATGCGTGGTGGCGAGCTCGTCGGCGATGGCGCGGCCGATGCCGCGGGAGGCGCCCGTGATGAGGGCGACGGGGGAGGAGGACATGACCTCACCCTAGCAACGCGCCCGTTCCCGCAGGCGCGGGCGGAATGGTCCGGCGTTGACAATGAAGCCCACGTCACACAAGATCGCCTGACAACAAAAGTTCACTGGGGGACAACTTCGAGAGATGAGAGCGCATGCCTGTCGTAGATCCACCCGATGAGACCCTCACGGAAGGCGAGGTCCTCACAGCAGCCCAGGCGCTCGTGGCCGCCTTCCGCGCGACGGACACCGAGGCCTACTTCGGGTGTTTCGCCCCGGAGGCCACCTTCGTGTTCCACACGGAGGAGCGCCGGCTCGAGGACCGGGCCGCCTACGAGGAGCTGTGGGCGGGATGGATCGCCGACGGGTGGCGCGTGACGGACTGCATCAGCAGCGATGCGCGCGTGCAGCTCGTCGGGACGACGGCCGTCTTCACCCACCACGTCCGGACCACCACCTCGGTCGGCGGCGCGAGCGAGACGACCAGCGAGCGGGAGACGATCGTGTTCCGCCGCAGCGGGTCCTCGATCGATGCCGTCCACGAACACCTCAGCCCCGCCCCCGAAGACCTCACGGAAGAGAGCGCCGCATGACGCAGGCCCCCCAGACCTCGGCGTATAGGCGCCTGTCCGATCACCTCGACAAGAACTCGGACGGCTACGGGCCGTTGCGCGGCACGCTCGGAACCGCCCGCATGGGCATGATCTGGCTCGCCGCCAACCTCGTCGTGACCACCCTGCTCACCGGGACGCTCTTCGTCCCGGGCATCAGCTGGGGCCTCGCGGTCGGCATGATCGTCCTCGGCACCGTGATCGGCGGCTCGGTCCTGGTGCTGGTCGGGAACATGGGCACCCGCACCGGCCTGGCGACGATGTCGCTCACCAAGGGCTCCTTCGGGCTGCGCGGCTCCTTCCTCCCGGTCGCCGCGAACGTGATCATCCTGATGGGCTGGAGCTGGGTCCAGGCGATGCTCGCGGGGGTCACGGTCAACTTCCTCGTCGAGCAGGCCACCGGATTCTCCAGCCCGGTCCTGTTCTCCGTGCTCTGCCAGCTGCTCGTCGTCTGCCTCGCGATCTTCGGCCACACGGGCATTGCCCGCGTGGAGCCGTGGCTCGCCCTCGTGATCCTCGCCTTCATGGCCTACATCTTCACCACGGCGTTCCTCGCGTACAGCCCCGCGGACTTCGCGTCGATCCCGCAGGACGCCGCCGCCGGGTGGACGCCCGTCGCGGCCCTCGACGTCGTCATCGCGACCGCCATCTCCTGGACCGTCCTCTCCGCCGAGTTCAACCGGCTCGCCCGGTCGCAGTCGGCCGGCGTCGTCGGGTCGGGCGTGGGCTACATCCTGTCCACCGTCCTCGCCATGACCCTCGGCGCCACGGCCATTGGGTACGTGGTGCTCGACGGCGGCGAGGCAGTGCCCTTCGATCCCACCGTCATCGTCGCCGCGTTCGGCGCACCGCTGGCCGTCGTGATCTTCCTGTCCGTCATGGCCACGAACACCATGGTGGTCTACGGGATGGTCGCGTCCGTGGTGAACATGGCGCCGTCCCGCCGCGTCACCTTCCTGCCCACGGCCATCGTCCTCGGCGCGATCTCGATCCTGGGGTCCACGTGGCTGGCCCTCCTCAACCAGTTCACCGCCTTCCTGGTGGTGATCGGTGCGCTCTTCATCCCGGTCTTCGCCGTCATGCTCGTGGACTACTACCTGGTGAGGTCCCGGCACTACGGACGCGACATCCTGCGCGCCCGCGGCGGGGAGTACTGGTACTGGGGTGGGGTCAACATCGCCGCTGTGCTGGTGTGGCTGATCGGGGCGGTCGCCTCCCTGGTGCTGACCTACCAGGTGCCGAGCCCGATCGGCGCGACCATTCCCACCTTCGTGCTGTCGGCCCTGCTGTACCTGGCCTGGGCCGCAGCGACCGGGCGGATCGACCGCACGCGGCGCCCCCACGCCCACCTCCTCGACCTGCAGGACGAAAGCCGCGCGCATGCGGATCGTTGACCTGTCCCAGCCGGTCCACACCGGGATGCAGGTCTATCCCGGTGACCCGGAGGTCACCCTGAGCACCGTGGCCACCGTCGTCGAGGACGGCTACCAGGTGGCGTCCCTGCACGCCGGCTCCCACACGGGGACCCACCTGGACGCGCCCCTCCACTCCATCCCGGGCGGACGGGCCGTGGACGCCATCGACCTCGCACGGCTGGTGGGGCCCGCGAGGATCGTGCGGTGCACGGGTCTCGCGGCGCGCGAGACCATCCGCTGGTCCGACGTGGCGGACCAGCTCGAGGACCTCGACGGCATCGCCATGGTGCTGTTCCGCACGGACTGGTCCGAGCACTTCGGTTCGGAGCGCTACCTCGAGCACCCGGTCCTCGCGGCCGAGGTGGCCGAGCAGCTGCTCTCCGCGGGGATCACCGTGGTCGGCGTCGACACCCTCAACCCGGACGCGACCCTCGACAACGGGGACGAGCTGCCGTTCCACGCCGTCCTCCTCGGCGCCGACGGCGTGATCGTCGAGAACCTGACGAACCTGGCGCAGGTCACCTGGGACCGCCCGCTGGTGTCGGTGCTCCCGCTGGCCCTGGCCGGGACGGACGGCGCGCCCATCCGCGCCGTCGCGATGCAGCAGGACGCCTGACCCCGGGCCGGGCACCCGGCGCGGCGGTCCCCCGGGCCGGGCACCCGGCGCGGCGGTGCAGACCCGGTGGGGCGTTCCCCCGGGTCTGCACGCCCGCCGCGGCGGTCCCGGCCCGGAGCCGGGGCGGGAGGTCAGTCCGTCCGGGAGAGCAGCGCGATCTCGTCGGAGGACAGCTCGAGCTCCGCGGCCCGCACCGAATCCTGGATGCTCTCCGGACGGGATGCCCCCGGGATGGGGATCACCGTCGGGGCGAGGGCGAGCTCCCACGCCAGGCACACCTGCTGGGGGCTCACGCCGTGGGCGTCGGCGACCTCCTGGAAGGGCGCGAACTGCTCGCCGAGCCCACCGGCCTTCTTGATCCCGCCGAGCGGGCTCCACGGCAGGAAGGCGATGCCGTTCTCGCCGCAGTAGCGGAGCTCGTCCTCGCTCGACCGGAAGGCCGGGGAGAACTGGTTCTGCACCGAGGCCAGCGCGCCCCCGAGGATCTCGTTCGCCTTCCTGATCTGGTGCACGGAGGCGTTGGAGATGCCGGCCAGGCGGATGACGCCCTCGTCCAGGAGGTCCTTGAGGGCGCCGACCGAGTCCTCGTAGGGGACCTCGGGGTCCGGGCGGTGGAACTGGTACAGGCCGATCGCGTCCCCGCCGAGCCGCTTGAGCGAGGCCTTCGCGGCTTCCTTGAGGTAGTCCGGGCGGCCGTTCAGCGTCCACGAGCCGTCGCCGGGCCGGAGGTGCCCGCCCTTGGTGGCGACGAGGACGCCGGAGCTGTCCGCCCCGTAGTGGGCGAGTGCCTTCGCGATCAGCAGCTCGTTGTGGCCCACCTCGTCCGCGTCGCGATGGTAGGCGTCCGCGGTGTCGATCAGGGTGACGCCGGCGTCCAGCGCCGCATGGATGGTGCGGAGGGACCGGTCCTCGTCGGGGCGTCCCTCGATGGACATGGGCATGCCGCCCAGGCCGAGGGCGCTGACCGGGGTACCGCCGAGCGAGCGTTGCTGCATTGCTGTTCTCCTTCGGGTAGACGTGCCGACGCCATGATAAGCATGCTTCGCAGCCCGCGATGAACGGCCCTCAACCCTTGCCGAGCGTGAAGATCCGCCGTACCACCCGGCCCTCGGCCAGCGCGTCGAGGCTCTCGTTGAGGTCCTCGAGCGGCCGGGTGTCCGAATGGAGCAGTTCGACCGGCAGGCGCCCCTGCCGCCACAGGTCCAGGTAGGCGGGGATGTCCCGCTCCGGGACGGCGTCCCCCATGTAGGACCCGAGCAGGCGCCGCCCCAGCCCCGCGAACTGCAGGGCCTGCGTGGAGAGCTCCTGGTCGGGGTGCGGCAGGCCCACGGACACGAGGGCGCCGCCCCGGGCGAGCAGCCCGAGGCCCGCCTCCATCACGCGGGCGCTCCCCACCGCCTCGATCACGACGTCGGCCCCACCGTCCGTCGTCCGCCGCACCAGGTCGGCGGCCTCCTCCGGAGCGCCCGCATGGTGCGCCCCGCAGCGCAGGCCGAGCTCCTGCTTGGCGGCGAGGGGATCGATCGCGATGACGGTGGTCCCAGGGATCTGGGCCGCGGCCATCACGGCCATGAGTCCCACGGCGCCGAGCCCGAAGACGACGACCGACTGCCCCTCCCGGACGGCGGCCGTGTTCAGGACGGCGCCGATCCCGGTGAGGGCAGCGCAGCCGAACATGGCGGCGACGTCGAAGGGGACGTCGTCGTCGATCACGACCACCGATTCGCGGGCCACGACGGCGTACTGCGCGAACGCGGAGACGCCGAGATGGTGGTTGATGCGCCCGCCGTCGGCATCGCGCAGCAGGGCGGGCCCGTGCAGCAGGTCGCCGCTGCCGTTGGACTCCGCGCCCCGGTAGCAGAGCGCCGGCCGGCCGGCCGAGCAGGCACGGCACGCTCCGCACGCGGGGACGAAGACGAGCACCACGTGGTCGCCCACCCGCACGTCGCCGACGCCGTCGCCGATCCCCTCGACGACGCCGGTCGCCTCGTGCCCGAGCGCCATCGGCAGGGGGCGGAGGCGGGACCCGTCGATGACGGACAGGTCCGAGTGGCACAGGCTGGCCCGGGCGATCCGCACGACCACCTCGCCCCGGCGCGGTTCGGGGACGGGAACCGATTCCAGGGACAGCGGCGCGCTCGTCGCATAGGGACGGGGCAGTTCGGCGGCGCGAAGCACCGCGGTACGCATCATCGGGCTCATGGCAATCCTCGTCAGATAGGTAGGGACTGCGCCAGTCTAGGGGCGTGCCCGTACCGTTAGCGGGAGAATCGGGACCATCACCAACGACGGCGGGAGACGTGCACCATGGAAGTACCGTTCTACGTCTGGGTCGGCACCATCATCGGCATCGCGGGATTGCTGCTGTTCGACTTCTTCTTCCACGTCCGCAAGGCGCACAGCCCCACGCTGCGGGAGTCGGCGATCTGGTCCTCGATCTACGTGGGCATCGCCCTGCTGTTCGGCGTCGGCGTGCTGGTCCTCGGCGGGCCGACCATGGGCACCGAGTACTTCGCCGGGTACGTCACGGAGAAGGCGCTCTCGGTGGACAACCTGTTCGTCTTCCTCATCATCATGGCGAGCTTCAGGGTGCCGCGCGCGGACCAGCAGAAGGTGCTGCTCTTCGGCATCGTCTTCGCGCTGATCGCCCGCACCGGGTTCATCTTCCTCGGGGCCGCGCTGATCAACAGCTTCGCCTGGGTGTTCTACATCTTCGGCCTGATCCTCCTGCTCACTGCGGGTAACCTCCTCAAGCCGGACGGGCACGACGACGCCGGCGACAGCCTCGTCATCCGGCTCGCGAAGCGCTTCCTCCCGGCCTCCGAGCACTACGACGGCGACAAGCTGTTCACCGTCGAGAACGGCAAGCGCGTCCTCACCCCGATGCTGCTGGTCATGGTCGCGATCGGCGGCACGGACATCCTCTTCGCCCTCGACTCGATCCCGGCGATCTTCGGGCTGACGCAGAACACGTTCATCGTCTTCACCGCCACGGCGTTCTCGCTCATGGGCCTGCGGCAGCTGTACTTCCTCATCGACGAGCTGCTGGACCGCCTGATCTACCTCTCCTACGGCCTCGCCGTGATCCTCGGCTTCATCGGCGTGAAGCTCATCCTCCACGCCCTGCACGAGAACACGCTGCCGTTCATCAACGGCGGCGAGCACGTCGAGGTGGTCGAGATCAGTACCGGGCTCTCGCTCAGCGTGATCCTCGGCGTGCTCGTCGTGACCGTCCTGGCTTCCGTGCTGAGCCCGAAGGGGCGGGCCAAGAACGAGATCTCCGGGGCGAAACGGCACGCCACCGAGTACCTGGACCTCAACTACGAGACCGACATGGACGAGCGCGAGAAGATCTTCGCGCGGCTGTGCGCCGAGGAGGAGGGCCTGCGGGCGCTGCCGGAGAAGTACAAGCGCCTCATCCGGAACGAGACCGAGTTCCTGGAGCTGATCCGCAGCGCGCATGCCGAGCACGACGCCGCGCTCGAGCGGGAGCCGCGCCGCTAGCCCCCGTGCCCGCCCGCGATGGAGCGGCTCAGGGGGCCGGTGCCCAGGATGTCGTCGAGCAGTTCCAGCGGGGCGCCCGGCGGCAGTGGGATCCCGGGGACGGCCGGGGCGACCGGACCGTCCTCGCCCGACCCCGGCACGCCCGTGCGCGCGGTCCACGAGTAGGGCGCGCGGTTGGCCCCGGACTCCTCGGCCGGGAGGACGTCGTCGATCAGTTCGTTGACGGCCTGCGAGACCAGATCGGCGTCCTCGACGTCAAGGCCGAGGACCCCGTGGAGGTAGGCATCGAATTCGAAGTAGTCGGACGCGCCCCCCATGTTGCAGTAGTGCATCCACGTCTCGTAGACGGAGAGCCCCACGAACTCCATGGCCATCAGCGTGTCCTCGTGCTGCATTCTGCTCAACCCCCTGTTCGGGCCCGAGTTGAGCCTGATCAGATCCTGTCGGACGAAGGTCAAGTGAACCGGGGGTCCAGGCTCAGTTTTGGCGCAAGGGATGTTCTAGTGGACGAGCTTCAGGCCGATGACGCCGCCGACGATCATCAGCAGGAACAGGATCTTCAGGAGCGACGCCGGCTCGGTGCCGGTCGCCATCGCGTAGACGACGGTCAGCGACGCACCGATGCCCACCCACACCGCATAGGCCGTCCCGACGGGCAGGGTCCGCATCGCATAGGCGAGGCCGGCCATGCTTGCGGCGATGGCGACGCCGAACACCACGGTCGGTGCGAGCCGGGTGAATCCCTCCGACTTGCCGAGGGCTGTCGCCCACACGGCTTCGAGGACTCCGGAGATGATGAGGACGATCCAGGCCATGACTCTCTCTGGGCCGTCTTGTCGCACACCGGGTACGGCGCCCCTCGTCCGGGAAGCGGCAGGATGCGCTTCACCGTCCATGCTGTCACGGATGCGGCGGCGAGGGGGATGCGCGTCCGTCCCGTGCGGCCGCGGTGGCACGCCGGGGATCAGCCGACGGTCACCCGGCCGTCCACCACCTGCCAGCGCTCGTCGAGGCGCACATTCTCCAGCAGGCGGCGGTCGTGCGTGACCAGCAGGAGTGCGCCCGTGTAGGACTCGAGGGCGTCCTCCAGCTGCTCGATCGCCGGCAGGTCGAGGTGGTTCGTCGGTTCGTCCAGGACCAGGAGGTTCACGCCGCGGGCCTGGAGCAGGGCGAGGCCGGCACGGGTCCGCTCGCCGGGGGAGAGGGAGCCGACGGCGGCCCGCACCTGGTCGGCCTTGAGCCCGAACTTCGCCAGCAGCGTGCGGACCTCGCCCTGCGACAGCTCCGGCACGAGGGACTCGAAGGCCGTGCCGAGGGGCAGGGCGTCGTCGAGCTGTCCGCGGGCCTGGTCGATCTCGCCGACGGCCACGCTGGAGCCGAGGGCGGCCGCGCCGCCGTCGGGCTGCCGGTGACCGAGCAGGAGGCGCAGGAGCGTGGACTTCCCGGCACCGTTGGGGCCGGTGATCCCGATGCGCTCCCCGGCGTTCACCTGGACCGAGACGGGCCCGAGGGTGAAGCCGCCCTGCGTGAGGGTGGCGTTGTTCAGCGTGGCGACGACGGAACTCGAGCGCGGGGCCGCGCCGATCGTGAACTGCAGCTGCCACTCCTTGCGCGGCTCCTCGACCTCGTCCAGCCGGGCGATGCGCGACTCCATCTGGCGGACCTTCTGCGCCTGCTTCTCCGAGGACTCCATGCTGGCCCTGCGGCGGATCTTGTCGTTGTCGGGGCTCTTCTTCAGGGCGTTGCGGACGCCCTGCGAGCTCCACTCGCGTTGCGTCCGGGCCCGGCCCACGAGGTCCTGCTTCCTGTCCGCGTACTCCTCGTAGGCCTCGCGGGCGTGCCGACGCGCCACGGCGCGTTCCTCCAGGAAGGCGTCGTACCCGCCGTCGTACACCGCCACCCGGTTCTGGGCGAGATCCAGTTCGACGACGGTGGTCACGCAGCGCGCGAGGAACTCGCGGTCGTGCGAGACGAGGACCACACCGCCGCGCAGGTTCTGGATGAAGGACTCCAGGCGGTCCAGCCCGGCGAGGTCGAGATCGTTGGTGGGCTCGTCGAGGAGCACGATGTCGAAGCGGCTGAGCAGCAGGGCGGCCAGCGCCACCCGTGCGAGCTGCCCGCCGGACAGGGCGGTGGTGGGGGTGGCCGGGTCGAGGCCCCCGGCGACGTCGGCCAGGACGGCCGGCATGCGGTCCTCGAGGTCCACGGCCCCGGAGGCCATCCAGTGGTCGAGTGCCGAGGCGTAGGCGTCGTCGGCGCCCTTCGCCGCGCTCCCGAGCGCCGCGGCGGCGTCCTCCATGGCGAGCGTCGCCGCCGTCGTGCCCGTCCGTCGGCCGAGATAGGCGGCCACCGTCTCGCCCTCGATGCGCTCGTGTTCCTGCGGGAGCCAGCCCACGAAGGCGTCGGCCGGGGTGGTGCGGACGGTGCCCGCGAGCGGCGTGTGCGCTCCGGCGAGGAGCCGCAGGAGCGTCGTCTTCCCCGCGCCGTTGGCCCCCACGACGCCGACGACGTCGCCCGGCGAGACGGTGAGGTCGAGCTTCGAGAAGAGGGTGCGATGGGCGTGGCCCCCGGACAGGTCCTTCGCCACGAGGGTTGCAGTCATCCCTCCAGTCTAGGAGGGCCGGGCCTGCCCGGCGGGCAGAACGCCCGTGGGCCGGGCTCAGGCCGCGACGTGCCAGATGCTGTACTCGTCGAGGTGGAGGATGGCGCGGTGCCCGGCCAGGTCGTCGCGGATCCAGACGACGCCGAGACCGGGGGCGGCGTCCTCCACGGACCCGCGGTAGTGCACTTCGTCCCTGCGGCGGGCTTCGACGATCGTCCCCGGTGGCAGCGCGCAGAGGTCGAGGATGCGGGCGGCGGGGGTGGCGATGGCGGTCATCGGTGCTCCTTGGTGATCCAGGGGTAGCCCGTCGGGACGGCGGGCTACCCCCATGGTCGGGGAGCGGTATTGCGGGCGTGTTTCCGGGACGTGTACGGCCCGACGCCGTCAGGGCGCCGGGCTGCTACTCCCGCCCGGCGAGGAGGGCCAGGGCCCTGCCGAGGCGGGCGTCGGCGTCGTCGGCCACCGCACCGACCGCCGGGCTTCCGCTGAGCCGGACCATGGTCTGCGGGTCGACGGCCTCGATCGTGGTGGACTGCTCGTCCCGGCCCCGCCGGACGACGACGTTGCACGGCAGGAGCGCGCCCAGGGAGGGCTCCGCCGCGAGGGCACGGCTCGCCAGGGCGGGATTGCACGCGCCGAGGATGACGTAGTCGCCGACCGCCGCGGCGGCGTCGGCCCCGAGCTTGGTCTCGAAGGTGGCCCGCACGTCGATCTCGGTGAGGATGCCGAATCCCTGCTCCTGCAGCGCGTCCCGGGTACGGCGTACCGCCTCGTCCCAGGCCAGCGGGACGGCGATGGAATGGGTGTAGGTCATGGGTGGCTCCTTCTGCGGATCAGGCGAGCGTGAGGAAGAGCTTCTCGAGCTCCTTCTTGTCGAGGCTGGTGTCCTCGCGGACGATGCACTGCTCCAGGCCGCTCGCGATCACCGCGAACCCGGCCCGGTCCAGGGCCTTCGACACCGCGGCGAGCTGGGTGACGACGTCCTTGCAGTCCTTGCCCTCCTCGAGCATGCGGGTCACGGCAGCGAGCTGTCCCTGGGCACGCTTGAGGCGGTTGATGACGGGGGTCATCTCGGTGGGGTCGAGTTGCATGGTTATCTCCAACGGTCGTGATTACTTCACCACAGTATACCCCCATGGGTATTTTGACTACCCCGGGGGGTATGCGGAATACTCCAGGGGGTATACGTTTCCGATTCGACCGAGAGGCTCCCATGAGCTCCCCCTCCACCGTGAACCCCACTGCCCCCACCGCGTCAGGGGCGACGAGGGGGTGGCCCCTGACGGAGCTGACCCCCGAGACGCTGCGCACCTGGGTGGCCGAGCACGAGGACCTGGTGGTCATCGATGTGCGTTCCGCGGCCGAGTTCGAGTCCCTGCACATCCACGGCTCCTACAACGTGCCGCTGCCGCTGTTGTCCGAGCACGCCGACGAGCTGGCCGCCCGCCTCGGAAGCCGCGTCGTCCTGGCCTGCCAGTCCGGCGTCCGCGCCGAGCAGGCGCGCCAGAAGCTGGCCGCATCCGGGATCGGCGCAGCCTACGTCCTGACGGGCGGGGTCCCCGGATACGCCGCCGTCGGCGGTGACGTCGTGCGGGGGAGCGGCCGGTGGGACCTCGAACGCCAGGTCCGCATGGCCGCCGGATCCCTCGTCCTCGTCGGCCTCGCCGGCGGGCGCTTCGTCTCCCCGAAGGTCCGGGCCCTGGCGGGCGTGATCGGCACCGGCCTGACCTTCTCGGCCGCGACGAACACCTGCGCGATGGGCCGCGCGCTGTCGGCGATGCCCTGGAACCGGGCCGCCCAGGAGCCCACCCGCGAGTCGGCGATCCTGTCCCTGCCGACCGCCTCCGCCGGCGTCGGGGATGCAGGGGTGGACCAGCGGGCCGACGTGGCATGAGCGCGGTCCTGATCCTGGTCCTGGCCCTGTCGATCCTGATCGGGCTGTCCCTGGGCGTGCTCGGCGGCGGCGGGTCCATCCTCACCGTCCCGATCCTCGTCTATGTGGCGGGCTTCGAGGCGAAGGAGGCGATCGCCGCGTCCCTGTTCGTTGTCGGCGTCACGTCCGCGGTCGGCGTCGTCAGCCACGCCCGGAGCGGTCGGGTGATGTGGCGGACCGGGCTGATCTTCGGCGCGGCCGGCATGGTGGGGGCGTTCGTCGGCGGGATCCTCGGCGGGTTCATCCCCGGACAGGTCCTGCTCGTCGCCTTCGCCCTGATGATGGTTGCCACCTCGATCGCCATGATCCGCGGCCGACGGAAGCCCGTCGGCGCGGCCCACGGCGCGGCCACCGACGGCGGTCCGCGCGAACTGCCCCTCGGTCGGGTCCTGCTCGACGGCGTGGTCGTCGGCCTGGTCACAGGGCTCGTCGGGGCAGGCGGCGGGTTCCTCGTCGTCCCGGCCCTCGCCCTGCTCGGCGGACTGCCGATGTCCGTCGCGGTCGGCACGTCCCTGGTCGTGATCTCCATGAAGTCGTTCGCGGGCCTCGCCGGCTACCTCACGACGGTGCAGATCGACTGGCCGCTCACCCTCGCGGTCACGGCCGCCGCGATCGTCGGATCCCTCATCGGCGCGCAGCTCGCCGGACGCATCCCCGAGGCGGCGCTCCGCAAGGCCTTCGGCTGGTTCGTGCTGGCCATGGGCGTCTTCGTCCTCCTCCAGCAGCTCCCGGAGGGCCTGCGCCCCGCCGCCGCCGCGATCACCGCCGGTGTCGCTCTCGTGGCTTTCGCCGCCTGCCGGTTCGTCGTCCCCTCCTGTGCCCTCACCAGCCGGCGCCGCAGACAGGGCGATCTCGGCGCCCCAGCAGATCAACGCCGGCCGGACCCGGCCCCCTCTGATTCCAGGAAGGACACCACCATGGCCGAAACCACCGTCACCGCCACCAACGACCGCCGACACAGCGAGCAGGTCCTCGACGTCCGCGAGGACTTCGAGGTCGCATCCGGGGTGATCCCCGGCGCCCTGCACATCCCCATGGGTCAGCTCCGGAGCCGCCTGTCGGAACTGGAGAAGGACACCCCGGTGATCGTCGTCTGCCGCAGCGGCAACCGCTCCGCGCAGGTCGCGGACGCCCTCAACGCCGCAGGCTTCACCGCCGACACCATGGCCGGTGGCATGACCGCCTGGGTCGCAGCGGGTCTCCCCGTGGGCCGGGCAGAGGGCGCACCGGCGCAGGGGTCCGCACGGCAGGCCCGCAGGACCCCCTAGATCTGGGGCGTGACCGGTCCCGTCCCGTTCCGGGCCCGGTCACGCCCCTCTCCCGCCGCCCCTGCCGCCACCCCTGCCGGCATCGCCACGTCTTGCCAGATACCCATGGGGGTATTACGCTCACAAGAAGAACGATACCCCCGGGGGTATCACGAACCGTCCGACCCGAAGGAGAACCCGATGCTGTTCGAACGCATTTACGACGAAGACCTCGCCCAGGCCAGCTACCTGATCGGCTGCCAGGCCAACGGAACGGCGGTCGTCGTCGACGGCCGCCGCGACATCGCCGTCTACCAGGATCTCGCCGCGAAGAACAACATGAAGATCGTGGCCGTCACCGAGACCCACATCCACGCGGACTACCTCTCGGGGACCCGCGAGCTGGCCGCGGCGACCGGGGCTGCGATCTACGTCTCCGGCGAGGGCGGGCCCGACTGGCAGTACGCCTTCGACGGCACCCGGCTCCACGACGGCGACGCGATCACCGTCGGCAACATCAGCATCCGGGCCATCCACACGCCCGGGCACACCCCCGAGCACCTGTCCTTCCTCGTCACCGACGGCGCGTTCAGCGACCAGCCCGGCTACCTGCTCTCGGGGGACTTCGTGTTCTCCGGGGACCTCGGACGTCCGGACCTCCTCGACGAGGCCGCCGGAGGCGTCGACACCCGCTTCGAGGGAGCGAGGCAGCTGTTCCGGAGCCTGCAGGAGAAGTTCCTGACCCTGCCCGACTATGTGCAGGTGCACCCCGCCCACGGCGCCGGCAGCGCCTGCGGCAAGGCCCTGGGCGCCATCCCGTCCTCCACCGTCGGCTACGAGCGGCTCTACTCCTGGTGGGGCCCCTACCTCGCGGCGGACGACGAGCAGGGCTTCATCGACGAACTCCTCGACGGCCAGCCCGACGCCCACGCCTACTTCGGCCGGATGAAGCGCGAGAACCGCGACGGCCCCGCCGTCCTGGGCGCACGCGCCCCGCTGGCCGAACTCGACCGGGCGCAGGTCGCCGCCGGCCTCGCCGCGGACACGCTCACGTTCATCGACACCCGCACCGCGGACGAGGTCCACACCGGGACCGTCGAGCGGTCCCTGAACATCCCCGCACACCCCACGCCGGCCACGCACGGCGCCTGGGTCGTGAACCCCGAGGCGGACACGAACCCGCTGGTCCTGCTCGCCGCCGGCCAGGACCAGGCCCAGGAGCTGTGGGACCACCTGGTCCGCGTCGGCATCGACGACGTCGCCGGATACGTCACCAGCCTCGACGGGCTGCCCCTGACGGCACCGGCCCTCGTGCAGCCGGCAGACCTCGCGGCGGTCGACGCCGCGATGATCCTCGACGTCCGGAACCGCACGGAGCACACCGCGGGCCACATCCCCGGAGCCCACCAGCTCAACGGCGGACGCCTCATGTGGCACCTCGACGAACTCCCCGCCGACGGGACCATCGTCACCTACTGCCAGAGCGGGCTACGGAACTCCGTCGCCGCCAGCGCCCTGCGCCGCGCCGGCTACGACGTCGTCGAACTCGACGGCAGCTACGCGGCCTGGAGCGCCTGGCGGCGGGCCGGGGACGCGGTGCCCGCGACCTGACCCGCGGGCCGCCGGCGCCGCCGCGGAGCCCGGTGCCGGCATCAGCCGCCCGTATGGGTGCGGATCGCCGCCTGGGCCAGCCGGCGGCCGGTCTCGATGGGAGAGCGGGGAGAGCCGCGGAGGAACGAGGCGAGGGTTCCGCTGTAGGCCAGGAGCACCTCGTCGGCCAGGTCCGTTGCCCGCGCCCCTGCGAGTGGACGGGAGAGGCGCAGGAGGCGGTCGGTGAGCAGTGCGCTGTCCTCCGCCAGGAGGTCGCCGATCACGCCCGAGGCATCGGGGAGCTCGGTCGCGGTCGCCAGGAAGGCGCACCAGCGGGACGGGTGATGTGCCTCGCGTTGGTAGGACGCCAGGGCGTCGAACACCGCGGTCAACCGTCCCCGGTCGTCGTCGGCCGCGAGCACGTGCGCGTCCCAGACCGCCCGCCAATCGGTCAGGCGCACGCGAAGGGCTTCGGCCACCAGGGACTCCTTGCTGCCGAAGTGGGTGTACAGCGACGCCGCGGAGACGTGTGCCTCCCGCAGCAGGTCGTCGACCGGGGTCGCCCGGATCCCGCGGTCGAACAGGACGCGGTCGGCGGCCGTGAGGAGTCGCGCACGGGCGGACGGTAGCCGGTCGGAGGTCATGGCACCACTGTAACGACCAGGAATTCAGAACGATCGTTCTGGGGTAGCGTAACGATCGTTCTATCCCCGATGTATCGAGAAGGAGTCGCGGTGCGATCCCTGGTGCTCAATGGCATGGCGTTGATCGCCGCGACCTACGGACTCGCCCGCTTCGGGTACGGGCTCTTCCTGCCCCGCTTCGTCGAGGAGTTCCAGCTCGGGCCCGCCGTCTCCGGCTTCATCCAGGCCGGCAGCTTTCTCTCCTTCTGCGTCGCTGCGACGCTCGCCTTCAAGCTCAGTGCACGTCCGCGTCTGGTCGTCCTGCTGGCGGGGGCCACGGCCGCCATCGGTTCGGCGGGGGTCGCGGCAGCGCCCAGCGCGGTCGTCCTCGCGATCGCGGTGGTGCTCGCGGGGGCCGGTGCCGGGTTCGCCACGCCCGGCCTGGTCACCCTCATCGAGCGAAACCTCGACGCCGCGCGCCAGGAGAATGCGCAGACGGTCGTCAATGCCGGGACCGGCGCGGGCATCGTCGTCGCGGGCGGGATCATGCTCCTGACCATCACCCAGTGGCGGATCGGCTGGGTGGCGATCGCGCTGCTCGTGGTCCTGGCCACGGTGGCCACGATCCGGAGCGACCGGGCCGGCCAGGAGCAGCAGGAGGCGACGCCGTCGGCACGGATGCGCGCCCGCGACCGATCCGTGCTGGTCCGGCCCATCGCCGCGGCCATGCTGGTCGGCGCATCGAGTGCCGCGGTCTGGACCTTCGGCCGCTCGGCCATGGCGGAATCCGGCACGGGCGCGGAGGTGTACTCCGTGGTCGCGTGGATGGTCCTGGGTGCCTTCGGCGTCCTCGGTGCCGTAGCCGGGGGGATCATCCACCGTTGGACCCTGCGGACCGCCTGGGTCCTGAGCGCGGTCTCGATGGGCGCAGCGACCATCGTCCTCGGTGCAGTCCCCGGGGTGCTGCTCCCCGCCTATGTGTCCGTGGCCGTCTTCGGCGCCGCCTACACCGCGGCCTGCGGCGTCCTCATCATCTGGGCGGAGCGCGTGGTGCCGGAGCACGCGGCCGAGGGCACGGCCGTCCTGTTCATCGCGCTCGCCATCGGGCAGGCGATCGGCTCGGTCCTGATGGGATTCCTGTACGGTGCCACCTCGCCGATCCTGACCTTCGCCGTCGCGGGCGCCCTCGGGATCCTCGCACTGCTGCCGGCCTCGAAGGCCGGCCGCGAGGCATCGTCGGATGAGGAGGCGACTGAGGAGACGACCGGTGAGCCGGCCGATGAGACCGGTGAGCCGGCCGATGAGACCGGCGGGGCGACCGCCGGGGCGGGCGCCGGGAGCGGGTCGGCGTCGGGCGTGGATGCCGGCACGTCGGCCGACCGCCGCTAGGTGTACTGCTAGGACCGATCGCGGCCCGCGCCGGCGCTTCCGCCGCGCGCCCAGTGTTACCCAGGATGTCCGCGGGGGACTGCCCAGCCTCCTGATTGTTGCCTAAGCTACACAAATGACGGAACCCACGCGTCCCGACGACGCCTATCTCCAGTCCATCGACGAGCGGACCCGCAGGCTCCAGGGAGCCGCCGAGCCGGTTCCGTCGCCGTTCGGGGGCGCCCCGGCCGAACTCGCCGCCGTCGTTGAGCAGGGCGTCGACGTTCTGGAGGATCGCCTGCGCCACGTGGTCCGGGACCTGCACGCGCATCCCGAGACGGCCTTCCAGGAGCACCGCAGCGCGATGCTCCTGCACCAGGAACTCAGCCGCCACGGCATCGAGGCCCGCCTCGGGGAGTTCGGCGTCGAGACGTCGGTGCGCGCGGAGGCAGGCGCCGCCGACCGCGGCCCGACCATCGCGATCCTCGCCGAGTACGACGCCCTGCCCGGGATCGGCCACGCCTGCGGGCACAACGTGATCGCCGCCGCGGGCCTCGGCGCCTTCCTGGGCCTCTCCGCGGTGGCCGACCGGTTGCCCGGCCGCGTGCTGTTCCTCGGGACGCCGGCCGAGGAGGGACACTCCGGCAAGGAGGTCATGGCGCGTCACGGCGCGCTCGACGACGTCGACGCCGCCATCATGGTGCACCCCTACGGGTACGACCTCGCCGACCAGGTCTGGCTCGGCCGCCGGCTCCTGACCATCACCTTCACCGGCGTGGAGGCGCACGCGTCCGCGCAGCCGTTCATGGGCCGGAACGCGCTCGACGCCGCGAACCTCGCCTACCAGGGCATCGGCCTGCTCCGCCAGCAGCTCCCGCCGTCGGACCGCGTGCATGCCACCATCACGGAGGGCGGCGAGAGCCCGAACATCATTCCGGGCCGCGCCGTGATGAAGCTGTATGCGCGCTCGCAGCAGCCCGCGACACTGAAGGACCTCAGCGGCCGCCTGGAGGACGTGGCCCGCGGCGCGGCGCTCATGACCGGCACCGGGGTGGAGCTGCGCTGGGACGAGCACCCGCCGTCGCTCCCGATCCGAACGAACACCGCGCTCACGGGCCGGTGGGTCGCTGCGCAGCAACGCCGCGGGCGCTCGCCACTGCCGCTCGGCGTCGTCTCGGAGACCCTCGCGGCGTCCACCGACTTCGGGAACGTCAGCTACCGCGTGCCCGGCATCCACCCGCTGATCCGGATCGCCGAGCCGTCCACGGCCCTGCACACGCGTGGTTTCGCGGAGGCCGCGGGGAGTGCCGCCGCGGAGCAGGGGGCGCTCGACGGCGCCGTCGGGCTGGCGCTGACTGCCCTCGACTACCTCCTCGACGACTCCCTGCGCGCCGCGGTGCACGAGGAGTTCGAGCAGCAGGGCGGGGCCATCGACGTGCCGTCCTACTTCGACTGACCGTCCCGAAGCACTCCACGCAGGAACCGCAGCACCGACCGCTCGAGGAGAACGCATGTCCACCACCGCAGTGACCCGCCCGGCCCTGTCCGACCGCTTCCTCACCGGGGTGGAGCGGGTGGGCAACAAGCTCCCCGACCCGTTCATGCTCTTCCTCATCCTCTTCGGGATCACGGCCGTGGTCACCACCGGCATGGCTCTCGGGAACGTGACCGTGCAGGTCCCCGGCGCGGAGGAGGTGACGGTCATCAAGGGGCTGTTCACGGCGGAGGGCCTGACCTGGCTGACCGAGAACCTCGGTGCCAACTACCTGGGGTTCCCACCGCTGGCCACGGTGCTGCCCATCCTGCTCGCCGTCGGTGTGGCCGAGAAATCCGGACTCCTCGGCGCGCTGATCCGCCGCGTGTTCGGTTCGGCACCCCGGTGGGCGCTGCCGTACGCGGTGGGCCTCGTGGGCGTCGTCGGATCCGTCATGTCCGACTCCGCGTTCGTCATCATTCCGCCGCTCGCCGCGCTCGTGTTCAAGGCCGCCGGACGGCACCCCGTGGCGGGGCTGCTCGGCGGGTTCGCCGCCGCGGGGGCGGGGTACTCGACCAACCTGCTGGTCACGAGCCTGGACGCCCTGTTCGCCGGGATCACGACGGCGGTCACCGAGACCCTGCCCAACGCCGGGTCCCCGGTCACGCCGCTCTCGAACTACTACTTCAACGTCGTCTCCTCGGTGGTGCTGATCGTGATCGCCGGCTTCATCATCGACAGGGTGCTGGAGCCGCGCCTCGTACGGCAGGACGTCCGGAGGGACGAGATCCGGGATGAGGGCGAGCACGCCGCCGCGCCGGTGATCCTCACGGCCGACCTGGAGCCACGGGAGGCGCACGCCCTGACGTGGTCCCTGATCGCCGGAGGCGTCGTCGCGCTGGCGATCCTCGCCGCCGTGCTGGTGCCGGACTCACCGTGGCGCAACGAGACGGGCGGCTTCCTGCCGCGCTCACCCCTGCTGAGTTCGATCGTCTTCATCGTGTTCCTGCTGTTCACCATCCCGGGACTCGTCTACGGGCGGATCGTCGGCACGATCACCACCGGCCGCGACGTCCCGCGTGTCATGGGCGAGGCCATCAGGGACATGGCGGGCTTCCTGGTGCTCGCCTTCATCCTCGGCCAGTTCATCGCCCTCTTCAACTGGTCCGGCATCGGCTCGTGGATCGCGGTGGCCGGCGCCGGAGCCCTCGAGGGGATCGGCCTCACCGGGTACCCCGCGGTCCTCGCGTTCATCCTGCTGGCGTCCGTCCTGAACCTGTTCATCATCTCGGGTTCGTCCATGTGGACGCTGATGGCCTCCGTCTTCGTGCCGCTGTTCGCGCTGCTCGGCTACGAACCGGCGTTCATCCAGGGCGCCTTCCGCGTAGGCGATTCGGCCACGCAGGTCATCACCCCCCTGAACCCCTACATGATCGTGCTGCTGACCATGCTGCGGAAGTACGAACCGGATGCCGGGCTCGGCACGCTGATGGCACGCATGCTTCCCTTCGTGGTGCCCTTCTGGCTCGCCTGGGTCGCCATCCTCACGGTGTTCTATGCCCTCGATCTGCCGATGGGCCCCGGCAACGGCATCTTCATCGGATGATGGCCGACGTCGGGGTCGTCGCACCGGCCGCTCCGGAATAGGTGCCCGGGTACACGGGTTGTGTCACCAGACCCACGCGCTTCGACGGAAGGACCCCATGACCACGGTCTACGCCCTGCACGAGAACCCCGAATGGTTCCCTCCCTTCGCGCGCGCCTTCGAGGCGGAAGGCGTCGAGGTGGTCGAGTGGTTGCTCACGGACGGCGTGCTGGACCTCGATGCCGCGCCGCCGGAGGGCATCTTCTGGTCGCGCATCAGCGCCTCCGCCCACACACGCGACCACGGCCTGTCGAAGGACTACGCGCGCTCCGTCCTCTCCTGGCTCGAAGCCCACGGGCGGCGGACGGTCAACGGCCGCCGCGTCCTGGAACTCGAGATGAGCAAGGTGGACCAGCTGACCGCCCTGAAGGCTGCCGGCATCGCCACCCCGCGGACGGTCGCCGCCGTCGGGCGTGAGCGCATCGTCGAAGCGGCGCGGGGCTTCGAGGCGCCGTTCATCGTCAAGCACAACCAGGGTGGCAAGGGACTCGGGGTACGGAAGTTCGATTCCCACGAGGAGCTCGCGGAGTACGTCGGCTCGGACGGGTTCGAGGAGCCCCAGGACGGCATCACGCTGGTGCAGGAGTACATCCAGGCCGCCGAGCCGTTCATCACCCGGGCGGAGCTCGTGGGCGGACGGTTCGTGTATGCGATCAAGGCCGACACCGCCCGCGGCGGTTTCCAGCTCTGCCCCGCGGACGCGTGCGCGATCGACCCGGAGACCGGCAGGCCGATCATGCCCCCGGGAGCCACCATCGCCCCCGAACCCGGCCAGCAGCTCTTCAGTCTCCGCGAGGACTTCGACCACCCGGTGATCGCCCGGTTCGAGGACTTCGCCCGACGCAACAACCTGGAGGTCTGCGGGATCGAGTTCATCGAGACCGCGGACGGGCGCATCCTCACCTACGACGTCAACACCAACACGAACTACAACGCCGCGGTCGAGGCCGCGGCGCCGACGTCCGCACCGCGGGAGCTGGTCCGGTACCTCGCCACGCTCGGCTGACGCCGTCGATCCCTGCCGAGAGGACACGAATGACCGCCCACGACGGCGATCGGCGGTCGTTTCTGTCCGTTCGGCAGGCCGGCGGCCGGAAGCCCGGCGGTGGCGGTGCGGACAGCACGACGACGGCGCCCCTCCCGGGGAGGGGCGCCGTCGTCGTCGCCGGTCCTACGGCGTGACCGGGATGGTTCCCGCGTAGTCGGTGCTGTAGCCGGTGACCGGAGCGTGGGGGATGTCCTCCCACACCTCCGGGTCGGTCTGCTGGACCTCCCCGTTCGCGAGGCCGGTGAGCAGGGTCCGCATGGCCAGGATGTTCTGCTGGATGCTCTTGCCGCGCGCCTTCTGGCCGAGCGACCCGTCGCTCGTGTTGCCGGAGGTCTCGAAGAACACCACCGGGTTCGAGTGCCCCTCCGGGTTCAGGCCCCGGTGGTCCAGGCCCAGCATCATGGCCGAGACCACTCCGCCCTTGATGTCGATCTCGAGGCTTCCGCCCACCTGGTAGCGGTCCATGGTGATGAAGCCCGTGCCCTTCAGTTCCTCGTACACGTACCCGTGCATCTGCCGCGTGAGCACGTCGTAGGCGCCGCCCTCGAGCGTCGGGAGCGTCGGACCGCCGGGCGCGAGCGAGATGCCCAGTGAGAGGGTGACGTCGTCGCCCGTGCCGTACTGCTGCTTCAGGCCCTGGTGGTGGATGTCGATGCCGTAGTCCGGGTCCACCATGGTCCAGTACTCGTAGAAGGCCAGTGACTCGCGGGCCTGGAACTTGCCGGCGACCCAGTCCCGGTTGAGGTCGACGATCACGTCGCGCCCGGCCGCGTCCTTGCGGGGCCCGTCCAGGGCGTCGTCCCACAGGACCGTCTGCCGGATGTTGAGTTCGCTGCCGTCGGGGTTGTACATCGGGATGAAGTGGATGGTGAACGCCTCCCGGATCTCCTGGTACTCGGGAGAGCCGTTGGTGCCGAGGTCCTTCAGGAGGCTGAGGATGGCCTCGGCCCCGTAGGGTTCGTTGCCGTGGATGCGGCCCTGCACCCAGACGTCCTCAGGGCCCGAGCCGACCGTCGCCACGTACAGGTTCCGCCCCTGCTCGCTGGTGGCGATCTCCGTCCCGGCCTCGGCGAGGGTGAACACGTCGACGCCGTAGCGGGAGGTCGTCTCGATCTTCTCCAGTTCCTTGACGGTGTCGGCGTAGGTCAGGATGCTGGCGGTGCTGGTGGCGCCTTCCGGTGAGGGGAAGTTCCCCTTCGCCTGTGCCGGGCCCGCGGTGAGCAGCGGCAGGGCGACGAGCGCCGCCAGGCCGAGTGCGAGGGTCCGGTTCGGCGCCCTCCTGGGCGTTGTGGACGCGGTGGTGTTGCTCCAGATCACGAATGTCCTCCATTGGCGCGTAGGTGATGGTCCGGCCCCGGGCCGGCCACCGCATCCCCGAGCGGTTGACGGTACCCAATGACTGGTCCTGCTCACGCTACCGCCCACGGCCCCGGTTGCACAGGGCAACGGTTCGGTGGAGGCCGCCGCTGCGGTAGCGTGCTCGTACGCGCCGGACGGGCGCCCTACCGGAAGGACGCAGGAATGGCCCGCTTCACGAAGGACGGCAAGGTCAGGTCCGAGACGCTCCCGAGCACGCTCCAGCGCTCCGGCGAGAAGGCGCAGGACACGTTCGCCGCGACCCTCGATGCCGCGGAGGAGCAGTACGGCGACGGCGAGCGGGCCCGCCGCACGGCCTACGCCTCCCTGAAGCACGGCTTCGAGAAGGTGGGCGACCACTGGGAGCCCAAGGAGGAGAGGGGCCCGTCGGACGAGCGCGCCGCCGGGGACCGCACCGACGCCGGGCGGACGGCCGGCGGCGTGGACGCGAACGCGTCGAAGAAGCACCTCTACGACCTTGCCAGGAAGCTCGACGTGCCGGGCCGGTCCACCATGTCGAAGGCCGAGCTCGTCGACGCGCTCCAGAAGGCGAACGACCGCGAGACCCGGAAGGCCCGCGAGGGCTGAGCATTACGCAACACAATCATTTCGTAATTCGATCGAGCTTAGGCTAGCCTTACTTCTGTCCCGTCCCGGCCCCACGGCCACAGAAGTCAAGGAACCCCATGACCCCCACCCGCCTGCGCGGCCTCGTCGCCGCTGCCGCGATCGCCGTCCTCTCCCTCTCCGCCTGCACCACCGGTCCGGCCGACGCCGGATCCGGTGCGGCCGACGGCGGTGCGACGGCGTCCGCCGACGCCGGGGCGTTCCCGGTGACGATCGAGCACGCCTTCGGCGAGACCACCCTCACCGAGCAGCCAGAGCGCGTGGCGACCGTCTCCTGGGTGAACGCGGACGTGTCGCTGGCGCTCGGCGTCGTGCCCGTGGGGATGCCGGCCGACACCTACGGCGGCAACGAGAACCAGTCCACCCCGTGGAAGGACGCAAGGCTCGAGGAGCTCGACGCCGCCATCGGCACCGAGGACGCGCCGGTCCAGTACTCCGAGACCGACGGCATCGCCTTCGACGACATCGCCGCCACCAACCCCGATGTCATCCTCGCCGCGTATTCCGGGCTCTCCCGGGAGGACTACGACACCCTGAGCAAGATCGCCCCCGTCGTCGCCTACCCGGAGGTCGCCTACGGCACCGCCTGGCAGGACTCCACGCGCATCATCGGCGAGGCGCTGGGCCGGTCCGACGACGCCGAGCGACTCGTGGCGGACACGGAGCAGGCGATCACGGCCGCGGCCGCGGAGTATCCGCAGCTGGAGGGGAAGAGCTTCATCTACGGCACCCTCGATCCCGGTAGTGCCGACAGCGTCAGCGTCTACACCGCCAACGACAACCGCCCGCGTTTCCTGACCGAGCTCGGCATGGTCCAGGCCGACGTCGTCACCGAGAACACGAAGGACTCCGCGGAGTTCTTCATCCCGTGGTCGGCCGAGCGCGCGAACGAGCTGGACTCCGACCTCTTCGTGACCTGGGTCGCGGACGAGGCCACCGAGAAGGCCATCTCCACCGATCCGCTGCTGAAGCAGATCCCGGCGGTCGGGAGCGGGGCGCTCGTGGCGGACAGCGACAACACGCTGACGCTGTCCGTCTCCGCAGCCAGCCCGTTGAGCCTGCCCTGGGCGCTCGACCGCTTCCTGCCCCTGCTGGGCGAGGCCGCGGACCGGGCCTGAACGAAACCGCGGTCCCCGCGCCGATTGCCCTCGGGCGGTATCTCGGCTGGAATGGAGGACGAACCGCATCTCGTCCACTGAAGGGAATCCCCGATGGCTCAGGCCGAAATCAACAAACTCCAGGCCGCGACGGCGTGGGACAGCAAGGGCAAGAAGCTCGGCGACGTCAACGACGTGCACCTCGAGAAGGAATCCGGCATCCCCGCCTGGGTGACGGTGTCCCTCGGCCTGCTCAACTCGCGCAAGCACTACGTCCCCCTGGCCAACTCGCGCTTCGAGGGCGACGACCTCCACCTCGCCTGGACGAAGAAGGAGATCTCCGACGCCCCGAGCGCGAACAGCAGCATCGAGCTCTCCCCGGAGGAGGAGAGGGCCCTGATCGACCACTACGGCCTGCGCGACGGCGCCGAGGCCTGACCGGCCTCCCTGCACGACGAAGCCCCCGTCCATCGGACGGGGGCTTCGCTGTGCAGGGCCGCTCAGGTCAGGTCGAACAGCCCGATGATGTTCCCGACGATGAACAGCAGCACCAGGAGGACGACGACGGCGAGAACGCCGATCCAGAGGCCGGTGACGGTCTTGGACTGGGTCTTGTTCTCGACGGTCGGCTGCTGCCAGGTGGTGCTGGCCTCGCCGGGAGGGGTCTCGCCCGGGGGGACGCCGCCGCCGGGTTCGAGTCCCGTGAGCTTCATGTCGTCCGGATCGGGATTTCCCGCATTCGAGGGATCCGGGTTCTTTCGTTCGCTCATGTCGTCCTCCGCATGGTTGGCAGGCTGGTTCCCTCCTACCCTACGCACAGGATCATCAGTCTGCTTACTTCCGTGGCCTTCCCGGCCGTCCTTGCTTTCACTGGCCGAGCCCGGCCGTGCTGCCGCCGGTGGGATCGATGCCCTGGCCCGCCGGGGGCTGCGTCGGGGCCTCGCGGCGAGGGCCCTGCTCCCCGGGAGTCCAGGCCATGGTGATGTTCACGCCGTGCTCGGTGTCCTCCACGAAGAGCTGGAGTTCCTCGCCGATGAGTGCCTCGTCGTGCACCGGGTCCCCGGCCTCGCGGGCCAGATCGGTCAGGCGGCTGATGGCGACCGCCATGGCGCGTCCCCAGTCGTGCGGATGCTTGCTCGTCGACTCCTCGGTCACGGTGAATTTCTTGTCCGTCATGGTCCTCGCCATCCCTGCCGATCCTGACACACCAAGTGCCCTTGCAATATGGATGGCTGCAACAGTAGCAGTGCGTTCCCGGGGCCCAGGCGTTCTTGGGGGTGGCATCGGTTACCGTTCCCTGTACCGCGGTCCAGCAGCAGGCCCCGGTTCCCGACCACCATCGGATCCTCCATGACAGAACCCTCGACCTTTCCTGATGCCACCGGCGCAGGCGGTGATCCGGCCCTGCGCGACGTGACTCCCGGGCCGGCCGGCCCGAACGATCCGGACGTCGACGCCGTCGTGCCTCCCACCAGGCGGGAGCGCGACGCGCAGTGGCTTGCGGACGCCGCGGCGTGCGACGTCGGCACCGCATCCCTGGCCGACCTCCGCAGCCTGGCGGACAGGATGTTCCGCCTGCTCGACGACGCCTACCCGCCCGAACAGGCCACGGAACGGTACACGGCGGCGGTCGGCGAGATCGGGCGCCGGGCCCGCCGGGAGGGCGCCCGCGCGGACGCACCCCTGTCCCGGGAGGTCTTCAAGGACTCGCCACCCGGCTCACGCTTCGAACTGTTCGTGGACGGGAGCCTGGGCGCCTACCTCGAGTACTCGATGGTGGGAGGGCGGCTGACCCTGCGGGCGCTGGTCGAGATGCCGGGCTTCGAACGGCGCGGCCTGGGCCGGGTGCTGATGGGTCGCGCGGTCCTGAGCGCCCACAAGCGCCGGCTGGAGCTCGTCGCCGGGTGCACCGCGGCCAGGCTCTTCCTGGAGCGGAATCCGCAGTACCGCGCGCTGGCCCACACGTCCTGACGGGAGGTCGGCGCCCGCGGCAGGGCACCGCAGTCAGGCCCGGGCAGTCAGCTGTGCAGGCCGGCCCGCGCCGCGCGACCGATGATGGCGCTGTACGTGGGGTACGCGAACTTCACGCGGGCGAGCGTCGCCAGGTCGGTGCCCGCCGCCATGGCGGCGGCGACCGCGGTGACGACCTCGACGGCGTTCTCGCCGACCGCGTGCGCGCCGAGGATCAGCTCCCGGCGGCGGTCGATCACGAGTTTCAGGAAGCCCTGTTCGCGGTCGTCGATGATGGGCCGTTCGACGGCGGCGTAGGGCACGGTGACGGCGTGGCATTCCACGTCGCGGCCCCTCGCCTGGGCCTCCGTCAGGCCGACGCCCGCGTAGTCGGGGTCGGTGAACCCGCCCTCGGGCAGGAGGTGGTGCGGGGTGGTCCGCATGGCGCCCATCACGGCGTTCTCGGCCGCCGTCTCACCCTCGAACACGGCCGCCTGCACCAGCATGCTGCTGCCGTTCGCGTCGCCCGCCACGAAGATGTGGGGGACGTTGGACCGCAGGTAGTCGTCCACCGGGATGAAGGAGCGCGCCGTCCGGACGCCCGCGGCGTCGAGGCCCAGGCCGTCGAGGTTCGCCGGCCACCCGGTCGCCATGACGACGGCGTCCACCATGACGGACTCCGGCTCGTCGTCGCGCTGCCAGGTGAGGTTCAGGCCGCCGTCGTCCCGCCGGATGCCGTCGACACCGCTGATGCCGGTCTCCACCCGGATGCCCCTGCCCCGGAAGCTCGCGGTGACGGCGTCCGCGACGTCCTCGTCCTCCGTCATGAGGATGCGCGGTGCGACATCGAGGAGGAGGACCTGCGAGCCCATGGCGTCGAAGATCGTGGCCATCTGGGCCCCGGTGTGTCCGCCACCGATGATGGCGACGGAGCCGGGCAGGTCCGGGATGTCCAGCACCTCGTGCGGCAGGAAGGCGTGCTCGGCGCCCTCGATGGGCAGGCGGCGGCCGCTGCCCCCGATGCACAGGATGATCGCGCCGGCCGTGACCTCCCGGCCGTCCACGACGACGCTGTGCTCGCCGGTGAGTTCGGCGTCGCCCTCGATGTGGTCGATGGCGAGACGTTCCATCGTGGACCCGTAGCCCTTGGCGTCGAGCACCCGGGCCACCGTGGCACGCACCCGCCGCACCGTCTTGTCCCAGTCGACGGACGGTTCCGCGACGACGATCCCGTAGTCGTACGCCGTGCGGACCTCGCGGAACAACCGCGCGGTCTTGGCGAGCACGCGCGTGGGGACGCACCCCGAGTTCACGCACGTCCCCCCGAGGGCGGAGCGTTCGACGACGGCTGTGCGCGCCCCGAGCTCGGCCGCGCGGGTGGCGGCCGCCATGCCGGCGGGCCCCCCGCCGATGACGAGGACGTCGAACGTGTAGTCCATGGGATGCTCCTTCAGATCGCCCGGGGTGGCTCGTCCCATCCTCCATCGGATGCCGCCCGGGCCACAATGCATCACCGGCCGGTGATCGGACGTACCGTGGAAGCAGTGAGCGGCCCCGACACGTCCAGGACGTCCTCGTCTCCGAACGCTCCCGCGTGACCAGGTAGCAGGCAGGGCACCTGCCGCACCCACGACCGCCACCCGACTCACGGCCCGCAACCCTGCGCCCCGTGTCCCGATCCTCCAGGAGGAACCCATGAAGACCGTCAAGGCCTATGCAGCACCGTCCGCCACGGACCCGCTCGTCCCCACGACCATCGAGCGCCGCGACGTCGGCGCGACGGACGTCCTGATCAGGATCGCCTACGCCGGGATCTGCCACTCCGACATCCACACCGTCCGGGGCGAATGGGGCCCCCAGCAGTACCCGCTGACGGTCGGCCACGAGATCGTCGGCGTCGTCGAGGAAGTCGGCAGCGGGGCGACCCGCCACAAGGTCGGTGACCGCGTGGGCGTCGGCTGCATGGTGAACTCCTGCCGGGAGTGCGCGAACTGCCTCCAGGGCGAGGAGCAGTACTGCCTCAACGGCAACGTCGGAACCTACGGGGCGGTGGACCGCGACGGTACGATCACGCAGGGCGGCTACTCGACGCACATCGTGGTCGACGAGGACTTCGTCCTCACCGTGCCCGAGAGCATCCCCTACGAAGCCGCAGCACCCCTGCTCTGCGCGGGCATCACGACCTACTCGCCGCTGTCCCACTGGAACGCGGGCCCGGGCAAGAAGGTCGCGGTCGTCGGGATGGGTGGGCTCGGGCACATGGCCGTCAAGATCGCCTCCGCGATGGGCGCCGAGGTCACGGTCCTCTCGCAGAGCCTCAGCAAGCAGGAGGACGGCAAGCGGTTCGGCGCCGAGCACTACTACGCCACGAGCGACCCCGACACGTTCAAGCAGCTCGCGAACACCTTCGACCTCATCATCAACACGGTGAGCGCCAAGATCGACCTGGATGCCCACCTCGGGCTGCTCGGACTCAACGGCACCATGGTCAACGTGGGAGCTCCCGCCGATGCCCTTCCCCTGCACGTCTTCACGCTCTTCAACCAGCGGCGTTCTTTCGCGGGATCGGGCATCGGCGGCATCCGTGAGACCCAGGAGATGCTCGACTTCTGCGCCGAGCACGGCATCGCTCCGGAGATCGAACTGATCTCCGCCGACGCCATCAACGAGGCCTATGAGCGCGTCCTGTCCTCGGACGTGCGCTACCGCTTCGTGATCGACACGGCAACCTTGGGATAGGCCGCACTGCGCGGCGGTCGCCCCGGCACCCCGGACGGGCCGGCCGCCGCGCCCTGCTCCCGCGGAATCGTCCAACACCGCGGATGCAGGCAGAATGGCTGCAGTAGCAAGTAAACTGTGTGTCGGTGGCTCTTCGTCGGGCCGCCTCCGCAGGATCCGGTCCCACAGCGGGACTCGGGGTCCTGGCACGAGACGGGATGGACGAGGGGCGAATGCGGACGGTCGCTGGGGGGCTGACACGGATGGCTCCTCTGAGCGTGCACGCCGCGTTCGCCGTGCTCCTCGCGGGCGCCGCCGCCGTCGGACGGTTCACGACCTTCGAATCCTCCAGCCTCGCACTGGTCTGGCCCGCGGCAGGAATCACCTTCCTCTGGGCGTTGTGGGCCTCCCGCAGCCGGCGCGATCTCACCACCGCCCTCGTCGCCGCCGTGCCGCTCCTGTCCGCGGTGAACCTGGCCACCGGCCTCAGCCCTCACCTGGCCCTGGCCGTCGCGGTCGGCACCGCGGCCCAGACCGCCGTGGCCGTCTACTTCTTCCGGCGCCTGGTGCCGTCCTTGTCCGTGCGGACCGTGGGGGACTACCTCCGTCTCGGCCTCGTGGCGCTCGGGGCGTGTTCCGTCGGCGCCCTCTTCATCGTCCTCGGTGTCGCGCTCGAGGGCGGCCCCGATCCGTTCGCGTCCTTCATCCCGTGGCTGGTCCGCCATGCGGTGTCCCTCACGGCGATCGGAGCCCTCGGCATCGTCGCCGCGGCGAGCATCACGGCCCGTGCCCGCGGGGACTACCCGCCACCGGTCAGCGACGCGCGGCGCGCGGAATACGCACTCCTCGTCGTGGTGTCCGTGATGCTCTACGGGGCCACGTTCGGAGCAGGGTCCGCCCTGCCCATCGCCTACGCCACGATCCCGGCGCACATGTGGGCCGGGCTCCGGCTGCGGCCCGGGTGGGCCATGCTGCACGCCCTGGTGAGCGGCGGTGTGCTCGTCCTCTGCACGCTGGCCGGCCTCGGACCGTTCCAGGACCTGGCGCCGGGCGTGGGCGTCTACGTGGCGCAGTCCTTCATGTTCATCAGCTTCTCGCTCTCCGCCGTCCTTGCACTCAGCATGGACGAGCGGCGCCGCCTGATCGAGCGCCTGTACCGCGCCAACGAGGAGGCGAAGGCCGCCGCGGACCTGCGCGACCTCGTCATCGGCCGCATGAACGACGGCGTGCTCGTCGCGGGACCGGACCGTCACCTCATCTTCCAGAACGCCGCGAGCGAGCGGTGGCTCGGGCCGGGCACGGCCCGTCCCGGTGAGGTGTGGCGGCGCGACTACGAGATCACCCGGCCCGACGGCACCCGGTTGGACGAGGCCGACAATCCGCTGACCCTGGCCCTGGAGGGCCGGGTGACGGAGCGGATGGACCTGGACCTCCTCCACCGATCCGGTGAGGTCGTGCATCTCTCCGTCGACGCGATGCCGCTGCCCGGTGAGCGCGGGGCGCTCGTCGTGCTGCGGAACGTCACCGACGAGCGGGCACACCAGCGGGACCTCGGCCGCTTCGCGTCCGTCGTCGCCCACGACCTCCTGACACCCCTGACCGTCTTCGACGGCTGGCTCGAGATGCTCGAGGACCCGCACCTGCCGGCCTCGGAACGGCAGGCGAGCATCGGACGGCTGCAGCAGGCCAGCCTGCGCATGCGGAACCTCATCCGCAACCTCCTCGCCTACAGCCTGGCGAAGGAGGAGCGGCTCACGGCGTCGAGGATCGACGTCGGCCGCGTCGTGGAGGGGATCATCGACCTGCGGACCGCGCTGCCCGGCACGCACCTGCCCGAGGTGCGCTTCGACGTCCGGGCGCCGCATCCCGTGTACGCCGACGAGCGGCTCTTCCTGCAGCTCATGGAGAACCTCGTGGGCAATGCCATGAAGTACGGGCGCGCCGACGGCTCGGCCGAGGTCGCGGTCTACACCTCCGTGGACGCCTCGAGCGGCAGGACGGTGGTCCATGTGCGCGACAACGGCATCGGCATCCCGGGCGCCGACCTCGAGCGCGTCTTCGAGGAGTTCCACCGGTCGGAGAACGGACTGGGCCAGGCGACGGGCACGGGCCTGGGACTGGCCATCTGCCGGCGCATCGCCGAGAGCCACGGCGGGTGGATCAGGGTGCGCAACGTCGAGGGGGGCGGTGCCGAGTTCACGGTGAGCCTTCCCGGGGGCGCGGACCAGCTGCCCGAGGGCGTCCCGCTGCTCGCGTCCGCCGAGGCCCCGCGGGTGGCCACCCCCTGAGCGGTCCCGCTCAGCGCGTCGAGCGGGAGTACAGCTTCGGGGAGCCGTCGTGCCCGGCGCCGCGGCGGAGGCCGGCCAGGACCTCGACCAGGGCGTCCCTCGAGGAGTGGCGAGGGTCCCACCCGAGCTCGGTGCGCGCCCGCGTGGTGTCCATGACGGGGCTTCCCGCAGCCATGTCGATCCAGCCCGGGTCGGTCCGCTGGACGCCGAGGGCCCAGCTCGCGCCGACCAGTGCGCGGAGCAAGCGCACGGGGAGGCCTACGACGCGCCGCGCGCCCAGCAGGTCGGCGATCCGCTCGGGAGTGACAACCGGCTCGGCCGCGATATTGAAGGCGCCGGACGCGCGTCGTGCCACCACGCGCCAGTACGCATCGGCCACGTCCTCGGCGTGCACGGCCTGGAAGACGAAGGATCCGGGGACGGGCAGCAGCGGCAGCGGAAGGCCGCCGAGCACGATCTTCGGCACGAGCGGCCCCAGGAAGTACCGGCCGATCTCGCTCCCGGCCCGGCTCTGGAAGATCAGCCCGGGCCGCAGCCGCGCCACCGCGATCTCCGGGTGGTCGCGCTCGAACTTGTCCAGCAGCCCCTCCTGCTCGGCCTTGTGCCGGCTGTAGTGGGAGGACCGGATGCCTCCGGTGGGCCACGACTCGTCCCTGCGGGGGGCCTTGGCCGAGGGGGAGTAGGCCCCGACGGAGGACGCGCAGACCACGTGGCGGACACCCGCCGCGGCGGCGGCCCGCAGCACGTTCGCGGTGCCGGTCACGTTGGTCCGGTGCATGGCGTCCTCGTCCCGGTTGGGCTGGATGGCCCAGGCCAGGTGCACGACGGCGTCCACGCCGGCGAGCGCCGCCGTCAGGCCATCCCGACCCTCATCGGTCCCGATGTCGAGGGCGTGCCAGTCGACACCCGCATAGGGGGCCCTGCTGGTGTCCGGGACGGTGCGGGCCACCGCGGTGATCGACAAGCCGCCCGGGCTCTCGACGGCGTCGAGAGCCCGGGCGCGGGACCGGCTCGTGGTCCTCGACGGCGCGGTGGAGCCGGGAAAGGACTGCGGTGCCGACGTTCCCGGTGGCTCCGATGACTGCGATGCGCATGGATGCTCCTGGCCTGGTGGGCGTGCGGCACGGTCGGGCGCCGACTCGGACTGGACTACTAAGTAAGCTTATGGTGCAGTGGACGAAGACGCATAGCCGAAAGAGCGCCCCACACCGTCTGCGGGGCCAGACCGGGAGGTATCCGTGAGCAGCAACAGCAGGGTGGGGGCGGAGCCCCGGAGCGCAGCGGGGCAGAAGGCCCAGAACGCGCCCGACCCGAACGATCCCCGCAAGCCGGACGATCCCAAGGACGTCAAGAAGCCGGCCTGGAAGTACGTGTTCAAGCGCTCCGTCAACGAGTTCGGCAAGGACCAGTGCACCGACCTCGCCGCCGCGCTGACGTACTACGCGGTCCTCGCGATCTTCCCCGGCATCCTCGCCCTGATGTCCCTCCTCGGTCTCTTCGGGCAGGCGCAGGCCACCACCGACCAGGTCATGGGGATCATCGGGCAGTTCGCGCCTGATGAGGCGCTCGACACCATCAAGCCCACCATCGAGAACCTGGCGTCCAACCAGGCCGCGGGCCTGACGTTCGTCATCGGTCTCCTGGGCGCCATCTGGTCGGCCTCCGGCTACGTGAACGCGTTCTCCCGCGCCATGAACCGCGTCTACGAGGTCGAGGAGGGCCGGGGCTTCCTCAAGCTCCGCCCCCAGATGCTGCTCATCACCATCATCGTCCTCCTCCTGATCGTCGCCATGGGCCTGATGCTCGTGCTGTCCGGCCCCGTGGCCGAGGCCGTCGGCAACGCCATCGGCCTGGGCAGCACCGCGGTGCTCATCTGGAACATCGCGAAGTGGCCCGTCATGGTCCTCTTCGCCGTCCTGATGATCGCCGTCCTGTACTACGGTGCCCCGAACATCAAGCAGCCCAAATTCCGCTGGATGAGCCTCGGCGGCTTCATCGCCCTGCTCGTCCTCGCGATCACCACGGCCGGCTTCTCCCTGTACGTCGCCAACTTCGGCAACTACAACGCGACCTATGGCGCCATCGCCGGCGTCATCGTGCTGCTCCTCTGGCTCTGGCTGGCCAACATCTCGCTGCTGTTCGGCGTCGAGTTCGACGCCGAGATGGAGCGCGGCCGCCAGCTGCAGGGCGGCATCGAGGCGGAGGACACCATCCAGCTGCCCCCGCGCGACTCGAAGGCCGCCGAGAAGAAGCGCGAGAAGCACCTCAAGCTCGTCAATCGGGGCCGGGAACTTCGCGAGAAGTACTCGCGGGAGTCCGCCCAGCGGTAACCCGACCGCACCCGTCGGAAGGCCCAGCCGCACGTGCGGCCGGGCCTTCCGCATCTCCGCGGTCCTAGACTGGCAGCATGACCGACATCCAGCAGGCCGAGCCGTCCGAGCACAGCACCAAGGGGGCGTACGTGACCTCCGGCGCGGAATTCACGCGCGACACCCAGTACATCGAAACGCGCATCACGCGCGACGGCGCCGACGGATTTCCGGTGGAGGCCGGCCGGTACCGCCTCGTCGCGGCCCGCGCCTGCCCCTGGGCGAACCGCGCCATCATCGTCCGGCGGCTCCTCGGGCTGGAGGATGCCATCTCACTGGGCACCCCCGGGCCCACGCACGACAGCCGTTCCTGGACGTTCGACCTGGACCCCGACGGGCGGGACCCGGTGCTCGGCATCGAGCGCCTCCAGGAGGCCTTCTTCAAGCGGGACCCGGACTACTCCCGCGGCATCACGGTGCCGGCCATCGTGGACACCACCACCGGCGCGGTCGTGACGAACAACTTCCCGCAGATCACCCTCGACCTCTCCTCCGAGTGGACGGAGTTCCACCGCGAGGGAGCGCCCGACCTCTACCCGGAGCACCTCCGCGAGGAGATCGACACGGTGAACCGGCGAGTCTTCACGGAGGTCAACAACGGGGTCTACCGCTGCGGGTTCGCGGGATCGCAGGACGCCTACGACGCCGCCTACGACCGCCTGTTCACCGCCCTGGACTGGCTGGAGGAGCGACTGACGGGCCGGCGCTTCCTCGTGGGGGACACCATCACCGAGGCGGACGTGCGCCTCTTCACCACGCTGGTCCGCTTCGACCCCGTGTACCACGGCCATTTCAAGTGCAACCGGAACAAGCTGACCGAGATGCCCGCGCTCTGGGCGTACGCGCGTGACCTGTTCCAGACGCAGGGCTTCGGGGACACGATCGACTTCGAGCAGATCAAGCAGCACTACTACATCGTCCACGAGGACATCAATCCCACCGGCATCGTGCCGAAGGGGCCGGATCTCGCGGGCTGGACCACCGCCCACGGTCGTGAGGCCCTCGGCGGACGTCCGTTCGGCGACGGGACGCCGCCGGCCGCCGCGTGACGGAGCGGGACCGGACCTGCGCGCCCACTCGGCCCTATTAGCAAACAAAGCCGTTTCGTAATAGGGCGAAGCGTAGGCTAGCCTTACTTCCGACCGATCGTCCGGCTGAGGGAGGCACATGGCAGTCCAGGCCTCCCTGAGCCGCCGGGTTCCTGCCCCGCTCCACCGGTCCACCCACGGGAGCGCACCCGCGAAGCTGCTGCTCGCGGCCCTGATCCTCGCCGTGGCGTGCCTGGCCTCCCTGACCGTCGGTGCCCGCTCCGTCGGCATTCCCACCGTGCTCGACGCCGTACTGTCCTTCGACCCGTCGAACGGCGACCACGCCGTCGTCCTCTCCCGCGTCCCCCGCACGGTCGTCGGGCTGCTCGTCGGGGCGGCGCTCGCCACCGCGGGTGCCGCCCTGCAGGGGATCGCCCGCAATCCGCTGGCGGACCCCGGCATCCTCGGCATCAACGCGGGGGCGTCCCTCGCCGTGGTCGTGGGCATCTACCTGTTCGGGCTCAGCAGCGCCTCCAGCTACCTCTGGTTCGCCTTCGCGGGCGCCGGCGGTGCGGCCGTCGCGGTCTACGCCGTGGCGAGCCTCGGACGGGACGGCGCGACGCCGGTCAAGCTGGCCCTGGCCGGCGCGGCCCTGGCCGCGGGCCTCGGGAGCCTCACCAATGCCGTCCTCGTCTCCAGCCAGGAGACCCTCGACGCCTTCCGGTTCTGGCAGGTCGGCACACTCGCCGGCCGGGACTGGGAGGTCATCGGTGCGGTGGTGCCCTTCCTCGCGGCGGGCCTCGTGCTGACCCTGGCCACGGGCAGGATGCTCAACTCGCTGGCACTGGGCGACGACGTGGCTCGCGGCCTCGGCCAGAACGTCCCCCTCGCCCGCGCCGTCACCGCCGTCGGCATCGTGCTGCTGTGCGGTGCGGCCGTGGCCGCCGCGGGGCCGATCGCCTTCGTCGGGCTCGTCATCCCGCACCTGGTGCGGCTCGTCGTGGGCGCCGACTACCGCTGGATCCTGCCCTTCTCCGCACTGCTCGGGCCCGTGCTGCTCCTCGGCGCGGACGTCGCGGGCCGGGTCATCCTCCCTCCGGGCGAGGTGCAGGTGGGGATCATGACCGCCGTCCTCGGCGCGCCCGTCTTCATCTGGCTCGTCCGCCGCCGCAGGATGGCACAGCTGTGAGCGCGCCCGCGGACACCGCACCCGCCCGGACGCCGCAGACGCACCGCCCGGCCGCGGGCATCGCCGCAGCCCGGGCCCGGCGCCGCCGGAGCACGGGCAGGCGGCTGGCCGCGGTGGCCGGCGTCGTCGCCGTGCTGTTCGCCGTGAACGTCCTGCTCGGCTCCTACACCGTCACCATCCCCGACTTCCTCCGCATCGTCGCGGGCGCCGACATCCCGGGCGCCGGCTTCATCGTGCTCGAGAACAAACTGCCCCGCGCGGTGATCGGGCTCCTCATCGGGATCGCGTTCGGCATCGCGGGCGCCGTGTTCCAGACGATGCTGCGGAACCCGCTCGCGAGCCCCGACATCATCGGCATCAGCTACGGCGCCAGCGCGGCGGCCGTCACCGCGATCGTCCTCTTCGGGGCCGCCGGCGTCGCGGTGTCCTTCTCGGCCCTCGTGGGCGGGACGGCGGTCGCGGCGGCCATCTACCTGATCTCGCACCGGGGCGGCGTGGCGGGCTACCGGCTGATCCTCGTGGGCATCGGCTTCGCGGCGGTCCTGCACGCGCTCGTGAGCTTCCTCATCACCCGCACCGACCTCCGCACGGCGTCGGCCGCGGTGCTCTGGCTCAACGGTTCGCTGAACTCCAGCACCTGGGACCGCGCCGCGGTGCTCGCCGCCTGCCTGGCCGTCCTGCTGCCCGCCACCGCGCTCCTCGCCCGCAGCCTGCAGGGCCTCGAACTGGGCGACGACGCCGCCGCGGGCCTCGGCCTCCGCGTCGAAGCCTCCCGCCTCGGCCTCCTGTCCACCGGCGTGGCCCTCGCCGCCGTCGCGACCGCCGCAGCCGGGCCCGTCGCCGCCGTCGCCTTCCTGTCCGGGCCGATCGCCCGCCGCCTGCTCGGCCACCGGCCGTCGCTGGCCATGGCGGCCCTCGTGGGGGCGGCCATCGTGCTCGGCGCCGACTTCATGGCCGCCAACCTCGTCCCGGACACCGCGCTGCCCGTCGGCGTCGTCACCGGCGCGCTCGGAGCGCCGTTCCTGCTGTGGCTGCTGGCCACCGCGAACCGATCAGGCCAGGGAGGCTGAGGATGCCCACGTCCAGGACGACGACGGCGGCCACGCTGTCCGCGGAGGCCCTCACCCTCGCCTACGACGACCGCACCGTGGTCGACGGCCTCGACGTGGTGCTGCCCGCCGGGAAGGTGACGGTCATCGTGGGCGCCAACGCCTGCGGCAAGTCGACACTGCTGCGCGGGCTGGCGCGCCTCCTGAAGCCGGCCGGGGGCACCGTGCTGCTCAACGGGGCGGACATCGCCACGCAGCCCACCAAGTCCGTCGCCCGGGTCCTCGGCCTCCTCCCGCAGACCCCGGTCGCGCCCGACGGCATCAGCGTCGCCGACCTCGTGGGCCGCGGCAGGTACCCGCACCAGGGCTGGTTCCGCCAGTGGACGCCGGAGGACGATGACGCCGTCGCGGAAGCCCTCGGGGCCACCGGCACCCTGGGGCTCGCCGACCGGTCCGTGGACGAGCTCAGCGGCGGGCAGCGCCAGCGGGTCTGGATCGCGATGGCCCTCGCCCAGCGGACCGGCATCCTGCTGCTCGACGAGCCGACCACGTTCCTCGACGTCGCCCACCAGATCGAGGTCCTCGACCTCATTGCGGACCTCAACCGGCGCTCCGGAACCACGGTGGTCATGGTGCTGCACGACCTCAACCTCGCCGCACGCTACGCGGACCACCTGATCGCCATGCGCGAGGGCAGGATCGTGGCCGAGGGCACGCCGTCGGACGTGGTGACCGAGGAGGCCGTCTCCGGCGTGTTCGACCTCGCCTGCCGGGTCATCACGGACCCGGTCGCGCGGACCCCGATGGTGATCCCGATCGGCCGGCACCACGGCCCGCAGAAACCCCTACCCGCCCGTATGGAGGCAGCATCATGACCGACGTGACCCAGCGCAGCGCACGACGGACGGCAGCGGACACCGAGCCGATGGTCCTGGCGTTCGACGTCGTCGTGGCCGCCGTCGAGGACCTCACCCCGACCTTCCGCCGCATCACCTTCGGCGGCGCGTGCCTGAGCCGGTTCGGCGTGGCGGGGGACACCCTCGACCTGCGGATCAAGCTCGTCATCCCCTCCGCGGGCCGCGAGTGCCCGGACATCGCGGCGATGATGGGCAGCGGGACCACCTCGGGCTGGTACCAGCGGTGGCTCGGCCTGGACCCCGCGGACCGCGGGTCGATGCGCACCTACACCGTGCGCGAGTCGCGCTGCGGCGGTGCACGTCCCGAGATCGACGTCGATTTCGTGCTGCACCTGGACGCCCAGGGCCGGGGAGGTCCGGCCGCGGAATGGGCCGCGGCGGCGCGGCCCGGGGACAGGGTCTGCATCATCGGGCCGAACGCCTCCGCCGCCCAGTGCCGGACGGCGGGCGCCTACGGAGGGATCGAGTGGAGCCCGGGCCTCGCACAGCACGTCCTCCTCGCCGGGGACGAGACCGCCGTGCCGGCCATCAGCGCCATCCTCGAGGCGCTCCCCGAGGACATCGGCGGACACGCGTTCCTCGAGGTGCCGGACCAGCGCGACATCCGGCCCCTCCGCTCGCGGTCCTCCGTGCAGGTCACCTGGCTGGCCCGCGACGGCCGGACGCACGGTGAGCGGCTGGAGGCCGCGGTGCGGGAGGCGGTGCGTGTGCCCGGGTGGGTCTCCCTGTCCGGCCGGGCCGCGGCGAGCGGCGGGAGCGAACCGGAGGACGTCGACATCGACAGGACCATCCTCTGGGAGACCCCGCAACTGCTGGAGGCGGCCATCGTGCAGTCGTCGGTCAACCCGGAGCGGCCTCCGGGCACGCAGCCCTTCTACGCCTGGATCGCCGGCGAGGCGGCCGTGGTGCGCAGCCTGCGCCGCTACCTCGTGCGCGACGTCGGCGTGGACCGGAAGCAGGTGGCGTTCATGGGCTACTGGCGCAAGGGGCGCGCGGAACTGTCCTGACCGGACGTCCACGGGTCGCATAACGCCTGACCGGACCATCCACAAGCCGTATTACGAACGTGTCGCGTCCTGCGCGCCGTCCTACAGTTGACGGTTGAAAGACGGCTTCTTCCGGAAAGGGTCCGTTCCCGTCGACGGACCGATGCACCTGCCCGTGACAGGGTCGATTCCCGTTCGGCCCCGACGGTCGATGTCCGGGCGCGCCCTGAAAGAGGTGGACAGTTGACCCAGACGGCCACGTCCGGCCGCCATCGCGACCCCGATGCCCGCAGGAAGGACCTCCGCTCCGGTGCACGCGGCACCGCGGGACGCCGGACGCCCCTCGGGCGGCTGCGCGACAATGCGGCCCTGCTGGGCACGATCCTCGCGTCCGCCGGCCTGCTCATGGGGGCCGTCGCGCCCCCGACGCCCCCCGCCAGGACAGGTGACAGGATCGCCGAGGTGGCCCCGGCGCCCGCACCGGACCCCGCCGTCACGGCGTCGGCGGAGGCATCGGTCATCTTCGACTACGACAGCACGGGCCCGGCGAAGGACGGCCTCCCGCCGGAGGTGGTGCGCGCGAGGGCGCTCTCCGGTCCGCTCCCACCGGCGCTCGCGGACCGCCGGCCGTTCGGCGGTCCCGTGGAGGACCCCAAGGTGTCCTCGCGCTTCGGCTACCGCGTCGACCCCCTGGACGGCTACCGGTCCGAACTCCACACGGGCCAGGACTACGCCAGTGCGTGCGGCACCCCCGTGCGGGCGGCCGACGCCGGGACGGTCGTCGACTCCGGATGGCACGCCTACGGCGGCGGCCTCCGCATCGTGGTGGATCACGGGGCCGGCCTCACGACCACCTACAACCACCTCAGCACCCTCGAGGTTCCCGCGGGGACGGCGGTGCACCGCGGGCAGACCGTCGGCGCCGTCGGCAGCTCCGGCAACTCGACCGGCTGCCACCTCCACTTCGAGGTCCTGATCGGCGGCGAGAAGGTGGACCCGCAGCCGTGGCTCTAGCAGTACTGGGCCGTCAGGGCAGGGGCTCGCTCACCACGGCGGGGTCCTTGTAGCCCAGCGGCATCCGGAGCCGCAGGGAATCGGGCTTGACCTCGAAGGCCATGTGGGTCGCCTTGCCGAGGGGGTCGCCGTCGAGCTGCACCTCCAGCGGCTCGCCCAGGGTCACCTCGGCGGTGCGGCACTGGAAGTACTCGAGCGAGGAATCCTTGCCCTTGCCGCGGGCGAAGAGCTTCCCGACGACGGCGAGCCAGCCGAGCTTCCCCTTCGGGGCGACCGTCATCAGGTCCATCAGGCCGTCGTCGATCTTCGCGCCGGGGAAGATCTCCAGGCCGCCCATGATCTTGCCGCAGTTGCCGCCCATGACGCTGCGCAGACGGCGGTCGAAGGGCTTGCCTCCGTCCACCGAGATGGTGGTCCGGGTCGGCTTGCCGGGCAGGTTCCGGATCCCTGCGTCCACGTAGGCGAGCCAGCCCACCTTGTCCTTCAGGTCGTCGCGGGTGTCGGTCATGATCGCGGCGTCGTAGCCGATGCCGGCCATGACGAGGAAGACGTGGGCGTCCTGCGCGCGGTCCACGGTGACGTGCACGACGTCGATGGTGCGTTCGGTCCCGCGGAAGGCGGCCTCGACGGCGGCGTCGGGGTCGTCGACCGCGATGTCCAGGTTGCGGGCCAGGAGGTTGCCCGTGCCCAGCGGGACCAGGGCCATCATGGTGCCGGTGCCTGCGAGTTCCTCGGCCACGCACCGCACGGTGCCGTCACCGCCCGCCGCGATGACGAGGTCGACGCCGGCGTCGAGCGCCTGCCGGGCCTGGCCGTGCCCCGGATCGTCCGCGGTCGTCTCGATGACCAGCGGGTCCTCCCACCCGTCCTCGACCGAGATGCGCTTCACCGCGGACTCGACGTCCACCGTGGTGATCTTGATCGGATTGACGATGAGCGCGGCGCGACGGCGTCCCGATCCGGTGTCCGCGGGCGTTCCGCTGCTCGCTTCGGGTGCTGCTTCGGTGGGCATGGTGTCCTTCGGGCGGGTCGGGGGTGTCTCCGTCGAGCTTATCGCGGCGGCTGCGGCGGCCGGGGGTACTGTTCTGTCGTGACCTTCTCCCAGCGATACGTGGCCCTTGGCGATTCCTTCACCGAAGGAGTGGGTGACTGGGACCCGGCGTCGCCCAACGGTGTCCGGGGCTGGGCGGACCGCGTCGCCGAGCAACTCGTCCTCGCCGACGCGTCGTGGGGCTACGCGAACCTCGCCATCCGCGGCAAGAAGATGCGGCAGATCCTCGACCAGCAGGTCGACGCCGCCCTGGCGCTCGAGCCGACGCTCGTCACCGTGTACGCGGGGGCCAATGACATCCTGAGGCCACGCGTGGACATCGACCTCCTCATGTCCCGCTACGACGACGGCGTCGGCCGGCTCCGCGCCGGGGGAGCCGCCGTCGTGCTGTTCACCGGTTTCGACGCCGCAGGGTCCGCGGTCTTCGGGAAGACCCGGGGCCGGACCGCCATCTACAACGAGTGGGTGCGCGAGATCGCCGACCGGCACGACGCGACGATCGTCGACTACTGGCGCCTGCGCGAGTTCCAGGACTGGAGCTACTGGGACGTCGACCGCATGCACATGTCCGTCGCGGGGCACACGCTGATGGCCGCCCGGGTGCTCGACGCCGTCAAGGCCTCCCACCGGATCGACCTGCCCGAGCTCGAGGCGCGCCCCGCCCTGAACCGGGCGGAGCAGCTGCGCGCGGACGCGCAGTGGGCGCGGCAGTACCTGACGCCCTGGGTGGGCCGGCGGCTGCGGGGCGTCTCGTCCGGCGACGACCTGACGCCGAAGTACCCGGTGCCGGGCCACCCGCACTGGGCGTCGATCAGCGCCTGAGGCCCGCGCCGGGCACGGCGCCGACCCCGGCCGCAACCCCCGCGGACCCGCGGCGGGCGCCGTCGACGGCGGGGCCCGTATGCCAGAATGAGCGCATGGCGGCGCACTGGCTCACACCCGACGAGCGGCGGGCATGGCTGGCCCTCTACGCGCTGACCTCGCTGCTCCCGGCGAACCTCGACGCCCACCTCTTCCGCGAGGCGCGGATCACGCTCTTCGACTACCACGTCCTGGCGATGCTCTCCGAGGCGGAGGGCGCCAGCCTGCCGATGAGCGAGCTCGCCGCCCGGTCCACGGCGTCCCTCTCCCGGCTCAGCCACGTGGTCAAGAAGCTCGAGGCGCGCGGCTGGGTCACCCGGCTGCCGTCCTCGTCCGACGGACGCGTGACCACGGCCTCCCTCACGGCCTCCGGGCTCGCGATGCTGACCGACCTCGCGGTGTCCCACGTGGCGCAGGTCCGCTCCACCGTCTTCGACGCCCTCGACGACCGGGACGTCGCCGACCTCGAGCGGGTGGGCGTCAAGATCCTCCGCGGGATGGACAGCGCGCACTGGATCCTGGCCGACGGCGCATCGGCGTCGGGGTCGGACGGGGGGCCGGCGCAGGCCGGCCCCCCCGACGGCCCGTGACGTTCCCCGGGCCTGCACGAGATTCCCCAGAACGAGTCCATCCGGCACACGAGACGACAGGACACCCCATGGACCCGCAGACGAAGGCCCGGCGCGAGCCGCGCATCCTCGCGATCGTGCTCGCCGGCGGGGCGGGAGGACGCCTCGGGGCGCTCACCGACCACCGGGCGAAGCCCGTGCTGCCCGTCGGCGGCAGCTTCCGGCTGATCGACATCCCGCTGTCCAACCTGCACCACAGCGGCATCTCCGACGTGTGGGTACTCGAGCAGTACCGGGCCAAGACGATCAACGACCACCTCCGCAACGGCCGGCCCTGGGACCTCGACCGCACGCGCGGGGGGCTGCTGGTGCTTCCGCCGTTCAGCGGAGGCGACGGCGAGGGGTTCGCCGAGGGCAATGCGGACGGACTGCTCCGGCAGGCGGACGCCATCCGCGACTTCGCCCCGGACCTGGTCCTCGTCCTCAGCGCGGACCACCTCTACCGCCTCGACTACCGCGACGTCGTCGCCACGCACCTCGACAGCGGGGCCGGGCTCACCGTGGTCACGGTCGACTTCGACGGCGACGCCTCCGCCCACGGCGTGGTGGAGGTGGACGACGACGGCCGCGTGACCGACTTCGCCTACAAGCCGGAGACGCCGCGGACACGCATCGTCACCACGGAGATCTTCCTGTACAGCGCGGAGACCCTCCTCCACGCTCTCGAGCACCTGGAGGCCACCCGCGACGGACTGGGGGACTACGGGGATCACCTCGTGCCGCACCTGGTGGAGCGGGGCTCGGTCGTCGAGCACCGGCTCCACGGCTACTGGCGCGACCTCGGGACGCCCTCCAACTACCTCCGCGCCCACCTGGACCTCCTGGACGGCGAGGGACTCGACCTCTCGGACCCGGCCTGGCCCATCCTCACCGAACCTGCGGAGCTGGCGCCCGCGTTCATCGGCGACGGCGCCGTCGTCGGGGCGTCGCTGGTGGCTCCCGGCGCGCGGGTGCACGGCACGGTCCGCCGGAGCGTCGTCGGCTCCGGCGCGACGGTCGAGGCGGGGGCGCTCGTGGAGGACTCCGTGCTGCTCAACCGGGTACGGGTGACGGCGGGGGCCGTCGTGCGGCACGCGGTCGTGGACTCCGACGCCGTCGTCGACGGGGAGCGCCTCGGCGCCGGTCCGGACGAGCCCGCCGTCGTGGGCAGGGACGGGCGGATCGACGACTGAGCGGTTTGGCCACGCCTGATCCGGCCGGTAGGATGGTAGGGCGTTTGGCTGTGGCCGATGACGCCCGTCTCCGGACGGGAGGAATTTGCCCAGCGACCCGCGACTACCTAGAATCGAAGGCTGTGCCGGCCGCAAGGCCGCGCCCCGCCTGAACTTCACCGTCTTCCCCGCGGCGAGGCGCTTCGGCAGGTTCTCACCCTGCCAGGTCAACCTCCGGAAAGCTGCAGTAATAACGGTGTCATTACTGGTGGCGGGACGCCCAACAAGTGATTCCGTCACGTTCATCTAATCTGGAGGAGAGTTATGGCAGCCCACTGCCAAGTGACCGGAGCCGAGCCCGGCTTTGGACACAGCATTTCGCACTCGCACCGCCGTAACAAGCGCCGGTTCGACCCCAACATTCAGAAGAAGCGCTACTACGTGCCTTCCCTGCGCCGCAACGTGACGCTGCAGGTGTCGGCCCGCGGTATCAAGACCATCGACGTGCGTGGCATCGATGCGGTCGTCGCGTCCATCCTCGCGAGGGGAGTGAAGCTCTAATGGCCAAGGACAAGGACGTACGTCCGATCATCAAGCTGAAGTCCACCGCCGGGACGGGCTACACCTACGTGACGCGCAAGAACCGTCGTAACGATCCGGACCGCATGGTCCTGATGAAGTACGACCCCAAGATCCGCAAGCACGTCGAATTCCGAGAGGAGCGCTAAGCATGGCCAAGAAGTCGAAGATTGCTCGCAACGAGCAGCGCAAGGTCATCGTCGAGCGCTACGCGGCCAAGCGCCTCGAGCTCAAGAAGACCCTCGTGGATCCGAACGCCACCGACGAAGCCCGCGAAGCGGCCCGCCTCGGTCTGCAGAAGCTTCCGCGCAACGCCTCGCCGGTGCGCCTGCGCAACCGCGACCAGATCGACGGCCGCCCCCGCGGCACGCTCCAGAAGTTCGGCATCTCGCGTGTCCGCTTCCGCGACATGGCGCACCGGGGCGAGCTGCCCGGCGTGACCAAGTCGAGCTGGTAGTCAGCCACCCGGGGCTCGCGCCCTGCCGCATCATCCACCGCTCCGCGCGGTAACCGTAGAAGCCGTCACCCCCGGGTGGCGGCTTCTTCGCGTTGGCGCCCCGATGAGGGCCGCCCAGACGCAAAATGACGTCGAAACGGACGCGTTCGAGCCGAAGAGCCGCGGAAACACGCGGGTCGGGGCCTGCAAGCTGGTAGGTTTTCGCACAGAGGCTTTTCGAATACCGCGAAAAGCTCTTTCAGAAGAGTGACGTCCAGGAGGGCAAAAATTGGCTAAGAACCGTAGTGAACTTGTTGCAGAGGTAGCGGCGAAGGCTGACACCAGCCAGGCTGCAGTCAACAGCGTCCTCGATGCGCTGTTCGACGTCTTCTCCGAGTCCATCGCCAAGGACGAGAAGATCACCATCCCCGGATGGCTCGCCGTCGAGCGCACCAGCCGCGCTGCCCGCACGGGCCGCAACCCCCAGACCGGTGAGACCATCCAGATCGCCGCCGGCCACAGCGTCAAGCTGACCGCCGGCTCGAAGCTGAAGGCTTCCGCCAAGTAGTCCCACTGCCTGACGCCCGGGGACCGTTGCCGACAGGCAGCGGTCCCCTCGGCGTTCCGGGGCCGATACCGCGCCGCGTGGGCCGGCCGGAGATTGGCCCTATTTCTACTCGGGGTAGAGAATGGTGTCTGTGCCCACCTCTGTGAAGCAACCCCGGGAGACCGCCGCCGCTTCTTCCCCCGATCGTGCCGTCGGGAGCGGCTGGCTCGTCCTGGCCGGCGCCGTCGTCGTCATCGCCCTCGCCGTCGCCCTCCTCTACACCGGGGCGGCCGCAGCACGGCAGCTCGGTGACCCCGGCGCCCTGACCCGGTGGGGTCTGCCGGGCGCCAAGGTGCTCAACAACACCGCGGCCGCGGCGACCATCGGTGCCCTCGTCCTCGCCGTTCTCATGCTCCCGCGCCGGGTCGGCCCCGTGGGCCGGAAGCCCGCGGAGACCGCCGCCGAGCATCCCGCCTTCTCGCGGGTGATGCTGCTCGCCGCCGCCTCCGCCGTCGCCTGGACGCTCGGCGCGCTCGGCGTCATGGTCTTCACCTACTCCGACGCGGCGGGACTGCCGCTCAGCACGGACCCCGCCTACACGCAGGGGCTCGCCGCCTTCCTCACCGACTTCTCCACCGGGCGCGCCTGGCTCGTGACGACCATCGTCTCGGCCGTCCTGGCGACCATCCTCTTCGGCGTGCGCTCGCAGACCGGCCTGGCCCTGACCCTGGTGCTCGCGCTGCTGAACCTGCTGCCCATGGCCCTGATCGGCCACTCCGCCAGTGGTGACGACCACAACGCCGCAGTGAACTCGATCGCGCTGCACCTGGTGGGCGCCTGCCTGTGGGTGGGCGGGATCATCGCCCTCGCCGTGGTGGGCGGCCTGCTCGGCGAGCACACCCTCCCGGTCCTCAAGCGGTTCTCCGCCCTCGCCGGCTTCGCCTTCATCCTCGTGGTCGCCTCGGGCGTGGTGAACGCCAGCCTCCGGATCTCCGATCTCGGGCAGCTGAGCTCCTCCTGGGGGCTGCTCGTCACGTTCAAGACCATCGCCACGATCCTGCTCGGCGGGATCGGCTGGATGCACCGGCAGTGGATCATCCCGCAGCTCGAGGCCCCCGCGGGGACGGCGGCGTCGAGGATGTCCGCGCGCCGGGTCCTGTGGCAGCTCATCACGGTGGAACTCCTCATCATGGCGGCGGTCCTGGGCGTGGCCGGGGCCCTCGGACGCACGGCGCCGCCGCGTTCCGAGGAGCTGCCCACCGAGGCCGGCCCGGCGCGGATCCTGACCGGTTACGATCTCCCACCCGAACCCACCGTCGCCCGCTGGTTCACCGAGTGGCGGCCCGACTGGCTGTGGATCGCGGTCGCGCTGACCTTCGCCGTCGCATACGTGCTGGGCGTGCTGAAGCTCCACCGCCGGGGTGACTCCTGGTCGCCGCTGAAGCTCGTGAGCTGGCTGGTGGGCCTCGTGCTCCTCACCTACTTCACGTCGGGGGCCCCGGCCATCTACGGCATGGTGCTCTTCAGCGCGCACATGGTGGACCACATGGCCCTGACGATGGTGGTGCCGCTCTTCCTCGTCCTCGGCGCCCCCGTCACCCTCGCACTCAAGGCGCTCAGCGCCCGGCGGGACGGCACCCGCGGGATCCGGGAATGGATCCTCGTGATCGTGCACTCCCTGCCGTCGCGGATCATCACCCATCCGCTCGTCGCGGCCGGCAACTTCGTAGCCTCCATCGTCGTGTTCTACTACTCGCCGCTGTTCGGCTTCGCGCTGCGCGAGCACGTGGGCCACGAGCTGATGATCACCCACTTCCTCCTCACCGGCTACATCTTCGTGCTGTCGATGATCGGGTCCGACCCCGTCCCGTACCGGGCCCCCTACCCGATGCGCCTGCTGCTCCTGTTCGCGACCATGGCCTTCCACGCCTTCTTCGGCGTGACCCTCATGGGCTCGACATCGCTGCTCCAGGCCTCCTGGTTCGGCAACATGGGCCGCGAGTGGGGTCCCTCCGCCCTCGCCGACCAGCAGGTGGGCGGTGCCGTGACGTGGGGCGTGGGCGAGATCCCCACACTGCTACTCGCGATCGGTGTCGCGATCGTGTGGTCGCGGTCGGACGCGCGGGAGACGAAGCGCAAGGACCGCGCGGCGGACAGGAACAACGACGCCGATCTCGCGGCGTACAACAGCATGTTCGCCGACCTCGCCGCACGCGACGCCGGTCCTGCCCGTCCGGGACGTCAATCCCCGCCGCGGGGGACCGGCACCGCGGGGGGCGACGCTCCTGGATCGGCGCGGGTGGGCCCTCCGGAGTAGTGCGCCTGACCGACAAGCCCCTACGGCGCAAGCGCTCTGAGCGGCAAGCCGACGGCGGTCGTCGGAACGGCTGCCGGCCGCTCCGGCGGTATGGGGGCGCAGGATGACGCCGGAACGCGGTCCGCAACACCGACGCCCATGTTCTCGACGACGAGGTTCGGAAGGACTCATGAAGGATTTTCTCGAACGGGCGGTGTGGACCACAGAGCCCGTGAACAGCACCACGCCTGACGGCGGCCTCCTGGTCGAGGCCGCCGCCGGCAGCGACTTCTGGCAGAGGACGCATTACGGGTTCATGCGGGACACCGGGCACGCCCTGCTGGCGCCCCTGCCCGCAGGCGCTGCGCCCGGTGCCGTGGAGGTCACCTTCCGGGCCTCGTTCGACCGGCTCTACGATCAGGCGGGCCTCATGATCAGGACCAGCGGGTCGACCTGGATCAAGGCCGGCGTCGAGGTCAGCGACGGTCAGCTGCACGTCGGCGCCGTCGTCACGCGCGAGGTGTCCGACTGGTCGCTGAGTCCGGTGCCCGAGTGGGCCGGGACGGATGTCACCATGAGGGCCAGCTGGGCCGGGGGAGCGGTGACGGTCCGGGCGAGGAGCGCCCACGGACCCTGGCGGACGATCCGCCTGGCACCCTTGTCCGTGGGTCCGTCCACCCGGGCCGGGCTGTACCTGTGCGCTCCCGAGCGCGAGGGGCTGGAGGTCTCCTTCTCGCGCGTCGCGTTCGGCGGTCCCGACGCAGCCCTGCACGCCCAGCCGTAGATCCGCCCCGCGCGGCGGGACCGCGTTCCTCGGCGGGACCGGTGGCCGTCGGAACGAGGAGCGCACGGCGGTTCAGGCGTCCGGCCAGCGGGCGGGTCCGGGTACGACCCAGGCATATTGTGGCGCCGTCCTGCGTTGTCGCCAGTGCTGCCGGTTCCGGGTACCCCCTGGGAACGCGCCGCGCACCCGTGACGGCGCGTGGCGCCCGGTTGGCATCCATGGACGCCGCTACGGGAGAATTCACCGCATGACTATCGCCTCGACCCGCACCGCCTACCGAGTCCGCGCCTCCGAGTTGACGGGGCGCGGCTGGCTGAACACAGGGGGCCGGAACCTCTCCCTGGAGGACTTCCGAGGCAAGATCCTGATCCTCGATTTCTGGACCTTCTGCTGCATCAACTGCCTGCATGTCCTGGACGAGCTCCGCCCGCTCGAGGAGCAGCACGCGGACGTCCTGGTGACGGTCGGCGTGCACTCGCCGAAGTTCGAGCACGAGGCCGACCCGGACGCCCTCGCCGCCGCCGTCGAACGCTACGACATCCACCACCCCGTCCTCGACGATCCCGAGCTGACCACCTGGCAGGCCTACACGGCCCGCGCGTGGCCGACCCTCGTCGTGATCGACCCGGAGGGCTACATCGTGGCGCACCTCTCCGGCGAGGGGCACGCCGCGGGCCTCACGTCGCTCGTCGAGGAGCTCGTCGCCGAGCACGAGGCCAAGGGCACGCTGCATCGCGGTGACGGCCCGTACGTCCCGGCCGAGAGCACCGCGGGGGACCTGAAGTTCCCCGGGAAGCTGCTCGCGCTGCCCGCCACCGGCACCTTCCTCGCCGGCGACACCGGCCACCACCGGCTCGTGGAGCTCGAGGCGGACCTCGTCACGGTGCGGCGCACCATCGGCTCCGGCACGAAGGGCTTCCGCGACGGCGGTGCCGGCGAGGCGCAGTTCAACGAGCCCCAGGGCCTCGCCCTGCTGCCCGCCGGGCTGGCCGCGGAGGTCGGGTACGACGTCGTCGTCGCCGATTCCGTGAACCACCGCCTGCGCGGCGTGGACCTCGCCACGGGCGAGGTGCGCACGCTCGCCGGCAACGGCACCCAGCGGCTGCTCGACGCCGCCAACCACAGCAGGACGGGGCTGCAGGAGGACGCGTTCGAGGTGGCGGCGGCGAGCGAGACGCCGCGCCTCACCGAGACGGAGCTCGGCACGGACGCGCTGAACGTGTCGCTGTCATCGCCGTGGGACGTGCTCCACTCGACCGTCCTGGACCGCGTGGTCGTCGCCATGGCGGGCACGCACCAGATCTTCACCTACGACCCCCGCACCCACGCCGTCGACATCCTCGCCGGGACCGGTCTGGAGGGGCTGCTCGACGGCGACGCGTCGGCCGCGTGGTTCGCCCAGTCCTCGGGCCTCGCGGAGGACGCCAACGGCAGCATCTGGATCGCCGACTCGGAGACGTCGTCCGTGCGGATCCTGTCCTTCCTCGAGGTCAACGGCCGCCACCGCGTGCAGGTGCAGACCGCCGTCGGGACCGGCCTGTTCGACTTCGGCTTCCGTGACGGCGACGCCGGGCAGGCGCGCCTGCAGCACCCGCTCGGGGTCACCGCCCTCCCGGACGGCTCCGTGGCGATCGCCGACACCTACAACGGTGCCGTCCGCCGGTACGACCCCGCGACCCGCGAGGTGTCCACGCTGCTCCGTGGGCTGTCCGAGCCGTCCGACGTCCTCGTGGACCTGACGCCGGTGGCCGACGGCGGGGACCCGCTGCTGATCGTCGTCGAGACCAACCGGCACCAGCTGGTCCGCGTCCCGCTGCCCAAGGAGGCGCTCGCCGTCGACGAGGGTGCCTCGCAGACCCAGCGGCCCAGCACGCCGATGGTCGCGGGCCCGGTGGCACTCACCGTGCGCTTCACCGCGCCGACGGGCCAGAAGCTCGACGACCGCTGGGGGGATCCCACCCAGCTGAAGATCAGCGCGTCGCCGGAGGCGCTGCTCGTCTCCGGTGGCGGCACCTCCACGGGCCTGACCCGCAAACTGGTGCTCTCCCCGGAGGTGGAGGGCGGCGTCCTCCACATCACCGCCCGCGCGGCGTCCTGTGACGGCGAGCCGGGCGGGGAGATCCCCGACCACGCCGCATGCCACCTGTACCAGCAGGACTGGGGGATCCCCGTCACGCTCTCGGCCGACGGCGACACGAGCCTGACCCTGGACCTGCGGGGCCTCGACTGACCCCGCCCGCGGTGGGGTGAACCGCCGCGCCGGGCGTCCCGACCCGACGGGGCGTTCCCCCGGGAACGCCCCGATGCCCCGGCTCCGACCCCGACGCGCGGTGCCAGGGCCGTCCATGACCCCGACGCGCGGTGCCAGGGCCGTCCATGACCTGCGACAGGCGTCGCGGGCCTCATCCACCGTGCCGGCACCCGGCAGGGACCACCACGAGGAGCGCATTATGACGACCGATCACAGCCCCGCAGACCCGAGCCCACGAACAGCCCTCGTAGTAGGGGCGACCGGCATCGCCGGGTCCGCCCTCGTCGGGAGACTCACCGCCGAGGGGTGGCCCGTGCTGGCCCTGTCGCGTCGGCCCGGGCCCGCGCAGGAGGGCGTGCGCTGGCTGTCCGCGGACCTCACCTCGGCCGCGGCGCTCGCCGCGGTCCTCGCCCCCGAGCACCCCACGCACATCTTCTTCACCGCCTGGTCCCGCCGGGACACCGAGGAGGAGAACATCGAGGTCAACGCCGCCATGCTGCGCGACCTGCTCGCCGCCCTGCGCGGGAAGCCCCTGGTGCACGTGGCTCTCATGACGGGGCTCAAGCACTACCTCGGCCCCTTCGAGGCCTATGCGGCCGGGGAGATGGCGGACACGCCGTTCCACGAGGAGGAGCCGCGCCTGCCCGTCCGCAACTTCTACTACGCGCAGGAGGACGAACTGTTCGCCGCCGCGGCGGACCAGGGCTTCAGCTGGTCGGCGCACCGGGCGCACACCGTGATCGGCCACGCCGTCGGCAACGCGATGAACATGGGCCTCACGCTCGCCACGCAGGCGGCCCTGTGCCGGGACACGGGGGAGCCGTTCGTGTTCCCCGGTTCGGAAACCCAGTGGAACGGGCTCACCGACATGACGGACGCCGGCCTGCTGGCCGAGCACATGCTGTGGGCGTCGACGACGCCGGCGGCTGCCGACGAGGCGTTCAACATCGTCAACGGCGATGTCTTCCGGTGGCGCTGGATGTGGCCGCAACTCGCCGCCTGGTTCGGCGTCGACTGGGAGGGCTACGACGGCGCGCCGCGGCCGCTGGAGCAGGCGATGGCCGGACGCCAGGACCAGTGGGCCGACCTCGCCGGGCGCCACGGCCTCACCGAACCCCGGCTGGACCGCCTGGCGTCCTGGTGGCACACGGACAGCGACCTCGGGCGGGGGATCGAAGTGGTCACCGACATGGGGAAGAGCCGGGTGGCCGGCTTCACCGGGTACCGCCGGACCCTCGACGCGTTCACGACCCTGTTCGAGCGCTACCGTGCGGAGAAGCTCATCCCCTGAGGCGCAGCCCTTCGCGCGGGAGCTAGTACCGCACGACGGGTGTGACGGTGACGTCGTCCTCCGTCACCGTGAGATCGGCCTCGAACTCGAACGGGACCGTCTCCGAGACGTCCCGGACCGCCCCGGAGAAGAAGTCGCGCAGCTGCGTGTCGATGCGCGCGGACCCGCGCAGCGGCGCCAGGGACCAGTCGCCGTCGGCCGGGGTGATGCTGACGGCGGGGTACTCCGCGATGGACCAGGTGATGTCCCCGGCCAGGCGCTCGTTCGTCACGTAGTTGAAGGGGCAGTTCGTGGGCTGGAAGACGGTCTGCTTCGCGCACCCGTCGAGGAAGGCCCGGAGCTCGTCGTCGACAGCCTGGGTGAGTTCCGGCGTCGACTCGGTGGTGAGCGCAAGGGGAGGAGGGGCTTCGGCGCCGGTCACCACGGCGCGCTGTTCGGGGGCGGCGAAGAACTTCCCGTCGTACTGCGCGGTGACGGCGGCCGGGTAGAACGAGGCCAGGCCGGCCGCGCCCTCGGGGAGGCCGACGTCGACGCCGTTCACCGCGGCCTCGACGGTGTGCTGCGCGGTGACCTGCACGGTGGGCAGCACCGACTCCTCGAAGCGCCAGACGTTGAAGAAGCCCCACTCGGTGTCGATGCGCTCGAGCGGGAACACCGTCGTCGTCTCCGCGCCGTCCAGGGTGTAGGTGACGGGGACCTCGACGCGGTCGGCGCCGGCGTCCTGCGCATCGCCGACCTCGATGTCCTTGACCGCCGCACTCGCCCGACGGAGCGCGTCGCCGTCCAGCAGCGTGGGATTGGACCCCTCCGGGACCGAGGCGTTGAGCAGGCCCAGGGCCGCCCCGCCGTCGCCGTTCCGCAGCGCGCCGAGGTACAGGTCCACCTGGTGTTCCGGGCTGTAGAGCCGCCCGTTCAGGAAGGAGACGGTCGCGAAGAAAGCCGCGCCCACGAGCAGGAGCCCGAGCAGCCACACCGCGAGGACCTTCATGGCCGGGGTGATGTTCACGCTTCCACGTTACCGGGTGGGCCGGATCAGCCGGGAAGGAAGCCCAGGACGACCCCGGCGACAGCACAGGCGAGCCCGATGATCGCCGTGCGCCGCGCGCCGCGGTAGGGCGCGTCGAGCGACCACTGCGTGGGGTGCCGGACCTGGTAGAAGATGGTGACGTCCTCACCCGGCGGCAGCGGGGGAGGGGGCGGCATCGGGCGACGCCGTCGGCCGCTGGACCACAGGGCTTCGACGATGCGGAACCGGTGGTCGTGCCAGCGCAGGTAGGGATGCCCCTCGTGCATGAAGGCGACGGCCTGTGTCCTGCTCCACGAACCGTCCACGAGCCGGACCACGAGCGCGGCGAGGAGAAGTACCAGTCCCAGCACGGTGAGGGTCGAACTGAGAATCTCGATCAGCACCACGGGGGCCTGTCCGGACGTCGGCGCATCGTGCAGATACCGCCGCGAGGGGTACCTGCGTGGTCAGCCATGGAGCCAGACTACACAGCAGGACCGGCACCCTCCGGGGTGCCGGTCCTGCCTGCGGATGGCGCGGGCGCCGTCGCGGTCAGCCTGCGGCGTGCTTCCCGCCGGCCGCCGTCGCGCCACCGGCCCGGCCGGCGTCGACGGTGGCGGAGTTCCCGCCGTTCGCCCCCTCGAGCCCTCCGGGAGCGTCGGAGTCCCTGCGCCCGGCGTCGTGCTGGGCGTTCGCGATCTCCTCGGCCCGCTCCTCGGCGGCCTCACGGGTCAGGGCGGCACCGGCCTCGGCGTCCCGCGTCAGGTTCTCCCCGGACTCGGCGTCGAAGAGGTGGAGCTTCCGGGTGTCGACCCAGAGCTCCGACTCGCGTCCGCCCCGGATGCGGCTGGAGGCGTCGAGGGTGACGACGACCTGCGGGCGCAGTTCATCGGCGTCCATCTCCCGGGCGAGACCGTTCAGCAGTTCACGCATCTCGGGTGCCGGGTCGAAGTTGATGTACCCGTACTGCTCGTTCCCGAGCCATTCGGTGTGCGTGAGGGTCGCCGCGAAGGTCGAGCCGTGGGGCCTCTTGCTGTCCTCGACCAGCTTCGCGTCCTCGAAGAACTCGGGCCGGACGCCCACGAGGACCACCTTCTTGCCGGCCGCCTTCCGGGCTTTCTCCTCGGGGATCTCGAGGTCGCCGATGGCGGTCTTGAGGGTGGTGCCCTCCAGGGTGGCCGGCAGGAAGTTCATCGACGGCGAGCCGATGAAGCCCGCGACGAACAGGTTGACCGGCTGCTCGTAGAGCTCGCGCGGCGACGCGATCTGCTGCAGCTCGCCCTTCTTCAGCACGGCCACGCGGTCGCCCAGCGTCATCGCCTCGGTCTGGTCGTGGGTGACGTAGACCGAGGTGACGCCGAGGCGCCGCTGCATCTGTGAGATCTCGGACCGCATCTGGCCGCGGAGCTTGGCGTCGAGGTTGGACAGCGGCTCGTCGAAGAGGAACGCGTCCGCCTGCCGCACGATCGCCCGGCCCATCGCGACGCGCTGCCGCTGGCCGCCGGAGAGGTTCGCGGGCTTGCGCTGCAGGTGGTCGGTGAGTTCGAGCGTGGCCGCGGCCTCGGTGACGAGCTTGTCGACCTGCTCCTCGGAGTGCTTGCCCTTGGCCAGGCGCAGGGGGAACGCGATGTTCTCGTACACCGTCAGGTGCGGGTACAGCGCGTAGTTCTGGAAGACCATCGCCAGGTTGCGGTCGCGGGGAGCCTTCTCGTTGACGCGCTGCCCGTCGATCAGGAGGTCGCCGTCCGTGATGTCCTCGAGGCCCACGATCATGCGGAGCAGCGTGGACTTCCCGCAGCCGGACGGGCCGACGAGGATGATGAACTCGCCGTCGGCGATGTCGATGCTGATGTCGTTGACGGCGGGGAACCCGTCGCCATATTTCTTGACCAGGTGGTTGAGGGTGATTGAAGCCATGGTGCGAATCCTTTACTTGAACCGGGGGCGTTAGCCCTTGACGGCGCCCGAGGTCAGGCCTGAGACGATCTGGCGTTGGAAGAGCAGGACCAGCAGGACGACCGGGATCGTGACGATGATCGCGGCCGCCGAGATGGCCCCGGTCGGGGCCTCGAACTGCGAGGCTCCGGTGAAGAAGGCCAGCGCCGCAGGGACGGGGCGGGCCGCCTCGGTGGAGGTCAGCGAGATGCCGTACACGAAGTCGTTCCATGCGATGAAGAAGGCGATGATCGCCGTCGTGAAGACCCCCGGTGCTGCCAGCGGGATGATCGCCTTGCGGAACGCCTGCCACGTGGTCGCCCCGTCCACCTGGGCCGCCTGCTCCAGCTCCCACGGGATCTGCCGGAAGAAGGCGGCGAGGGTCCAGATGGAGATGGGCAGGGTGAGCGAGAGGTACGGGATGATCAGGCCGAGCCAGGTGTCGTAGAGGCCGATGGTGCGCCACAGGTTGAACAGGGGGGTCACGATGGAGATCACGGGGAAGATCGACACGGCCAGTGCCGTGGTCAGGATGACCTTCTTCCCCGGGAAGTCCAGGCGGGCGATCGCGTAGGCGCACAGCGTCGCCAGGACGACGGCGATGAACGTCGCGATCAGGGCGATGCCGACGGAGTTGCGCAGCGACGAGAGGAACAGTTCCTGGGCGTCGCCGACCAGGATCTGCTCGTAGTTGCTCGTCGTCGCCGTCCCCGACGACGGGAGGAACTTGCCGCTCGTGAGGTCGCTCGGTGTCTTGAAGGACGTGGCGAGGATCGACGCGACGGGGAACAGCGCATAGAGCATCACGACGACCGTGATGACTGCCCACAGGACCTTGTGCCTGGTGCTGTTGTTCGTCATTACTTTCCTCCCTGCGATCCGGCGAGATCGACCTTGAACAGCTTGATCGCCACGAAGCAGATCAGCAGGACGCACAGGAACAGGAGGACGGAGACGGCGGAGCCCAACCCGATCTCGAGCCGGCTGATCGATTGCCGGTAGGCGAGCAGCGACAGCACTTCCGTACCGTAGGCGCCGTTGGTCATGATGAACACGTTGTCGAAGATGCGGAACGCATCCAGTGCCCTGAACAGCACCGCGACCATGATCGCGGCCTTCATGTTGGGGATGATGACCTTGCGCATCTGCTCCCACCAGGTGGCGCCGTCGACCTTCGCCGCCTCGGTGAGCTCGTCCGGCACCTGGGCGAGGCCGGCGAGGAGCAGCAGCGAGATGAACGGCGTGGTCTTCCAGATCTCGGAGGCCATGATGACGAACAGGGCCGTGCCGCCCTGGGCGAACCAGTTGAGGTTCTCGTCGATACCGGGCACCCAGTTGAACCAGTTGTTCACATACCCGGAGTTGATGTCGAAGGCGTAGAACCAGGCGAACGCCGAGACCACGGTGATGATGCCGTACGGCACGAGGATCGCCGTGCGCAGGATGCCCCGGACGGACTTCAGGGCCTTGTGCATCACGAGGGCGAGGGCGAAACCGAGCACCAGTTCGACGACGACCGTCACCAGGGTGATGAGCACCGTGGTGCGCAGGGCGGCCCACCAGACCGGGTCCGTGAGGATCACGGCGTAGTTCTCGAAGCCGATGAACGCCCGCTCGTCCGGTGCCGTGAGGCGGAACTGGAAGAGGGAGTCGTAGACGGCCTGCAGGATCGGGTACAGCGTGACCGCAAGCATGATGATGAATGCGGGCCCGGCCAGCATCCAGCCGAGTCGCCGTTCCGCACGCGCCCGGTCGCTGTACTGGACCCGCGGCTTCCTGCCGTTGCCGTTGCCCTTGCCGTTGCCTGCGTCCAGCTTTGGGCCGGGTTCGGAGGATGACGCCGTCGTTGTCTTTGCTGGGATCGCGGAGGTCATAGGAGTTGCTCCCCTCTGAGGACCGAAAGGATGAAGTTGCTCGACCTCTCCGGAGTCGTATCGGGGTCGACGCCTTCGGGCGGCGCCCAGGTCTGCTGGATGCCGGTGGATATTTCGTTGTAGAACGGGGTCTGCGGTCGGGGTGCCGCCAACTGGAGCGAGTCCCGGATGGTCTCCGCCATGGGGAACTGTTCCTCGATGCGAGGGTCCTCATAGGCTTCGGTGTTGGCCGGCGGATTGCCGTTGGTCAGGAAGTACTCCGCCTGGTTCTCCACCGAGACGATGCACTCGATGGCCTCGTACGCGAGTTCGGGGTTGTCGCTCTCCGCGCCGACGCCGAGGTTGATCCCGCCCAGCGGGGGAGCTGCCTCCTCGTCCTCCATCATGCGCGGGTAGATGCCCCAGGCGATATCGTCCAGGACCGCCTGATCGAGGGAGCCCGCCTCGACGGCGGCGACCGTCGCGGGCCAGACGAACGGCCAGTTCACCATGAAGGACCCCGAGTCGCCCTGGAAACCGATGAGGGATTCGTTCTCCGCCTGGGTGGGAAGGCCGGGACCGCCGAGGCCGTCGTTGCCGATCGTGGAGATCACGTCCGCCGCGGCGACGCCGGCTTCGGAGTCGATGGCGAGTTCGATCGTCTCCGCGGTCGCCTCGGGGTCGACGATGATCGATCCGCCGGCCGATTCGATCAGCGCGTTGACCCACACCGTCATCGATTCGGCCTGGGCGCCCTGCACCCCGAGGGTCTTGTCCTGGGTCCGGGCAGCCTCCATGATCTGCTCCCAGGTGACGGGCCCGCTCATGTCGAGTCCCGCGGCCTCGGCGACCGACTTCCGGTACCACAGGATCTGCGTGTTGGCCCAGAACGGGACGGTGACGAGCTCGTCCTTCCAGGTGGCCCCGGCGATGGCCCCCTCCACGACGTTCTCGGTGGCGCCCTCGGCGACCTCGTCCGGCACCGGCGCCAGGAATCCGGGTTCTGCGAGTTCGGGGACGAACGGGGGATCGAGACTCATGATGTCCAGCGAGGTGTCTCCAGCCGCCAGGCGGCGGGCGAGCTGTTCGCGCTGCGACGCGGCATCGTTCGGAAGGAGCGAGGTCTCGATGCGGTAGCGGCCACCGGACTCGTCACTGCACTTCTGGGCGATCGCGGCCTGCCCCCCGGCGTCGGGGTTGATGTACCAGGTCAGGCTGTTGTCGGCCTCCGCGGGGGTGCACCCGCTCATCGCCATCGTGCCGATCACCAGGCCCGCCAGGACGGCGGCCTTCGGACGGCTCTTTCCATTGCGCGTTCTTCGACTGATCGGCATTCGTACCGAGCCTCCACATCCTCGTAGACAGCCCGGCTGACGGTTCGAGCGAATCGACAGCCTAAGCGAGCTTGCTTTCCGACCCTATGCCTTGGGAACGGGATGCGCTAGGCAACCTGTTCGGTGTTACACGACCGGAACGGTGGCTGCGCCGAGGCCGCCGGACATGGTAGGCCGACGACGGGGGGAGGGAGCGGCTCAGGCGGGGACGGCGGTGGTGTCCAGGGCGAACGGCGGGCGCTCGAGGCCCTCCGTGACGGCCTCGGCCGGGTCCGAGCCCCGTTCGACGATCCGATTGTCCGCATCCACGTGGACGACGGTGGGGATGAACGCGCGGGCCTCCTCGGTGCTCATCTGCGCGTAGGCGATCAGGATGACCAGGTCGCCGGGCTGCACGAGGTGCGCCGCGGCGCCGTTGATGCCGATCACCCCGGAACCCCGCACCCCGGCGATCGTGTAGGTCTCGAGCCGGGCGCCGTTCGTGACGTCGACGATCGAGACGAGCTCCCCGGGCAGGATGTCGGCGGCGTCGAGCAGGTCGAGGTCCACGGTGACCGAGCCGACGTAGTGCAGATCGGCGTGCGTGACCGTGGCGCGGTGGATCTTCGAGGCGAACATTGTGCGAATCATCGCCTCAAGGATACTGCCGATCAGGCCGGGAACGGGCAGGCCTCCGAGTGTCCTCGGGCACACGCGGCAGGACGTCAATGCCCTGCCGGGGAAGAAGAGAGCGGGCGACGGGAATCGAACCCGCGTATCGAGCTTGGGAAGCTAGCGCTCTACCATTGAGCTACGCCCGCACGGCAGTTGAAACCGCTCCATCACCTTACAACAATTCTTCCGGCGTGCCGTGCCCACCCTCGGAGGAGGGTTCGGCACCCGGTGCGGGTCGGGCGCCCGGACCCGTCGCAGGCCCGCCCCGGGTGCCGGCGCGGGCCCGGTCGATCAGTTCCCGCCACGGCGCCGCGAGCCGGCTCTCGGGAACGGACACCTCGGTGTAGCCAACGGTGATGCGGTAGGTGAACCGGTCCCGCGAAGGACCCGGCGGGCCCGTGTCGGGCTGCCGCGCGGCCTCCCCCGGACGCGTTTCCGCCGACGCCTCCGCCTCGGCGAGCGGCAGCCAGCGCTCCTCGGCCTCCTCCCGGCTGACCTCCAGGCTCCAGGTCCGCGTCAGTCCGCCGACGCCCCCGGAGCGGGTGATCTCGATCCTCACTGCAGCACACCCACCGCGGCCCAGGCATCGGCGACGGCGGCGGCCTCGCGGCTGCCGGCCCCGAACCGCGCGTTCGCGGCGTCGGCCGTCGCGGCCGCGAACCCCGGGAAGTCGCAGTCCGGTGGGATGCTCCCGCTGAGGACGGCGTCGTACCAGATACGCCCGGCGCCCTCCCAGGCCCGGCCTCCCACGGCCGTGGCAGCGAGATAGAAGGCATGGTTGGGGATCCCGGAGTTGATGTGCACCCCGCCGTTGTCCGACGTCGTCTCGACGTAGTCCGCCATCGTGGCGGGCTGGGGATCCCTGCCCAGCACGTCGTCGTCGTACGCCGTCCCCGGCGCCGCGAGCGACCGCAGGGCGACGCCCTGCACCTCCGCCGTGAACAGGCCCGCGCCCACGAGCCAGGAGGCAGACGCCGCATCCTGCCCGAACTCGCGCTGTTCGACGAGGACGCCGAAGACGTCCGAGAGCGACTCGTTCAGCGCGCCGGACTGCCCCCGGTACTCGAGGTTCGTGGAGTACTGCGTGAAGCCGTGGGCGAGTTCGTGGCTGATGACCGTCAGGGATGCCGTGAACCGGCCGAAGATCTCGCCGTCGCCGTCGCCGAAGACCATGCGCTCGCCGTCCCAGAACGCGTTGTCGTAGCCGGTCCCGTAATGCACCGTGGCGTCGAGGGGCAGGCCCGCGCCGTCGATCGACGAGCGTCCGTACGCCTCGCTGAACAGCCGGTAGGTGGAGCCGAGTCCGTCGTAGGCCTCGTCGGCGGCGGCGTCGCCCGTGGGTGCGGCGCCCTCGCCCCGCACGAGGGTTCCGGGGAGCTCCTCGCGACCCCCGGCGTCCCGGATACGGCGGGTGAGCGTCCCGACGACGGCGGACCGGCGCACGGGCGCCCGGAGCGCCTCGGCGCGGGCGTGCGTCAGCGGGTCCAGTTCCCGGAGGGCGCGGCGTGCCGCCTGGGACGCGACGGCGTGCCGTGCGTCCCGCAGCGAGGCGAGGCGGGTGAGCAGGTGCGGGGGGACGATGCTGCAGGGGGTTCGCGGCATGGGGGCCTCCTTCGGTGGTCCCACGGTAGACCGGCGGGCCGACATTCCTCGCCGTACCGCGCGCACGTAGGCTGGGCGGCATGAGCGTCGAACGGAACACCCGCGATCTGGAGCAGGGGATCGAGCGCGACTTCTCCGACAAGATGAGCTACGGCTCGTACCTGGACCTCGACCGGCTGCTCGACGCCCAGCACCCCGTGAGCTCGCCGGAGCACCACGACGAGATGCTGTTCATCATCCAGCACCAGACCTCCGAGCTGTGGCTGAAGCTCGTGCTCCACGAACTCCGCGCGGTGCGTCTGCACCTGCGGGCCGACGACCTGCGCGCCGCGATGAAGGGCATCGCCCGCATCAAGCACATCCAGCGCTCGCTGACCGAGCAGTGGTCCGTCCTGGCGACCCTCACGCCGTCGGAGTACGCGGAGTTCCGCGGCGACCTCGGGTCCTCCAGCGGCTTCCAGTCCTACCAGTACCGTGCCGTCGAGTTCCTGCTCGGCAACAAGAACGCCGCGATGATCGGGGTGTTCGACGCCGACCCCGCCGCACGCGCCCTGCTCTCCGACCTGCTGGGAACGAGCAGCGTGTACGACGAGTTCATCGCCCTGCTGGCCCGGCGGGGCTACGCCGTCCCGGCGGACCTGCTCGCCCGCGACGTCAGCCTCGCCCACGAGTTCACGCCGGCGCTCGTCGCCGTCTACAAGCAGGTCTACGAGGACGCCGCGGGCCACTGGGACGTCTACGAGGCCTGCGAGGAGCTCGTCGACCTCGAGGACAACTTCCAGCTGTGGCGTTTCCGGCACCTGAAGACCGTCGCGCGGACCATCGGGTTCAAGGCGGGGACGGGTGGCTCGTCCGGCGTCGGCTTCCTGCAGCGCGCCCTCGAACTCACGTTCTTCCCCGAACTCTTCGCCGTCCGCACGGAGATCGGACGCTGATCCGCCGCGGCGGATCGCCCCCGCCGGGCTGGTAACTTTGGACGGTGCTGATCTCCGACCGCGACATCCGAGCAGAACTCGCAGCCCAGCGGATCGTCCTCGAACCGCTCGACCCGGCGATGGTGCAGCCCTCCAGCGTCGACGTCCGCATCGACCGCTACTTCCGGCTCTTCGACAACCACAAGTACGCGCACATCGACCCCGCAGAGGACCAGCCGGAGCTCACGCGCCTGGTCGAGGTGGCGCCCGACGAGCCGTTCATCCTGCACCCCGGAGAGTTCGTCCTCGGCTCCACGTACGAGACGGTCACGCTGCCCGACGACATCGCCGCAAGGCTCGAGGGGAAGTCCTCGCTCGGCCGTCTCGGGCTGCTCACCCATTCGACGGCAGGGTTCATCGACCCCGGCTTCTCGGGCCACGTGACCCTCGAGCTGTCCAACATGGCCACCCTGCCGATCAAGCTGTGGCCGGGCTCCAAGATCGGCCAGCTGTGCTTCTTCCGGCTCACGTCCCCGGCCGAGCATCCCTACGGCTCGGGCGAGTACGGGAACCGCTACCAGGGCCAGCGCGGCCCGACGGCGTCGCGCAGCCACCTGAACTTCCACCGAACCGACATCTGACCGGCTCAGGCCTCCGGCACGACGGCGCGCGTCACCCGCTCCGGCGACCGGACCGGGAGCAGGAGCAGGAGCCCCGCGAGGAGGACCGCGAGGATCCCGACCACGCCGTAGAGCTGTGAGCCGAAGATCCCGATGCACAGCGCGAACAGCGCCGGCGCGAGGAAGCTCACGGCCCGGCCGGTCGTCGCATAGAGGCCGAAGAGTTCCCCCTCGTCGCCGACCGGGGCCAGGCGCGCGAGATAGCCGCGGGAGGACGACTGCGCCGGGCCGACGAAGAGCGTCAGCAGGAGGCCGAAGACCCAGAACGTCGTGTCCGCCGTCCAGTCCATGCCGAAGAAGGAATACGATCCCGTGCCCAGGACGAGGATCGCCGTCCCCGCCACCAGCAGGCCGACCAGGGCGCCGATGATGACCCGCTTCGGCCCGATGCGGTCGTCGAGGAAGCCGCCCACGACCGCCCCGATCGCGGCGATCACGTTCGCCGCGATGGCGAAGACGATGACCATGCTCGTCGAGAAGCCGAAGGTCCCCGCTGCGAGGATCCCGCCGAAGGTGAACACCGCCGCGAGCCCGTCGCGGAAGACGGCGCTGGCCAGCAGGAAGAAGATGGTGTGCGGGCTCTGGCGGTAGATCGCCTTCACACGGCGCAGGAGCAGGCCGTAGGAGGCGAAGAAGGCGACCTGCGCCGCCCTGGCCTTCCGGGGGACCTCCGGCACGGTGACCATCACGGGTAGGGCGAAGGCTGCGAACCACAGCGCCGAGAAGACGGCCACGAGGCGGATGTTCAGTCCGTCCTCGCCCGAGGCACCCGGCCAGTCGACGACGGGCTCGATGAAGACCACGAGGACCACCACGAGGGCCACGATGCCCCCCACGTAGCCCATGGCCCAGCCGAAGCCGCTGACCCGGCCGATCGTCGCCGGCGTCGAGACCTGCGTCAGCATCGCGTTGTAGTTGACGCCCGCGAACTCGAAGAAGATGTTCGCCGCGGCGATGAGCGCGACGCCGACGATCAGCATCTCCGGGCTGGGGAAGACGAAGAAGCACAGCGCCGTCAGGACGGCCACGATCGCGCTGTTCACGCCCAGCCAGAGCTTCCGGCGACCCCCGGTGTCCGACCGCTGCCCGATGACCGGTGCGAGCAGTGCGATGAGCAGGCCCGCGACGGCGAGGCCCCACCCGAGCACCTGCGAGGCGCGGGCCTCGCCCCCGAAGGCATCGGAGGTGAGGTACACCGTGAATACGAAGGTGGTCATTACGGCGTTGAAGGCGGCCGACCCCCAGTCCCACGACGCCCAGGCCATGACCGGCCGGCTGAAGATGCGGCCGGAACCGCGGAGGGGGGTCGGAGCGGGCGCCTCCGCCGGGAGCGGAAGCGGCTCATGGGTACTCATACGGTGAATGCTAGCCCCGCATGATCCCGGTCACGCCGAGGCGCACGGACGCCGTCGGACGGTGCGCGCAGCGGGCAACACTGAAACGTTGAAGCATTTCCCGGGTAGACTGGGAGGAGCCCGACCGACCCCCAGTGGAAGATCGAGACTCGATGCTCACCGTGCTGATCGCGTTGTTCGCGCTCGCACTCGTGGCGCCCTTGCTCTTCGCCCGGTTCGGGCGGTCCGCCTTCTTCGTCCTCGCCGCCGCGCCCGCCGCCGGTTTCGCCTGGCTCCTGACCGTCCTGCCGCAGGTCCTGGCCGCGGACCAGGGGGCGCCGAACGGCAGTCCCGGCGCCCCGCCGTCGCTGACCATCCCCTGGATCCCCAGCCTGCAGGTCGAGCTGTCCTTCCGGCTCGACGCCCTCGCGGCGGTCCTGTGCATCCTGATCCTCGGCGTCGGGGCCCTCGTCCTGTTCTACTGCGCCCGCTACTTCAAGAACGACGATCCCGACGTCGGCGCCTTCGGTGCCCAGCTCCTCGCCTTCGCGGCGTCGATGTTCGGGCTGGTCACCGCCGACGACCTGATCCTCCTGTTCATCTTCTGGGAACTGACCACCATCCTGTCCTACCTGCTGATCGGGTACTCGCGGCAGCGGCTCTCCGCCCGGCGCTCCGCCCTGCAGGCCCTGATCGTGACGACGTTCGGCGGCCTGGCGATGCTCGTGGGCTTGATCATCCTGGGACAGGAGGCCGGGACCTACCGCATCTCCGAGATCATGGCCGACGCCGGCACCCTCGCGGCCGGCGGCCTGCTGATCGACGTCGCGATCGGCCTCGTGCTGGTCGGCGCCATCACGAAGTCCGCGCTCGTCCCCTTCCATTTCTGGCTGCCCGGGGCCATGGCCGCCCCCACCCCCGTCAGCGCCTACCTGCACGCGGCGGCGATGGTCAAGGCCGGCGTCTTCCTCGTGGCGCGGTTCGCCCCGGGGTTCGCGGACACCGCCTTCTGGTACCCGGTCGTCTTCGGGCTCGGGATGGCGACCATGCTGCTCGGGGGCTGGCGTGCGCTGCGCCAGTCCGACCTCAAGCTCGTGCTGGCCTACGGGACGGTGAGCCAGCTCGGATTCCTGATCATGGTGGTGGGGCTCGGCGGACGCGACGGCGCCGTCGCCGGACTCGCCCTGCTGCTGGCGCACGGCTTCTTCAAGGCCACGCTCTTCCTCGTCGTCGGCATCATCGACCACCACTCCGGCACCCGCGACCTGCGGGTCCTGTCCGGGGTGGGTGCCACGTCACCGGCGCTGTTCGCCGTCGCCCTCGTCGCCGCCGCGTCCATGGCCGGGGTGCCGCCGCTCCTGGGGTTCGTAGCGAAGGAATCGGTCCTCGAGGCGTTCGTCCACCGCGCCGAGGACGGGGTCGCCGGCACGCTCCTCCTCGGGGGGATCGTCCTCGGCTCCATCCTGACCTTCGCCTACAGTGCGCGCTTCGTGTGGGGGGCCTTCGCGCTGAAGCACGGTCGGCCGCAGACCCCGTTCAGGCCGGTCCGCACGTCCTTCCTGCTGGCACCCGCCGTGCTCGCGGTCGCCTCCGTGGTGTTCGGGTTCTGGCCGGCGCCGCTGGACGCCGTCGTCCAGCCGTACGCCACGCTGTTCCCGGCCGACGGCGAGGCGTCGTACCTGGCCCTGTGGCACGGTTTCAACCTTCCGCTGCTCCTCACCGCGGTCACCATCGCGGCCGGCACCGGGCTGTACCTGCTGCGCGGGCCGTTCGAACGCGTGCAGGGACGCCTGCCGGCGGTGCGGGAGGCGGAGGTGGTCTACCGCTCGCTGATCGGCGTGCTCGACGACGTCGCCGTATGGATCACGGGGCGCACGCAGCGCGGGTCGCTGTCCTTCTACCTCTTCGTCATCCTGACGACCGCCGTCCTCACCCCGCTCGCCGCCCTCGTCCTGTTCGACGCCCCCATGCCGTCGGACATCAGGATCGCGGAGTCGCCCGCGCAGCTCGTCGCAGCGCTGGTCATCATCGTCGGCATCATCGCCGCGCTGCGGTCCACCAAGCGCTTCATGGCCGTCCTGATGGTCGGGATCACCGGGTACGGCATGGCGGCGATCTTCGCGCTGCACGGGGCTCCCGACCTCGCGCTCACCCAGATGCTCGTCGAGACGATCGTGCTGGTCGCGTTCGTCCTCGCCCTGCGCTCCCTCCCGGCCCGGCTGTGGAACCGCGCGGGGAGCCGGCACCGGATCCTGCGGGCGGGGCTCGGCGTGGCCTTCGGTGGCATCATGGCCGTGATCGCGATGTCGGCCATGGCCTCCCGCACCGCGGCGCCCATCTCCCTCGCCTACCCGGAGATGGCCTACGACGACGGCGGCGGTGCCAACGCCGTCAACGTCCTGCTCGTCGACATCCGCGCGTGGGACACCTTCGGCGAGATCACGGTCCTGGCGATCGCCGCGACCGGGATCGCGAGCCTGATCTTCATCCGCGGGCGCGGTGACACACGGCGCAGGGCCTCCGACGTCGAGGACGGCTCGGTGGACCGGGGGCAGGAGCCGCTGGACGTGGCCGGCCGGGCCGTCGCCGCCCGGGAGCTCGCGGCGCGGTTCACGGACGTCCCGCGCGACCCCTGGCTCGTGGCGGGGCGGACCCTCGCGCCCGAGCGCCGGTCGATCATCTTCGAGGTGATCACCCGCCTGCTCTTCCACACCATCATCGTGCTGTCCATCTACCTGCTGGTCGCCGGCCACAACCTCCCGGGCGGGGGCTTCGCCGGCGGGCTCACCGCCGGGCTCGCGCTCGCCATCCGGTACCTCGCGGGCGGCCGGTTCGAGCTGGCCGAGGCCAGCCCGGTCAGCGCCGGGGCGCTGCTCGGCATCGGGCTCGCGATCGTCTCCCTCACCGCGGCTGCGCCCCTGCTGATCGGCGGTGCGGTCCTGGAGAGCTACATCCTCGAGTTCTCGCTGCCGGTCTTCGGCGACGTGAAGTTCGTGACGTCCACCATCTTCGATATCGGGGTCTACATCATCGTCGTCGGTCTTGTCCTGGACGTCCTGCGGAGCCTGGGCTCCGAGATCGACGAGCACAGCGAGGCGGGGCAGCCCGTCGAGGAGGACCCCGCGTCCGACGCGCTCGTCCCGCCCGTCGCCGAGGGAGCCCAGCCGTGACCGTCGACCTCACGCTCATCGTGCTCATGGCGGCGTTCTTCGCCGCGGGGATCTACCTGCTCCTGGAACGCAGCCTGACCCGCGTGCTGCTCGGCCTGATCCTCCTCGGCAACGGTGCGAACATCCTGATGCTCGCCATGAGCGGGGGCGGCGGCAAGTCGCCGCTCTACGTCGCGGGGACCCCCGCGGAGGACTACGCCGACAGCCTGCCCCAGGCCCTGATCCTGACGGCCATCGTCATCACGTTCGCGGTCACGGCGTTCATGCTCGGCATCATCTACCGGTCGTGGGTCCTGGGCCGCGAGGACGACGTCCAGGACGACCCGGAGGATCGCCGCGTCGCGGACCAGGACAGCTACGACTGGGAGGACGACGCCGACGTCGTCGCGGAGACCTCGGAGTTCTTCGACGACGAGGATCCCGCCCCGCGCAGCGGCGCGACCGCCCACGGCGCGACCCCCGGGGACGGCGCCCGCGGAGGCGTCGACGATCCCGCCGCCACGACGCGCCGACCGGAGGACCACCGGTGATCGCCGCCGACCTGGCCCCGCTCGCGATCGTCCTGCCCTTCCTCGGAGCGGCCGTCACGTTCCTGCTCATCCGCCATTCGCGGGCGCAGCGCGCCGTCAGCATCTCGACCCTCGGCGTGACCCTCATCGTCGAGGTGGTGATGCTGCTCGCCGCGCCCTCCTCGGGAACGCAGGCGGTGCGGCTCGGCGGGTGGGAGCCTCCGTTCGGCATCGTGCTCGTGGTGGACCAGTTCTCCGCCCTGATGCTCGTGGTGTCCTCCGCGATCAGCCTGGCGGTGCTGATCTACGCCGCAGGCCAGGGCATGGCCGACGGCGACGAGGACGGCCCGGTCTCGATCTTCCACCCCACGTACCTCATCCTCGTCGCGGGGGTGTCCAACGCCTTCCTGACGGGTGACCTGTTCAACCTGTATGTCGGCTTCGAGATCCTGCTGACCGCGAGCTACGTCCTCATGACCCTCGGCGGCACCGCCCCGCGGATCCGTGCCGGCGTGACCTACGTCGTCGTCAGCGTGGTGTCCTCGATGCTGTTCCTCATCAGCATCGCGATGATCTACGGCGCGACCGGCACGGTCAACATGGCGGATCTCGCGGTGAAGCTGGAGGCGGTGGACCCGGCGACGCAGATGGTGCTCCACCTCATGCTGCTCGTGGCGTTCGGCATCAAGGCCGCCGTCTTCCCGCTGTCCTTCTGGCTGCCGGACTCGTACCCGACCGCCCCCGCCCCGGTGACCGCCGTCTTCGCCGGGCTGCTGACCAAGGTGGGCGTCTACGCGATGGTCCGGGTCGAGACGCTGCTGTTCCCCGGCGACCGCATCAATTCGCTCCTCATGGTCGTCGCGCTGCTCACCATGGTGGTGGGCATCCTCGGCGCGCTCGTGCAGTCCGACATCAAACGGCTCCTGTCCTTCACCCTCGTCAGCCATATCGGCTACATGATCTTCGGGCTGGCCATCTCCTCGCGGGTCGGCCTCGGCGCCGCGGTCTACTACGTGGCGCACCACATCACCGTGCAGACGAGCCTGTTCCTCGTCACGGGGCTGATCGAGCGCCGGGGCGGGACGGCGAACGTCGACCGCCTCGGGGGACTCGCGAAGCTCTCACCGCTCCTCGGCATCCTGTTCTTCCTGCCCGCCATGAACCTCGCCGGCATCCCTCCGTTCTCAGGCTTCCTCGGCAAGCTCGGCCTCATCCAGGCCGGCGTGGAGCTCGGGACCCCGCTCGCGTACGCGCTGGTCGCCGGGGGAGTGCTGACGAGCCTGCTGACCCTCCTCGTCATGGCGAGGGTCTGGAACCGTGCCTTCTGGCGCAGCCCCGCCGACGCGGAGGACCCGGACCCCATCCTGCTGGCGAGCAAGGCGGACGGCTCGAGCGTGGGCACCTCCCGCCACGTCACGGGGGAGGACACCGGGCGCTTCGCCGGCAAGGACCCCGTGACGCTCCTGCCGCGCACCATGACCGGCCCCACGGTCGGCCTCGTCGCCCTCGGGCTCGCCCTGACCGTCCTCGCCGGGCCGCTGTTCTCGCTGAGCGACGGCGCCGCCCAGGAGATGCTCGACCGCACCCCCTACATCGAGGCCGTCCTCGGGCCGGGAGCGGACGGATGAGCCGCCAGCGCATCCCCCTCATCACCGAACTGCCGCTCGTCATCTGGCTCGTGCTCGTGTGGGGCGCCCTCTGGCAGGACTTCAGCCCCGGCACCCTCGTGTTCGGCGCGATCATCGCCTACGGCGTCGTGAATTTCTTCTACCTGCCGCCGGTCGAACTGACGGGCAGGTTCAACGTGCTGTGGGTCGTCCCGTTCCTCGGACGGTTCCTGTCCCGTCTGGTGGTCGCCAGCGCCGAGGTGTTCTGGCTGGCCCTCACGCGGGGGCCGTCCCTGCGCAGCGCCGTGGTGGCCGTGCAGCTCCGGAGCCGCTCGGACTTCCTCGTCACGGCGACCGGCCACGCCATCTCGCTGATCCCGGGATCCCTCGTCCTGGAGGTCGACCGTTCCACGTCGACCCTCTACCTGCACTGCCTCCACATCCGTTCCGACGAGGACGCCGAGGCCATCCGGCGGGACGTCCGGGCCACCGAGGTCTGGCTCATCAGGATCATGGGCAGCCGCGCGGACCTCGCCGCGCTGAGGGAAGAAGAGGCACGCCGATGACGATCGCCGTCTATGTCACCGGAGGAATACTCGCCGTCGCCGTGCTGCTGGCCCTCTACCGGGCGGTCCGCGGGCCGTCGATCCTCGATCGCGTGCTCGCGCTCGACGTCGTCCTGGCCGTCATCGGTGCGGCCCTCGTCCTGAACATGGTGGTCGGGCGCCACCTCGACAACCTCGTGCTGCTCGTCGTGATCTCGGTCGTCGGGTTCATCGGCTCCGTCACGGTCGCCCGTTTCGTCACGGACAGGAAGTAGCGCCATGGTGAACGACGTGATCGTCTCGATCCTCCTGATCGGTGGCGCCCTGATGTCCCTCGCTGCAGGGATCGGCCTCGTGCGTTTCCCGGATCTGCTCTCCCGCATGCACGCCGCGACCAAGCCCCAGGTCCTCGGACTGCTCCTGTTCCTCCTCGCGCTCGCCGTGGAGTCCGAGAGCTGGCCGCTGGTCCCGCTGCTGGTGCTCTGCTGGATCTTCCAGCTGCTCACCAGCCCCGTGTCGGCGCACATGGTGGGCCGGGCCGGCTACCGCACGCGGCACCTCCGCCGGGACCTCCTCACCCTGGACGAGCTCGACGACGTCGTGGCGCGGGCCGCCGCGGCGGATCCCGGACGGCCCGGCCGGCCGGGCGAGACACGCCCGGACGCCGGCGGCGGCCCGGCCTGACCCGTCCGCGGTCCTGCGCCCGCCGCGACGACCCGCCGGTATGGCACTCCTCCCGACCCGGGCGGGCCAGCAGCGCGGAAATGATAAGCTCGCTGATAATCATGTCCACGGTCGGGAGGAGGCGCCGATGCCGCAGCGCCATGCGGTCGTCATCGAGGATGACGCCGACATCCGCCGGCTGCTCGCCATCGTGCTGTCCGGGCGCCGGTTCACCGTGCACGAGGCGTCCACCGGAGCGGAGGGCCAGCGGCTCGTCGACGCCGTCCGGCCGGACCTCGTCACGCTGGACCTCAATCTGCCCGATGTGGACGGGCTCGACCTCTGCCCCCGGCTCCGGGCGCATTCCGACGCCCACATCCTCACCATCTCCGCGCGGCCGCCGCAGCTCACCGCGGACCAGTGCCTGGCGGCCGGCGCCGACCAGTTCCTGGCGAAGCCCTTCAGCCCGCGCGCGCTCCGCGCCTACCTCGACGACGTCCTCCCCTCCGGGGGCTTCCGCGACGCCGCGTGACGCGACCCCCGCCGGCGTCGCGGGCGACTACCGGGCCCTGACCACCGGCAGCTCGGACCACTTCGTCGTGTAGTGCGGTGAGAGCATGTCCCGCTTCATGGTCCAGTCCGCCCCGCCCTTCAGCCCGGCGTGCCCGAGCCCGATGGCCGACCGTCCGAAGCGCCGCCCCACGTCCTGCAGGAGCGGGCCGGTGTCCCTGAGCGCCGGTCCGTCGGCGGGCAGCAGCGCCTGGGCGCCCGCGGGTCGCAGGTCGGTGACGACGACGCCGGCACGGATGTAGGGCACGCCCTCCTCGATCAGAGGGAGGAGCGTGTCCGCGGCACGCGAGAGTTCGAGGGGATCCGCAGTGTGTGCGGGCAGGGGGGTACAGATGGTGGGCGTGCTCGTCCGGCCCCCAGCGAAGGGTGACGTGGCGGCGAAGGCCGTGATGACCCGTCCCTGCAGGTTCTTCCGGGCCAGGCGGGAGGCGGCGCCCTGCGCGTAGACGCTGAGGGCCTGGTGCATGGCCTCCCGGGTACTCACCGGTGCCCCGAACGACCGGGAGTAGAGGACCTGCTCGGTGCCGGTGGACTCACGTCCGGTGATGCAGGGGGTGCCCTGCAGTTCCAGGACGGTCCGCATCAGGACCACCGAGAAGCGCTTGCGGATGGTCAGGGGGTCCGCGGCGGCGAGGTCCCAGGCCGAGTCGATCCCGAGCGCGCCCAGCCGCTGTGCGTTCCGAGCGCCGACGCCCCAGACCTCCGAGGCCGCGAGCCGCCGGAGCAGGGACCGCCGGTTCTCCTCGGGGACCAGGCCCCAGTGGCACACACCCTCGAACTCCGGATTGCCCTTGGCCCAGCGGTTGGCGAGCTTGGCGAGGGTCTTGGTGGGTGCGATCCCCACGCAGACGGGGAGGCCGACGTGGCGGCGCACGGCGGTCCGGATCTCCGTTCCCGCCCGCCGTTGGGCGGCGGCCGGACCGGCGAGGGTCAGGAAGGCCTCGTCGATGCTGTAGATCTCGAGGTGCCCGGTGTGGCGGCCGAGGAGTTCCATGACGCGGGCGCTCAGGTCGCCGTAGAGCTCGTAGTTGCTCGAGCGCACCTGCAGCCCCCAGGCCGGCGCCTGGCCCGCGATGCGGAACCAGGGTGTGCCCATCGTGATGCCGAGGGCCTTGGCCTCGGGGCTCCGGGTGATCACGCAGCCGTCGTTGTTCGAGAGGACGACGAGGGGCCGGCCTTCGAGCGACGGGTCGAAGGCCCGTTCGGCGGAGACGTAGAAGTTGTTGACGTCGACGAGCGCGATGCTGCGGCCGTGCTCAGACACGGTGCAGGCACCGGGTGGCGACGCCCCAGATCACGAGGGCATCCGGATCGGGCACGGGGAAGGGTTCGTGGCCCGGGCTCGCGGCGACGAGCACCACGCCGGTGGGTGCGATGCGGATCCTCCGGATGACGAGCTCGCCGTCGAGTACGGCGATGACCACCGAGCCGTCGGCCGGCCGGAGGGCGCGGTCGACGATCAGCTCGTCGCCGTCGGAGATCCCGGCGCCGTCCATGGCGTCCCCGGAGACCCGCACGATGTACGTGCTCGTGATGTCCTGGATGAGGTGGCGGTTGAGGTCGATCCGGTCCTCGAACCAGTCCTGCGCGGGAGACGCGTAGCCCGACGGCAGGAGCGAGCCGACCTCCGCCCCGCCGGCCGGCCGACCCAGCGCCGATCCGGCCGCACCGGAACCATCCATCGTCCCGCTCCTTCCCGCCGTCGTCCGCCGACGCGCCATCGACCCGCGGTGGGCGTGCCGTCCGTCGAAGCCTAGACCGTGCCACCGACGCTTCCGCCGACTCCTTCGTTCCCGGCGGCTCCGCCGGGGCGGGCCGTCCGACGGCGGCGCAGGGGACGGGGTGCCCGGCGCGCGGATGGCTCGGCGGGAGACGTGGGGGAACCCTCCCGCGCCGCCCGGAACGGGACGACGGCCCCGGCGGGGAGGGACGCGGCGGCCACGAAGCCGTCCGGCCGCACGAGGTACAGGGTGCCGGGTCGCAGGGGCGTGGACCCGGTGGAGTCGAAGACGTGCAGCGGGAGCCCGAGCTCGAGGGCGGCGGCCTCGGCACGTCGCACCGCAGCATCGTCGGGGGCGTACAGGTGCAGCTGCCAGGACGCGGAGCGCAGCACGTCGAAGTTCTCGCCGGTCCACTGGAGCCGGCGGCCCACGACGGCGTCCCGGCGGGCTCGCCGCCCGGACGCGGAACCCTCCAGCCGGTAGTGGATGCGGATCTGCCCGAGGTAGCCCGCGACGCGACGGCCGATCGGCAGGCGGGGCAGGACGGCGACCGCGACGGGCAGCACCACCCGCGGCACGAAGCGGCGGATCAGGACAGCCCGCCGCGCCTCGGACGTGACCCCGCGGAAGACGGTGTCCGTCGTCTGCAGGAGGCGTACGGCCACGGGCCGGCGCTCGGCCTCGTAGCGGTCGAGAAGTGCCTCGGGTGCCCGGCCGGACACGACGTCGTCGAGCTTGAACGCGAGGTTGTGTGCGTCCTGGAGCCCCGTGTTCATGCCCTGCGCGCCGACCGGGGAGTGGACGTGGGCCGCGTCACCGGCGAGGAGGACCGAACGGTCGCGGAACCGTGCCGCGATCCGGTGGTGGACGCGGTAGGTCGAGAACCAGCGGGAATCCTCGTAGGTGACCCCGAAGACCTCGGCCAGGCGGCGGCGTGCGGAGTCCTCGGTCGTGGACGGGGCGTCGTCATCGCCGGCGATACCGATCAGGCGATGCCCGGTCCTGCCGTCGTCGCCGGGCCGCATGGGGAACGCGAGGAGGAACGAGGTGGCGCCCAGGCGGACGTTGATGGACGCGGGGACCAACCCGCCGACGCCCACGGCGTCCACGAGGAAGAAGCTCTGCCGGCTGGTCGTCCCCTCGAAGGCCGTTCCGCACAGGGACCGGACGGTGGAGGATGCTCCGTCGCAGCCGACGGCGAACTGCGCGCGGATCGTCGAGGAGCCGGCAGGGCCGTCGACGACGACGAGGACACCGCCGTCGGTCTGCTCCAGAGAGGACACCCGGTGCCGCCACCTCACGGATCCACCCAGCGCGCGCAGGTTGTCGCCGAGGAGACGCTCGTTGGCGCTCTGCTCCAGGATGTAGACGCCGGGGTACGGCGTGATCCCCCGGCCGAACCCCGCGAGCGGTACCGCCGCGAAGGAGGCATGCTCGAATCCCTGCCGGATCGACTGCACGCGCACGGCCTCGGCCAGCACGCGATCGACGACCCCGAGCTGGTCGTAGATCTCCATCGAGCGTGAATGCACTCCGAGGGCACGGGACTCCACGGTCGGGCCGTCCTTGCCATCGACCACCGCGATGCGCACCCGCAGCTTCACCAGCCAGTTCGCCAGCGTCAGGCCCGTGGGGCCCGCGCCGATGACGAGGACGTCGACGTCTTCGGGGGCTGCGCTCCCATGGGTCATGCTCGCCTCCCGAGGATGTGTTCAGCGCTCCAGGGCGGTGCAGACGCAGGCGCGGTTGCCCTCGGGATCCGCGAGGACCGTGAACGAGGGCGCCCGGGCGTCGTCGACCACGCGTCCGCCCGCGGCCACGGCGGCGGCGATCCGTGCCTCCGCGGCATCGTGCGGCACCCAGACGTCGAGGTGGAAGCGCTGCCGGGGGGTCTCGTGGGCGTCGGTGTGCTGGAACCAGAGGAGGGGGACGCGCCCGCCCGGGTCCTCGACGTCGTCGCCGTCCACCGCGCCGGCGTCACCGGTCAGCAGGGCCGCCCAGAACGGGCCGAGGGCGGCGACGTCGGCGGTGTCGAGGGCGAGCTCGACGACGGCGGGCGCCGCGGGGTCCGCCGCGACGCCGTGCTCGGCGGCGGCCGCACTGATCCGCCGCGCGAGGTCGACGTCGCGCTCCGTCACGCCGGAGGCGTCGTGGCTGAGGAGCGTGACGTCGACGTGCGGGTAGGTCAGGACGACGTCGGGGTGGTGACCCGCCTCCTCCGCGAGGTCGCCGATCGCCGTGACGAGGGCGAGCCCGGTGGCGAAGTCGCCGGTGAGGAAGCGGGCGTGCAGTGCCTTGGCCAGTTTGCGCCAGTCGGTGAGGCCGGCGTCGAGGACCTGCTGCGTGGTGAGGAGGGTCATGCCGCCAGTATGCGCCGATGGGCGCTCCCGGGAGAAGGACTCCAAGGTTCGGCTGTCATACTGCGGGATGCCCACAATGAAGATCCACCCGGGCTTCGGCATTCTCGCCGCCCGGTTCGACGGCGACCTCAGGAAGCGCCTCCGTGCCGCGGTCCTCGACCCGCAGATCCTCCTCGCGGGCAAGGCCGCCCTCGCCGCGGCGCTCGCCTGGACGATCGCCCTCGCCATCCCCGGGACCCCGGCCGAATACCCGTACTACGCGCCGCTGGGTGCGCTGCTGGCGATCTACCCGACGGTGGCGGGCACCCTCAAGCTCGGCCTGCAGACCGTCGTCGGGCTCACGGTCGGGATCCTCCTCGCGTACGTCGCCGTCTGGGCGGGTGACCCCGACTGGATGACGATCGCCTTCGTCGTCGGGGCGGGTGTGCTGCTCGGCGGTGTGCTCAAGAAGACGGCCGGCGGCGGGTCCGGGATCGCCTCGGCCGGGCTGTTCGTGCTCGTCATCGGCAACGAGAACCTCGGCTATTCGCTGGGGTACCTGGTGCAGACCCTCGTGGGAGTGGGCGTGGGCCTCGCCGTCAGTGCGCTGATCCTGCCCCCGCTGCACCTCAATGACGCGGTGGGGCAGATGAGTGGCCTCCGACGGACCGCGGCACGGGAGCTCCAGGAGATGGGCGAGGCCCTCGAGGAGGACTGGGCCGGGGACGACCCGCGGTGGGCGGAACGCCGCGACGCCCTCACGGCGTCGGTCCGGAACGCCCGGAGCGCCCTCCAGTACGCGACCGAGAGCCGGAAGGGCAACGTCCGGCGGCGCTTCCACCCGCGGGACATGCGCCGCGACTACCGGCACGTCGAGGTCCTGGAGATCGTCGCCTCGCACACGCTGAACATCATGAACATGCTGCAGGACGGGCTCCACGGGACGGCGGTCGAGCACCCCCTTCCCGCCGCGGTCCGCCCGCCCCTGCAGGAGGCGTTCACCGCGACCGGGAACGTGCTGGACCTGTGGACGGTCGACGAGCACAGCACGGACATGGTCCGGGAGGCCGAACGGGCCCTGAAGGTCCTCGAGAAGGCGGCCTACGAGTCCTCGTCCGAGACGGTCCCCTTCGGATCGGCGGCCGCGATCGGCATGAACCTGCACCGCATCCTGCAGGCCGTCAAACCCGAGCTCGGCGGCGACGGGGAGCCCTGACACACGCGGGAGGGGCGCCCCGAAGAGCGCCCCTCCCGCGTCGAGCGCCTCAGGTGAGGTCGCGGGACTTCGAGTAACGCTCGATGGCCTTCTGCGTGGACCGGTTGGTCAGGACCTGGATGGTGGTGCTCACCGCACCGGAGATGATGGCGAACACCAGCGCGGAGCGGAGCGTGTTCTCCAGGCCGTCCTTGCTCTTGGGCGGCGCCTCGCCGGTGATCCTCTCCCACAGGAAGTCGACGAGCTTGGTCCCGACGTAGCCCGCACCGACACTCATGCCCACACCCAGCAGCTTGAACACGACGTTCATGGTTTCTCCTTCTCGTCCGATGGTCTCCCGCCTAGCCTAGCCGGGCCGATCTCCTCTCCGCAGGCGGAGGGCGGGTGTAGGATCGGAGGCGCTCAAGCAACACACGACAGGGGAGCGCCGATCCGCAGCATGCTGCCGGAACGGGCGCTGAGAGTGCGGAATGCCGCAGACCCTCGAACCTGATCCGGCTAGTACCGGCGAAGGGAGTCGAGTTCTCGGGGTGTGCGACCGCCGCGCACCCTCCCCTCCTGCATCCCAGGAGGAATCAGCATGGCATCATCAACGGCCCTGGAGGGCCTCTCCCCCCGCACCAGCCGGTGGCGCGTCGTCGACATCGTGGTGGCCTCGGTCATCGGCGTCGCCGTCGGCGTCCTGTTCTTCGTCTGGTCCGCGGGCTACTCGGGCATCAGCGTGCTCACCGCCGGGTTCCCGCCGCTCGCCGGCCTGTACACGGGCGGGTGGCTCGTCGCCGGCGTGCTGGGCGGGCTGATCATCCGCAAACCGGGCGCCGCGATCTACTGCGAGGTCCTCGCCGCGGCGGTCTCCGCCCTGATCGGCACCCAGTGGGGCGTCGGCGTCCTCATCTCCGGGGCCATCCAGGGGGCGGGAGCCGAACTCGTGTTCCTGCTCTTCCTCTACCGGAAGTGGAACCTGCCGGTCGCCCTCCTCGCGGGCCTCGGCGCGGGGCTGGCGCTCGCGATCAGCGAGAACATCCTCTACAACGCGCTCTGGAGCTTCGAGTTCAAACTCCTGTACACGGTGTTCGCCTCCCTCTCCGGCGTCGTCATCGCGGGCCTGCTCTCCTGGCTGGCCATGCGCGGACTCGCGAGGACGGGCGTGCTGTCCTCGTTCGCCGCCGGCCGCACGGCGGACGTGTGACACCAGCGCAGGCGCCGTCCCCGGGAGCTGCATCCGTCAGCGCCCGGGGATGGGGCTGGCGCCACGCCGGCCGGAAGGCCTTCGCGGCCCGCCACCTCGACCTCGACCTCCGGCCCGGCGACCGCGTGCTGCTCCTCGGCGCGTCCGGGGCGGGCAAGTCCACCGTCCTGCACGGGCTGGCGGGGCTGCTCGGCAGCCAGGACGAGGGCGAGCAGGAGGGCGAGCTGCTGCTCGACGGCGTCCGCCCCGCCGACGCCCGCGGCCGCGCGGGCCTCGTGCTGCAGGACCCCGAGACCCAGGTGGTCCTCGCGCGCGTGGGCGACGAGGTGGCCTTCGCCGCCGAGAACCTCGCCGTCCCGCGGGAGGAGATCTGGCGGCGGGTGCACCGCGCGCTCGACGACGTCGGGCTCGACCTCCCGCTCGACCACCCCACCAGCGCGCTCTCGGGCGGACAGAAGCAGCGCCTCGCCCTCGCCGCGGTGCTCGCCATGGAGCCCGGCCTGCTCCTGCTCGACGAGCCGACCGCGAACCTCGACCCCGACGGCGTGCTGGAAGTGCGCGACGCCGTCGTCCGCGTCCTCGACCGCACGGGCGCCACGCTCGTCGTCGTCGAGCACCGCGTCGCCGTGTGGGCGGACGTCGTGGACCGTGTGATCGTGCTCGACGCCGCCGGGGGCGTGCTCGCCGACGACGCACCGGAAACCGTCCTGGGCCAGGAGGGCACGCGCACACGGCTCGCGGAGGCCGGCGTGTGGACCCCGGACCGGCAGCCGTCCGTCGGAGGGCACGTCCCCGACGGCGGGGGCCCGGTGCTGCTGTCCGCGCAGGGCCTGACGGTCGCCCGGACGAAGCGGGGCCCGGCCGCCGTGGAGGGGCTGGGACTGGACGTCCGCGCCGGGCAGGCGCTGTGCATCACCGGGCCCAACGGCGCCGGGAAGTCCACGGCCGCACTCACGCTCGGCGGCCTGCTGCGCCCCCGCGCGGGGCGTGTCGTGGCGGCCCCCGATCTCGCGGGCGCTGCGGGCGCGGATCCCTTCCGCTGGCGCTCGGCGCAGCTCGTGCAGCGGATCGGGACCGTCTTCCAGGAACCCGAGCACCAGTTCCTCACCCCGAGCGTGGGGGAGGAGCTCGCGTTCGGTCCGCGGACGGTGGGCGGGACGGCGGACCCGCGGCGCATCGCGGAGCTGGCCGAACGGCTGCGCCTCACGCACCTGCTGCGGGCCAACCCGTTCACGCTCTCCGGCGGGGAGAAGCGGCGCCTGTCCGTGGCCACGATGCTCGCCACGGCACCGCGCATCCTGATCCTCGACGAACCGACGTTCGGCCAGGACGCCCTGACCTGGGCCGAACTCGTGACCCTCCTGCGCGAACTGATCGAGGACGGCGTCGCCGTCGTCTCCGTCACCCACGACGCCGACTTCATCGCGGCGCTCGGCGGGGCGACCCTGCACGTCTCCGGCGGGGCCGGGCGCCTGGTGGTCCGGTGAGCGGCGACTACCTGACCCCGGTCCTCACCGGGGTCACGCTGCTGCGCGCCAACCCGGTGTCCAAGCTGTTCGCCGCCGTGGTGATCACGCTCGCGCTCATGGCGAGCATCGACTGGGTCAGCGCCGCGGTGGTCCTCGCCTGCGAGCTCGCCCTGATGCCGCTGCTGGGCATCAGCGTGGTCGGGCTGGTCCGTCGGATCTGGCCCCTGCTGGTGGCCGCCCTGCTCGGCGCGTACGGGACGGCGCTGCTCGCGGAGAAGACGGGCGGCGTGCTGCTCGACGTCGGGCCGGTCCTGTTCACCGAGGGCTCCGTCGCGGCGGGGATCGCGGTCGGGCTGCGCGGACTGGCGCTCGCCCTGCCGGGGATCTTCCTCCTGCTCACCACGGACCCCACGGACCTGGCCGACGCCCTGGCCCAGAAGCTCCGCCTCCCGCACCGCTTCGTCCTCGGGGCGCTGGCGTCGCTGCGCCTCGTGGGACTGCTGGTGGAGCAGTGGGAGATGCTCGGGCTCGCCCGGCACGCCCGGGGGATCGGGTCGGACGGTTCGATCGTCGCCCGGACCCGGAACCTGCTGGGGCAGTCGTTCGGCCTGATCGTGCAGGCCATCCGGCGCGCCACCCGGCTGGCGACGGCCATGGAGGCGCGCGGCTTCGGCGGCGGCACGCGCACGTGGGCGAGGGCGAGCACGTTCACGGGGCTCGACGTCGTCGTGGCCGGCGTCGGCCTGGCCATCGCGGTGGGCGCGACGACGGCGGCGGTCCTCGCCGGGACCTGGAACTTCATCCTGTCCTGACCCCGGCACCGCCTGACCCTGCGCCACGATGTACCGGTTGCGGGGACATCGGCGGCCGATGACGGCGTGTCGGGGCGGACACGCCGTCGAAACGGACGGGTCCGGGTCGGAAGTCCCCGGGGTCGGTACCAGGGCCCGGACGAACGGACCCCGGGCTAGAGCACGTCCGAGAGGAACGACCTCAGGCGGGGCGTCTGCGCGTCGTCGAAGATGGCCGCCGGCGGCCCGGACTCCACCACGACGCCGCCGTCCATGAAGGTCACGGTGTCCGAGACGTTGCGCGAGAAGCCCATCTCGTGGGTGACCACGACCATGGTCATGCCCGCCGTCGCGAGGTCCGCCATGAGCGCCAGGACGCCCTTGACGAGTTCGGGGTCCAGCGCGGAGGTGGCCTCGTCGAAGAACATGACCTCGGGGTCCATGGCCAGCGCGCGGGCGATCGCGACGCGCTGCTGCTGGCCGCCGGAGAGGTTGCCGGGACGGGCGTCGGCCTTGTGCCTGAGGCCCACGAGGTCCAGCTGCGCGAGCGCCTTGTCGCGGGCCTGCTCCGCCGGCATCTTCCGGAGCTTGCGCAGGGCCAGCGAGACGTTGTCCAGCACGGTCTTGTGCGGGAACAGGTTGAACTGCTGGAACACCATGCCGATGCGCCGGCGCAGCTCGTCCGGGTTGTCCTTCAGGACGGACCGGCCGTCCAGCAGGATGTCCCCGCGGTCCGGTTCGATCAGCCGGTTCAGGACGCGCAGGAGGGTCGACTTGCCGGATCCGGAGGGTCCGATGACCGACGCCGTCGTGCCCCGTTCCACGTGCAGGTCGATGCCGCGCAGCACGTGGTTGGAGCCGAAGGACAGGTGCAGGTTCCTGCCCGTCAGGGTGCCCGAGTCGATGGTCTTCACGCCTTTGCTCCTTCGCCGATCGGTGCGGCCAGTTCGTCCGGTTCGGGCTTCTGCTGCTTGCCCACGCGGAGCCGGTTGTCGATGAAGTTGACCAGGTGCGTGAGCGGGATGGTCAGGCACAGGTACAGCACGCCGGCGGCGATGAGCGGTGACAGGTTGCCGGTGTTGCTCGCGGCGTCGTTGCCCACCCGGAAGAGCTCGCGTTCACTGGCGACGAGGCCGATGAAGTAGATGAGCGAGGACTCCTTGATGAGCGAGATGAACTGGTTGACCAGGGCGGGCAGCACGCGCCGCACGCCCTGCGGGATCACGACCAGCTGCATCGACGCGTTGTAGCTGAAGCCGAGGGCACGCGAGGCCTCCAGCTGTCCCTTCTCCACGCTCTGGATCCCGGAGCGGAAGATCTCGCCGATGTAGGCGGACGCGATCAGCGACAGGGCGAGGATGCCCAGCGGGTACGGGCTCGTGCTGCCGGTGATCTCCCGGAGGACCGGGCCGAGCCCGAGGCCGATGAGCAGGATGATCACGACGGCGGGCAGGCCGCGGAAGATGTCCGTGTAGACGCGGGCGATCCACCGCAGCACGCGGTTGCGGGAGATCCCCATGACGGCGAGGATCATGCCGACGACGGTGCCGATGATCCCCGAGGCGAGGGCGAGCAGCAGCGTGTTCGGCAGTCCGACGGTCAGGAGGTCCGGCAGGACGGCCGCCATCGCCTCCCAGTCGAAGAAGGTCCTACCGAGCTGTTCGAGGGCATCCATGCAGGGACCGCTACTTTACGTCCACGGCTTTGCTGCCGGGCTTCCAGTCGGAGGGCATCTCGCGCTCGGGGTACCACTCCTGCGTGAGCTCGGTCCACGTGCCGTCGGCGACGACGGCGTCCAGGCCGGCGTTGAGGGCGTCGATGAGCGGCTGGTTGTCGCTGTTCACGGCGTACGCGGTGAAGTTCTCGGTGTTGATGATGGTCTCGGCGATCGTGGTGTCGTCGCCGTCCTTCACCTGGCCGGTGGCCTGCTGCGACGGGGCCACCCAGGCGTCCACCTGGCCGTTCTTCACGTTCGCGTAGACGGTGTTGTAGTCGGGGAAGCGCACGGGCTCGAGGCCGAGGGTGTTGGAGACGTAGTCGTCCTGGACGGTGCCCTGGACGACGCCGATGCGGGTGCTCTCCGAGAGGGAGTCGAAGCCCGTCACGGAGGAGCCGTTCTTCGTGACGACGGCCATGTAGCCGAAGTCGTAGCCGTTGCTGAAGCCCACGTTCTCGCGGCGCTCGGCGGTGGTGGAGATCGAGGAGGATCCGACGTCGAACTGCTTGTTCTGCACCTGGGCCAGGAGCGCGGAGAAGTCCGTGGACGCGAACTCGACCTCGAGGCCCAGCTTGTCGCCGATGGCGCGCAGCAGTTCGTTGTCGTAGCCGGTGAAGACACCGTCCTCGAGGAAGATGTTCGGCGGGGCGTCGGAGAGCGTGCCGACACGCAGGGTGCCGTCGGTGATGAGGCCGAGCTCGGACGTGTCGATCTCGTCGATCGGCGTCGTGGTGTCGGTCGTGTACTGGTCCAGCGACTGCTGGTCGCTGCCGGCCAGGGCGTCGGTGGCCTCGGTGGGCTCGCTGCTGCCGCTGCCGCAGGAGACGGTCAGGGCGAGGAAGGGGACGGCGAATGCCGCCAGGACCTTGCGGGAGATGTTCATGGTGTCCTTCGGGGTGCCGGGCCGGGGAGGGCGCGGAGAACGGGGATGGTGCGGGGGTGCCGGGTCGCGGCGGGGGACAGGCTGCTGGGTGACACGCTCACTGTTCTGGACTGTGCGCGGGTACGGGTGCCGTCACCGGGGAATGGTCCGGGACAGGCCGCACGACGCCGTACTTGCCAACCGGGGGACTTGTCCCGGCGGCCGAATCTTCACCTGGAGCACCCCACTACGGGAGAGGGTTGCTGTCCAGCCGGCCAGGGCCGAGGGCTGGAACTCTTGATTGCAGGCAAAACGCTAGGGCAGCACGAAGCGCCGGGTCAAAACGGGACGGGCCGGAAATCGACGCTTGACGTAGCAGAAGGGCCCCGGAGGGCCGTTTTGTGGCGGAGATTACACGAAACGGTCCACGAGGCCGGCGAGTTCGGCGGTCAGGGCGCTCGAGGTGCGGAGCTCCTGGCCGTCCAGCGAGAGCACCGGGGCGAGGAGCCGGATGCTCGAGATCAGCCACACGGCGTCCGCCTCCAGGAGGTCGCGCGGTTCCAGGGGTCCGTAGCCGAGCTCCCAGCCCTGCTCCTTCGCCGCGGCGAACAGGGCGCTCTGCGAGGTCCCGGCGAGGATCCCGCTCTCGAGCTGCGGCGTCAGGAGCGTCTTCCGGCCGTCACGGTCGTAGGCGAGGAGGACGGTCGACGTCGGGCCCTCCAGCACCTTGCCGTCGGAGGAGGTGAAGATGACGTCGTCGGCCCCGTGCGCCTTCGCGTAGCGGACGGCGGCCATGTTGACCGCGTAGGAGAGGGTCTTGGCGCCCATCAGCAGCCAGGGCGCCCGCTGGGCGACGGTGCTGTCGTAGCCGCGCTCGAGGAAGAGGACGTTCAGGCCCGTCTCGCGCTGGCGGAGGGTGGCCTCCGGCACGCGGGACACCTGCACCCAGGCCGTGGCCCGTCCTGCGCCCTCCACGCCGCGCGTGGCGATCAACTTCACGACGGCGTTCCGCTCGTCGGGGTCCGTCGCCGCGAACTCGCGCAGGCCCGTGCGGATCGCGCGGCTCCAGGCTCCGGCGTCCGGGACCGCGAGATCCAGCGCGGCGGCCGACCCCGCGAGGCGGTCCAGGTGCGCCTGCTCCTTGCGCGGCACCCCGTCGACGGCGAGCAGGGATTCGAACAGGCCGTCCCCGCGGGTGGCGCCGAGGTCGGTGGCCATCAGTTGCGGCTCGGACGCGTCGACCACCCTCCCGTCGTCATGGGCCGGGTCCAGGAACACAAGAACAGTCATGGGCCTCAGCGTAGCCGTCGGCGCCCGGGCGTGCCGCCGCCGGGTCGGGGTCGCCGCGGCGGGTGACCAGAGCCGGGGGACAGCCCCCGCGGGTTCGGGCCGTTGCCCCGGGTCTGCGCGCGCGGGGTGTGCAGGTGCCCCGGGTCGGGGCCGCCGTCAGGCCGGGAAGTCCGATCCCAGGGCGGAGAGGACCCCGCGCGTCTTCGTGCGCACCTCGGCCCACTCCTCGGCCGGGTCCGAGTCGGCGGTGATCGCCCCGCCGACGCCGAGCGTGAGGCGCGTGGCGTCGCCGTCCTCCGCCAGCACGAGGGTCCGGATGACGACGGCGAGATCCGTGGCGCCGGTCAGGCTGAAGTACCCGGCAGCGCCCGAGTAGGGGCCGCGCGGGGCCTGCTCCAGGCGGTCGAGGATGGCCATGGTGCTGATCTTCGGCGCGCCCGTCATCGACCCGGCCGGGAACGCGGATCCGATCACGCCGGCCCGCGCGCTGCCCGGCCGCAGGCGGGCGTCGATGCTGCTCACCATCTGGTGCACCGTGGCGTAGGACTCGATCGCGCACAGCCTGCTCACGGTGACCGAGCCCGGGAGCGCATGGTGCGAGAGGTCGTTGCGGAGCAGGTCCACGATCATGATGTTCTCCGCGCGGTCCTTCGCCGAGGTCCGCAGGTCCTCGAGCAGGGCGGCGTCCTCCGCCGGGTCCGCCGACCGCCCGCGCGTGCCCTTGATGGGCTCCGCCCGCATGAAGCCGTCCTGGCCGAGCTTCAGGAAGCGTTCGGGGGAGGTGCTGGCGACCGCGAAACCGGGGAAACGGAGGTAGTGCGCGAACGGTGCCGGGCTCGCGGCGCGCAGGCGCAGGTACGTCGCCAGCGGGTCGAGGGGCTCCACGCGGGCCGAGAGGGACGTCGTCAGGCAGACCTCGTACGTGGTGCCGTCGGCGATCTCCGCCTGCGCGCGGCGGGTCTTCGCGAGGTACTCCTCGCGGGAGTCCCGGGCGGCGAACCGGGGCGGCGGCGGGACGGGGGCCGGCGGGACGGGCGTGGGAGCCGCGACGGCCCGGCGTGCCCTCGCCAGCCAGGCCTCGCGGTCCGGGCTGCGCCGCCCGTCCGTGAGGGTGAGCAGGAAGACGGCGGCCTCGGCGTGGTCCACGACGACGGCGCGGCCCGCGAAGATCAGCGCGGCGTCCGGGAGTGCGTCGGCCGGCAGGGGCACGGCGGCGCCGCCGGTCTCCCGCTTGAGCTCGTAGCCGAGGTAGCCCAGCCACCCCAGCCCGAACCCGCACGCGAAGCCCTCCGGGGTGCGGACCGCCCGGCGGCCCCACACGTCGTCGAGCCAGCGGAAGAAGGGCTCGCGGATGCGCGTGGTGACCGGGCCCGCCGTGATCTCCGTGGTGCCGTCCCGGTGCAGGGCCTGCTGCCCGAACTCGCCCGAGGCGTCCGCCAGGATGCTGAAGCGGTTGCGCCCCTCGGGCAGGGGCGTCGTGGTCCCGGCGTCGGAACTGTCCAGCCAGACGGCCGCGGGGGACGCCCCGTACAGGGTGGAGAACAGCGCGGCGGTGTCCGGCGTCGCGTCGATGCGCTCGCAGTCCAGCCGGAGCCCGCGGCGGCCGGCCCGCTCCGGGGCGAGCAGGATCGCGCACGCCGGCAGTCCGGTGAGTGCCAGGCGGACGGCGCGGGGCGACGGGGGCCCGGAGTGGCCCTGCACGACGACGTCGGCCACCGCGGCGGGGGCGTCGCCGGCCAGCCAGGCGTCCTCCTGGTCCGCCCAGCGCTGCCAGAAGGGCGCGTACGCCTCGCCGTCGCGCTGCATCGCGGTCCGGTGCCGCACCCCGGTGTCGGCCTCGACCCAGATGACGGCGTCGAGGTGGGGGCGCGCCGCGGCGGCCGCCGCTCCGACGCCTTCGAGGAGCACGATCTCGGCCGCCGCCGTGGTCCGCTCGGCGCCGTCCTGCCCACGGTCCCAGTCCCAGGCGTTCCAGTGCGCCGGCCGCCCGGACCGCAGGGGGAGGAGGACGCGCTCCACGTAGCGGCCGATGCCGTCGTCGAGCCCGTCCCAGCCCGGGTAGATGTCCTCGAGGTGGAAGACGCTGACGCTGTGGTGCTCGCGGAGGAGGGCGGAGAGCTCGACGGCGAGGGTGGTCTTGCCCGCCCCGGACCGCCCGTCGACGGCGACGAGCAGCGGTGTGTCGGAGGGCATGCGTCAGGCCACGGCGAGCAGGGCGCCGACGCCCACGAAGAGCGAGCCGAAGGTGCGGTTGAGGACCACCTGCCCGCGGTCGTCCTGGGTGAAGCGCCGGAACGAGCGGGCGGCGCCGGCGTAGAAGAACCACATGACGAGGACGTCGATGACCAGGACGGTCGCGGCGAGCACGGCGTACTGGCCGAGCAGCGGGCGGTCCGGGCGGATGAACTGGGGGATCAGGGCGAGGAAGAACACGATGGCCTTCGGGTTGAGCAGGTTCACCCAGAGGCCGCGACGGATCATCGAGAAGGCGCCCTCGTGGACCTGCCGGGCACGGACCTCGCTGTGCTCGGGCTGCTGGAGGAACTTCCGCACCCCCAGGTAGATCAGGTACGCGGCACCGAGGTAGCGGATGAGGTTGAAGGCCAGCGGCGAGTTGGCCACGAGCAGTCCGACGCCGGCCGCGGCGACGCCGATGTGCACGAGGAGGGCCGCCTGCTGGCCGATGATCCCCCAGATGGACCGGCGGAACCCGACCGTCAGCGCGTTGCTCATCGTGTTCACCGCGCCCGCTCCGGGCATGAAGCTGATCAGGGTCTGCGCGCCGAGCAGCGCCAGCCAGAGGGAGGGGTTCACCCGTTCATGGTAAGCGTCAGGCGTCCAGCTCGTGGCGCACGAACCGGACGATGCCCTCCACTGCGCCGTGGACCATCCGCCAGGTGGCGTCGAAGTCGCTGGCGTCGCCGTACCAGGGGTCGTAGATGCCGAGGTCCTCGAGGTCGGCGTCCGTGGTCGTCGGATCGAATTCGCGCAGGAGGTGGATCCTGTCCCGTGCGTCGCCGTCCGGCGCGTCCCGGCGGAGTTCGCGGTAGTGGTCCAGGTCCAGGGCGAGGATGAGGTCCCGCTCGCGGTACCAGGCGGCCTCGAAGCGCCGGGCGCGGTGCAGGTGGCTCTCGATCCCGAGTTCCGCCAGCTTCGCCGCGGCCCGGGCGTCGATGGGCTTGCCGGCCTCCCAGTCGGTGGTCCCCGCGGAGTCGACGGCCACGTAGTCCTGCAGCCCCGCCCGGGCGAAGGCGTGGACGAGCATGAGCTCCGCCATGGGGGATCGGCAGATGTTGCCGGTGCAGACGGCGACGATGCGGTACATCCGGCCAGCCTATCGGCGGTCGGCTCAGGCGCGGGCGAGAATCTCGACGCTCGGCATGAGGAACAGGGCGTCCTCCGCGCGCGCCCACCGCCGCCATCCCTCGGCCAGGCGCTGCAGGGTCTGCCGGTCGGCGAGGCCCCGCTCCGTGGTCTGCGCCGCGAAGGCCGAATGCTGCACGCGCTCGGCCCAGGACTCCGCGTGCGCGCGCCGGTCCCCGGCGGTGGCGTACACCCAGGTCGACGACGACACCTCGACGTCCGCGAAGCCCGCCGCGGACGCCCACCCCGGCAGGCGCCGGCCGGCGTCCGGCTCGCCGCCGTTCCCGCGGGCCAGCCGTCCGTAGAGCTCCCGCCACTCGTCGAGCTCGTCGACCGCCGGGTACCAGGTCATCGCGCCGAAGTCCGCCTCGCGGACGGCCACGATGCCGCCGGGCCGGACCACGCGACGCATCTCCCGGAGCGCCGCCACCGGATCCGCGAGGTGCTGCAGCACCTGGTGCGCGTGCACGACGTCGAACGACTCGTCGGGGGCGTCGAGGTCGTACACGTTGCCCTCGCGGAACGCCACGTTGGCCACGTCCGCGTGGGTCGCGGACGCCTGCGCAACAACGTCGGCCGACCGGTCGATGCCGGTCACCTGGCCGGGTGCCACGAGATCCGCGAACCCGGCGGTGATGCTGCCCGGCCCGCACCCGATGTCCAGCAGGTCCATGCCGGCCTCGAGGAACGGCTCCAGGTAGGCGGCGGACGACGCCACCGTGCGCATCGCATGCGCTGCCGTCACGCTCGGATGGTGTCCGTGGGAGTAGACCTCGTCGTTCATGCTCCGAAGGCTAACCGGTCGGCCGGTCCGCGGACGGCTCGGCGCCGTCCCGCGCGTCGTCCTTCGCCGCGACCGTGGCGTCGGTGATCTTCTGCATCATGTCGCGCAGCAGGGCCAGCTGCTCCTCCGTGTACTGGTCGAGGACACCGTTGATGTGGCGGGCGAGCGGGGCGAACAGCATCGCACCCGTGCTCCGGGCCTTCTCGGTGAGTAGGAGGTGCACCTGCCGCCGGTCCACCTCGCTGCGACGCCGCGTGACGTGGCCGGCGGAATCCAGGCGGTCGACCAGGGCCGTCGTGGCGGGCGAGCTGAGGTTGAGCTCCTCGCGCAGCAGGCCGGGCGTCACGGTGATCCCGGCCCGGGCAGCGCCCATCATGATGCTCAGGGCGTGGAGGTCGGTGCGGTACAGGCTGTCGCGCTCGCTGGCGGCTTCCACGTAGCGCTCGGTCTCGACGGTGAACTGCCGCATCAGCGCCATGAGTTCGTCCCTCGTGGACATGGTCCTCGCCTCCTGTCCCTCCCAGCTTAGGCCGTTCCCTGTTATCTCCGCCATGGATATACTTTGCAACAGAGAGAATCTGAGAGAGGCGTGGAGTGGAATGAAGAACAAATGGCTGAGGGTGCTGCTGCCCGTCGTGGTGGTCCTGATCTGGCTGGCCGGGGCGGCGGTGGGCGGCCCGACGTTCGGACGCCTCGAAGAGGTCTCGAGCAACGACCAGGCGTCCTTCCTTCCTGCCAGCGCCGAGTCGACGGAAGCCGGGGAGCTGCAGCAGCAGTTCAGTGACTCCGACGCCATTCCCGCGGTGATCGTCGCCGAGTCGGACACCGCCATCGATCCCCGGGATCTCGGAGCCTACGAGGAACTCGGCGTGACCCTCGGCGGGGTCGAGGGGCTCGAGGCTCCGGCCGAGGGAGCGCCCGCCGTCGCGGGGCCCATCCCGTCGGAGGACGGTTTCGCCGTCCAGTACGTCGCCTTCGTCTCCTCGGACGCCGAACTCGCCGAGGTGGTGGGGGAGCTGCGCACCATCCTGGACGACGAACTGCCCGACGGCGTCACCGGCTACGTGACCGGCCCGGCGGGATTCACCAACGACCTCGTCGAGGCCTTCGGCGGGATCGACGGCATCCTGCTCGCCGTGGCGCTCGGCGCCGTGTTCATCATCCTCCTCGTCGTCTACCGGTCCATCGTGCTGCCGTTCCTCGTCCTCCTGACCTCGGTCTTCGCGCTGGCGACGTCGATCCTGCTGATCTTCGGCCTGGCGAAGCTCGACCTCATCCAGCTCAGCGGACAGAGCCAGGGCATCCTCTCGATCCTCGTGATCGGCGCGGCCACGGACTACGCGCTGCTGCTCGTCGCCCGGTTCCGGGAGGCGCTCGTGGAGCACGAGACGAGATGGGAGGCCCTGCGGGTCGCCTACCGCGGCTCGTTCGAGCCGATCCTCGCCTCCGGCGCCACGGTGATCCTCGGCCTGCTGTGCCTGCTCTTCTCGGATCTGAACTCGAACCGGAGCCTAGGGCCGATCGCCGCCATCGGCATCGCCTTCTCCCTCGGTGCGGCGCTCACGCTCCTTCCCGCGTTCCTCCTCCTGTTCGGCAGGGCGGCGTTCTGGCCGCTGCTCCCGCGCTACAACCCTGAGGCGACCGCCGTCGTCGCCCCGCACCACGGCAGGCATGCCGCCCCGACCGGCGCGGGACCGGAGACCGGGCTCGAGCGGCTCAAGGGGCTGTGGCGCCGCGTCGCCCTGCTCGTCGGCCGCCGCCCACGCGTGCTCTGGATCGCATCGCTGCTCATCCTGGTCGCCGGTGCCCTCGGGCTGACCCAGCTGCAGGCGAACGGCGTCCCGCAGTCCGCCCTGATCCTGACCCCGTCCAACGCGGTCGACGGGCAGGACGCCCTCGCCCGCCACTTCGACGCGGGCTCCGGCAGCCCCGTCTACGTCGTCGCCCCCGAGGCCGACCAGGAGGCCGCGCTCGACATCGTCTCGGCGCAGGAGGGCATCTCCGACGCCGCCCTGACCGCGGACCGCAGCGGTGCCGCGGTGGTCGAGGACGGGCGGGTCCTCATCAGCGGCACCCTCGAGTACCAGGCCGACTCCGAGCAGGCGGAGGACGTGGTGCGCGAGCTGCGGACCGCGCTCGACGACGCCAGTCAAGACGCGCTGGTCGGCGGGGTCACGGCGGTGGCGATCGATACCAACGACACCGCGCTCGCCGACCTCGTCAAGATCATCCCGATCGTCCTGGTGGTCATCCTGATCGTGCTGATCGTCCTGCTCCGCTCCGTGCTCGCGCCGGTGCTCCTCGTCGCCAGTGTGGCGCTCTCCTACGCGACGGCCCTCGGTGTCTCGGCGCTGGTGTTCAACAACGTCTTCGGGTTCGCGGGGGCGGATGCGTCGGTGCCGCTGTTCGGCTTCGTGTTCCTCGTGGCGCTGGGGGTGGACTACAACATCTTCCTGATGACCCGGGTCCGCGAGGAGTCCCTCCGGATCGGCACCCGGCCCGGCATCCTGCGCGGGCTCGGCGTGACGGGTGGCGTCATCACCTCGGCCGGCGTGGTCCTTGCGGCGACCTTCGCCGCGCTGGGCGTGATCCCCATCCTGTTCCTCGCGCAGATCGCGTTCATCGTGGCTTTCGGGGTGCTCCTCGACACCATCCTGGTGCGCTCGCTGCTGATCCCGGCCCTGGCGTACGACATCGGGCCGAAGATCTGGTGGCCGTCGAAGCTCGGGAAGGTGCCGTCCCCACGGTAGGAGGGTCCGGGGCGCGGGCGGCCGGACGCCGATCGCGCAGCAGTGGTCGGTGTCCGGCGGCGCGACCCGCCGTTGGTGCGCGACGAGGATCGGGCCATCCGGGTGGCGGAGCCGTGAAGCGCAGCAATGAGAAGGGCGTACGGCATGCTCCAGCGCAAGCTTTGCGCAAGAACTCCACGCGGGTGCACGCCGCCCACCGGCCGTCGCTACGCTGGGACGGTGCCCCTACCTTCGACTCCGTCAAGCCCTGACCAGCATCAGGGCCGCTATCCGGTGGACGGCGCGGCACCCGTCCCGGAGGGCGCCGCGCCGTCCCCCGACGCGCCGGGGTCGACGACGCCCCTCGTCGACCCCACCGTCCTCGCGGACATGGCGCGTGACTTCTCCGACCCCGCCGTCGTCTCCCGGTTCGCGCGGGACTTCTCCGGGACGCTCGAGGGCAAGGTCGAGCGGTTGGAACGGCGGATCGGGGACGGCGACGCCGCTGGAGCCGAGGACGCCGTCCTCAGCGTCCTGACGTCGGCCATGATGGTGGGCGCGGTGCGCCTCCACCATGCCGCGCGGGCGGTCCGCGGGAGGATCGCGTCCGACGACCTCGACGGCGCCCGGCACGCGGCTGTCCTGCTGCGCGGCTGCGCGGCGGAGACGCTGGCGGAACTGCGGGACGCGTACCCGGAAGGTCCCTGAGCGGCCCGGTCTAGTCCCTGGTCCCCGGCATGACACGGAAGCCCACACCGCGCACCGTGGTGATGAGCTCGGCGGCGTCGAAGCGCGCGAGCTTCTGGCGTAGATTCGCGATGTGCACCTCGATGGCCCGCTCGTCCGTGCGGCTGACGAAGTTGTAGCCGCGGTAGTCCGGGCCCCGCGACACGCGGACCAGGTCGTCCTTGGTGCGGACGGCGCCGTTGCCCCGCATCAATTCGTACAGCAGGTTGAATTCCGTCTTCGTGAGCGGGAGTTCGACCCCGGCGCACCGGGCGATGCGCGCGTCGCCGTCCACGGTGACGCCGCCGTTCCTCAGGACGTCGGCGGGCTTCGTCGGACCGGAGGCGTCGGAGGCGTCGGACGGGGCTGACGGGGTGGGCGCCGCGGGTTGGACCGGCGGGTGCTGCGCGTTCTGCCCGATGCGCGGGCGGCGCAGCATCGCGTCGATCCGTGCCCGGAGTTCGCGGGGCCGGAACGGCTTCAGGACGTAGTCGTCGGCTCCCGCCTGAAGTGCGGTGAGGATGTCCATCTCGTCGCTGTGGCCGCTGAGCACGATCACGTAGCAGTCGGTCGTGTTGCGGATCCGCCGCAGGACCTCGTAGCCGTCGATGTCGGGGAGCCCGATGTCCAGGGTCACCACCAGCGGATGCTGCCGGCGCACCACGTCGACGCCCTCGCGCCCGGTGGTCGCGCCACTGACCGCGAAGCCGCCCTGCTCGAGAACGGCACTCACGAGGTTCCGGATGTCGAGATCGTCCTCGATGACGACGGCGGCACGGCGATCGCCCGGTGCGGCGCTGGTCATCGGCTGCCCCGGGGGGCGAGGGGGGTCCGCCGGCAGACCGGTATGGGAACGGTGGGGACGTGGCGTGTCCGAGGCATTTTCCGTGGACCTGTTCTCTTCGGCGGCCCGGCTGACCTCGAGGGTCCCGTGGCTTTGCGTCCCCGGCTCGCACCGGGTTTGCCTTTGTCGACGAGCGGCTGCTCGCCCGATGATCGTAGCAACACCCACCCACACCTTCGTGAACGACGCGGGAGCGGCGTCCCACCGCGGTGCCGCTGCTGCCGGGCGCAGGGTGTCCGGCGCGCGGGCACTTCCTCATCCCGGAGGTCGGAGGAGCTCCGCCGCGGCCCTGGACACCGCCTCACCGACAGCAGCGAGCGCCGCTGAACCATGGCGCCATTGCTGCCAGTACAGCGGGACGTCGACGAGGCCCCGCGGGTCGAGCGGGACCAAACCCTGCGGGTCGGACCGCAGTTCCAGGTCGGACACGAGGCCCCACCCCATCCCCAGGCGGACCGCGTCCGCGAATTCCTGTGCCGCGGGTACGTAGTGGCGCGGCGGATCAGGGGCCGCGCCGGTGCGCGAGCGCAGATACTGGTCCTGGAGGTCGTCCTTCCGGTCGAAGAGCACCACGGGTGCGCGGGAGAGCCGGTCCGGCGTCGCACCGGCCGCGAACCAGGCGTCGCGGAAGCCCGGGGAACAGACGGGCACGTAGCGCATGATGCCCAGCGGCTGCGAGGAACACCCCGGTACGGCGGAGGCCACCGAGGTGATGGCGGCCGAGGCGGCTCCGCTGCGCAGCAGTTCGAGCGAGTACTCCTCGTCCTCCCGGAGGATCTCGAGCTGCAGGGTGTCCGCGACCCGCGCGAGGGCCGGCAACGCCCAGGTGTGCAGGGAGTCGCCGTTGACCACGATCGTGATGCGCCGGCCGTGGCGAGCGGAGTCGAGCTCGGCGGCGAGGTCCGCTGCCAGCAGATCGAACTGACGTGCGAAGCGGATGACCGCCTGCCCCGCGTCGGTGGGGCGCAGGGGGCGGGTCCGGGTGACGACCGGACGGCCGACGGCCACCTCGAGGGCCCGGATCCGCTGGCTGACCGCCGAGGGTGAGACGGACAGCACGGAGGCTGCGGCGTCGAAGCTGCCCTGGTCGATGATCGCCGCGAGGGCCTCGGCCTGATCGGGATCGATGCGCTTCATGAGCAACTCTTACCATACTGAAGAATCATTAGTTGGTCTGAAGCTGGTCCGGCGGCCTAGCGTGAAGCCATGATCTCCACCGCCGCCACCGGCCTCGCCGCCGGTCTGACCCTGATCGTGGCCATCGGCGCGCAGAACGCCTTCGTGCTGCGCCAGGGCCTGCGGCGGTCCCACGTGGCGCTGGTCGTGACGGTGTGCGCCGTCTCGGATCTCGTGCTGATCGTCCTCGGCGTCGGCGGGCTGGGGGCGGCGATCGAGCGGGCCCCCGTGGTCCTGGAGGTGGTCCGGTGGGCCGGGGCGGCCTTCCTCGCGGGCTACGCCGTCCTCGCGGGCCGGCGCGCAGTCCGGGGTGAGCGCCTCGACGTCGACGGCGGATCCGCCGCGATGTCCTGGCGTGCAGCGCTCGGGACGTGCCTGGCCCTGACCTGGCTCAATCCGCACGTCTATCTCGATACCGTGCTGCTGCTCGGCTCCCTCGCGAATACGCACGGCACGCCGGGACGGTGGTGGTTCGCGGCGGGTGCCGCCCTCGGCAGCGTCCTGTGGTTCTCGGCGCTCGGCGTGGGGGCCCGCTTCCTCGCGCCTGTCTTCGCCCGTCCGCGGGCGTGGCGCATCCTGGACGGACTGATCGCCGCCGTCATGCTCCTGCTGGCGGTGCTGCTCGTCCTGCGGTGACGCGGTCGCGGTCGATCACAGCGCCGCCCGGAGCTACTCCTGGTTGGCGCGCTCCTCGATCCAGTCGGTCGCCGCGTCCGAGAGGAAGAGGCCGTCGGGTGTGCGCTCGCCCATCCACCAGGACTCGGAGGCCACCTGGCCGCCGGCGGCACTGATCTCCGCGACCACCTCGGGCGGAAGTGCTTCCCCGTTGTGGGCGATCAGCCAGTCGCGGGTCCGGGGCGTGACGCTCTGCCACCACTGTTCGAGATCCATGTCGGACAGTATGGCACCCGCCGCGCCCGCGGATCCGTGCCCGGGACGGATTCGATCCCACGACCTGGACGGGTTCGTCACGGGGCCCCCGCTGCCGGCGCAATGACGGCGACGGCTACGCGGTCACCACGTCGTCCTTCCATTCCTGGATGATGCGCGGCGATGCATGGATGCACAGCATCCGCAGCGGGCCGTCGCCGTCATTGGTGAAACCGTGCCACACGCCGGTCGGCGCGACGACCGTATCGCCCTCCGCTGCTGCCAGCGCCACCGTGCCGACCGTGAAGCGGACGTGGCCCTCGACGACGACCCACGTCTCGACATAGGGGTGCCGGTGCAGGGCGACGGTGTGCCCGGGGTCGCTGTCCACCGCGAAGTAGGAGACGGCGGAGCCGAAGGATCCGCCCTCGAAGCGGCGTGTCCTGCTGCCGGCGAGCACGAGTTCCTCGGCGGGGATGGCGCGGACCGGGACGGGGGCGCCGGGCGTCCGGGTGGGGGGATGCATGGCGACCTCCTGGAGTGGTGGGACAGCAGGGTAGACGGTGCAGGGGTGCCCTGATCATCGGTAGGGGCGATGCGCCCTTCCTATAGTGTGTGAAGCACACTATAGTTTCTGACATGGCCCATGATGACGACCTGGTTGCCGGACACCTGCAGGAATTGCGGCGCGGGACGGTCGTCCTCGCCTGCCTGGCCCGCCTGCGCGTCCCCGACTACGGCTACGCGCTTCTCGAGGCTCTCGACGGGCTCGGGATCCAGGTCGACGCGAACACCCTGTACCCCCTGCTCCGGCGCCTCGAGAAGCAGGGGCTCCTGACGAGCGAGTGGAACACCGCCGAGTCCCGTCCGCGCAAGTTCTACCGGACGAGCCCGGCCGGCGCCGCCCTCGCCGCCACCCTCACTGCCGACTGGGATCGGCTGACTGCATCGCTGCACCGCATCGCCGAAGGGGAACTGCCATGACCACACTGACCGACCGCTATGTCTGGGCCGCCGTGCGGACCGTCCCGGAGCCGCAACGCCCCGGCCTCGAGCCCGAGATCCGGGAGCTGGTCGAGGAGAGCGTCCGCGCGCGCGTCGCCGCCGGTGAGGACATGCCGGCGGCGGAATCCCGGGCGCTCACCGATCTGGGCGATCCGGAGCGGCTCGCCGCAGCCTACGTCGACCGACCACTGACCCTGATCGGGCCGCGGTACTACCTCGACTGGTGGCGGCTGCTCAGGACCGTCACGCTGCTCGTCGTGCCGATCTCCGCCGCGGCGGTCCTGGTGGCGCAGCTGCTGGTGACGAACGATCCCGGGGACGCCATCGGGAGCGCCGTCTCGACGGCGCTCGGGGTCACCGTCCACCTCGCCTTCTGGATCACGCTCGTGTTCGTGATCATCGAGCGCAGCGGCGCCCCCGGGCCCGGTGCGGCGTGGACGCCCGAGGCCCTGCCGGACCTGCCGGACCACTCGCGCCGCAGCCGCCTGCCGGACCTGATCGCGTCCCTCGTCGTCCTCGCCCTCGTCGCGGGCGTGATCATCTGGCAGCAGCTCCTCCCGGCGGTCCGGGACTCCGCGGGCGGCGCTGTCCCGTTCCTCGATCCGGGGCTGTGGTCCTTCTGGATCCCGTGGTTCCTCGGCCTGCTCGCCGCCGAGGCCGTGTTCGCCGTCGTGCTGTACCGGCGCGGGTGGTCCTGGTCGCTCGCCGCGGTGAACCTCGGGTTGAACCTCGCCTTCGTCGTCCCGGCCGTGTTCCTGTGGGCCGGGGACCGGCTACTCAACCCCGCATTCCCGGCCGCCGTCGGATGGGACCCGGGAGCGCCGGAGGCGGCAGGGGCGCTGCTCGGTGCGGGCATCCTCGCGGCGATCCTCGCCATCGTGGCCTGGGACGTGATCGAGGGCTTCCTGAAGGCGCGGCGCGCGGGGCTGTCGGCACGCGACGGTCGTCGCTCGAACCCTAGTTGAGTCGGCTCGACTCAACTCCATTTTGTTCTCCGGAGGCACGCCCGTATAGTTGAGTGCAGAACGCTCAATCTACGCGCCCGGCGGATGAGCGCCTCGCAAATCCCGGGCAGTCGAAAGGAATTTGCATGTCACGTGCAGTAGGTATTGACCTCGGAACCACCAACTCGGTCGTCTCGGTTCTCGAAGGTGGCGAGCCCACCGTCATCGCGAACGCCGAAGGCGCCCGCACCACGCCGTCGATCGTCGCATTCTCCAAGTCCGGCGAAGTCCTGGTCGGCGAGATCGCCAAGCGCCAGGCCGTCAACAACATCGACCGCACCATCGCGTCGGTCAAGCGCCACATGGGCACCGACTGGGATGTCGCGATCGACGACAAGAAGTACACGCCGCAGGAGATCTCGGCACGTATCCTCCAGAAGCTCAAGACCGACGCCGAGAGCTACCTCGGCGAGAAGGTCACCGACGCCGTGATCACCGTGCCGGCGTACTTCAACGACGCCGAGCGCCAGGCCACCAAGGAGGCCGGCGAGGTCGCGGGCCTGAAGGTGCTGCGCATCGTCAACGAGCCGACCGCCGCGGCTCTCGCCTACGGCCTCGACAAGGGCAAGGAGGACGAGCTGATCCTCGTGTTCGACCTCGGTGGCGGGACGTTCGACGTCTCCCTGCTGGAGGTCGGCAAGGACGAGGACGCCTTCTCCACCATCCAGGTCCGCTCCACCGCCGGTGACAACCGCCTCGGTGGCGACGACTGGGACCAGCGCGTCGTGGACTACCTGCTCTCGCAGGCCAAGGCCAAGGGCGCCGACCTGTCCAAGGACAAGATCGCGCTGCAGCGTCTCAAGGAAGCCGCCGAGCAGGCCAAGAAGGAGCTGTCCTCGGCGACCTCCACGAACATCTCCCTGCAGTACCTCTCGGTGACGCCGGACGGCCCCGTCCACCTCGACGAGCACCTCTCCCGCGCCAAGTTCCAGGACCTCACCAAGGACCTCCTGGACCGCACGAAGAAGCCGTTCCACGACGTCATCACCGAAGCCGGCATCAAGGTGGCCGACATCGACCACATCGTCCTCGTCGGCGGTTCCACCCGCATGCCCGCGGTCAGCGAGCTCGTCAAGGAGCTCGCCGGCGGCAAGGAGCCCAACAAGGGCGTCAACCCGGACGAGGTCGTGGCCGTCGGCGCCGCCCTGCAGGCCGGTGTGCTGAAGGGCGAGCGCAAGGACGTCCTCCTCATCGACGTCACCCCGCTGTCCCTGGGCATCGAGACCAAGGGCGGCATGATGACCAAGCTCATCGAGCGCAACACGGCCATCCCGACCAAGCGCAGCGAGACCTTCACCACGGCGGACGACAACCAGCCGTCCGTGGCCATTCAGGTGTTCCAGGGCGAGCGCGAGTTCACCCGCGACAACAAGCCGCTGGGCACGTTCGAGCTCACCGGCATCGCCCCGGCTCCGCGCGGCGTCCCGCAGGTCGAGGTCACCTTCGACATCGATGCCAACGGCATCGTGCACGTGTCCGCCAAGGACAAGGGCACCGGCACCGAGCAGTCGATGACCATCACCGGCGGTTCCTCCCTCTCCAAGGAGGACATCGACCGCATGGTGCGCGAGGCCGAGGAGCACGCGGCCGAGGACAAGAAGCGCCGCGAGGCCGCCGACGTCCGCAACGGCGCCGAGCAGCTCGCCTACTCGGTGGACAAGCTGATCGCCGACAACGCGGACAAGCTGCCGGAGGAGGTCAAGACCGAGGTCCAGGCCGACGTCGACGCCCTCAAGAAGGCCCTCGAGACGCAGGACAACGACGACGAGGTCAAGACGGCCTACGAGAAGCTGCAGGCCTCGCAGTCCAAGCTCGGCGAAGCGATCTACGCCTCCGCCCAGCAGGACGCCGGCCAGGCGGGCGCCGCGCCCGCCGACGACCAGCCAGCCGCCGCAGGCTCCGACGAGGACATCGTCGACGCCGAAGTGGTTGACGAAGACACCGACGAGAAGAAGTAATCATGCCGCACCACGGAAATGAAGAAGAGCACCAGTCAGAGCCGATGAACTCATCCGACAGCCGGAAGATCGACCCTGAGTCGGGCGACGTCCGTGGGCAGCAGCAGGACGCCGGCGAGCCGGCCGCGGAGGGATCCGCGGCCGGTGCGCAGGACACGCCCGCGACCGACGCCTCCGAGGGGGATGCCCTGGCCCAGGCCGAGGCCATCCTCAACGAGGCCGGCGCCGACGGGGAGAGCAACCCGGCGGTCGACGTCGTCGCGGAACTCCGGAACGACCTGCTCCGCCTGCAGGCGGAGTACGTCAACTACCGGCGCCGGGTGGAGCGTGACCGGGATGTCGCCCGCGACCAGGCGGTCATCGGCGTCCTCAACTCGCTGATGCCGGTCCTCGACGACATCGACGCCGCACGCCAGCACGGCGATCTGGCGGACGGCCCGTTCGCGGCGATCGCGGGCAAGCTCGAGAACGTCCTGAAGACGTACGAACTCGCCCGTATCGACGAGGTGGGCGTCGCGTTCGACCCGAACATCCACGAGGCCCTCATGCAGCAGCCGAGTGCGGACGTCGAGGCCGACAGCGTCAGCCAGATCCTCCGCGCGGGCTACCGCAAGGGGGAGCGCGTCCTCCGGGCCGCCCAGGTGATCGTGGCAGTGCCGGAGTAATCGGCGCCTCAGGCGCCGGGGCAGTTCCCGAACGGCGGCAACGAAATTCCTGCGGGCCTTGGCGGCCCTTGGAATATTAAAGCCGCCTTCCTCGGAAACTGCCCCGGCGCACGCCCGTTCACCCACCTCTCGAATTCGTATGAACTAGGAAAGGAGACGCCAATTGGCTAGTCAGGATTGGGTCGACAAGGATTTCTACAAGATCCTGGGTGTCTCCAAGGGCGCTTCCGGTGACGAGATCAAGAAGGCGTACCGGAAGCTCGCCCGCAAGCACCACCCCGACCAGAACCAGGGGGATGCCGCGTCGGAGCGCACGTTCAAGGACGTGTCGGAGGCCTACTCGGTGCTGTCCGATCCCGAAGAGCGCCAGCAGTACGATGCCATCCGCGCGATGGGCGGCGGCGCGCGCTTCTCCGCGGGCGGAGCGGGCGGCGGCGCCGGCGGGAGCGGCGGCTTCGAGGACGTCTTCGGCAACCTGTTCGGCCAGGGCGCGGGGACCCGCCAGCGCACCGGCTTCTCCAACGGCAACCTGCCTCCCGAGTTCGCGGACCTGTTCGGCGGCGGCGGGGGCATGGGCGGCGGATTCCCCGGCGGATTCCAGTCCACCCGCCCGCAGAAGGGTGCGGACCGCACGGCGACCACCTCGATCTCCTTCGCCGGTGCCATCAAGGGCACGACGATCGGGCTGCGCGAACCCTCCGGGGAACAGATCGACGTCCGCATCCCCGCCGGCATCCGCGACGGCCAGAAGGTCCGCGTCAAGGGCAAGGGTCAGCCCGGTCAGGCAGGCCCGGGTGACCTCATGGTCAGCGTCAGCGTGAAGGAGCATCCGCTCTTCAAGCGCGACGGCGACAACATCCGCGTGCATGTGCCCGTCAGCTTCCCGGAGGCGGCGCTCGGCGCCGAGATCCAGGTGCCGACGCTCTCCGGCGAGATGGTCACCATGCGGGTGCCCGCTGGCACGCCGTCGGGCAGGACGCTCCGGCTCAAGGGCCGGGGCGTGAAGACGTCGAAGGCGACCGGAGACCTCCTCGTCACCGTGGACGTCGTCGTTCCGCAGAACCTGTCCAAGGAGGCCCAGGCCGCCGTGGAGACGTTCCGCGCGGCGACGAAGGACGCCGACCCGCGGGCAGGCCTGGCCGCGAAGGCGCGCCTGTAGCAGCAGCATTTCGAGCAGGACCAGGGAGTATCGGCAACGGAAGGAGGCCCGTCATGGACCACACCCTGCCCATCTATGTCATCTCGGTGGCCGCCGAGCTCGCCGATATGCACCCGCAGACACTGCGCCAGTACGACCGCCTCGGCCTCGTCACGCCGAGCCGGGCGCCGGGCCGGGCGCGGCGCTACTCCCAGAAGGACGTCAGCACCCTCCGCGAGGTCCAGCGCCTCTCGCAGGAGGGCGTGTCGCTCGAGGGCATCCGCCGGATCCTCGAGCTCGAGAACCAGGTGGCGGCGCTGCAGTCGCGCGTCGCGGAACTGTCCTCCGAACTGGCCGCCCGCCGCGTCCAGGCGGAGTCGAGCCGGATCTTCGCGGCGGGCCTCGCGGGGGACGTCGTCACCCTCGCCCGCGGGCAGCGTCCCCGCCCCCGCAGCCAGGCCCTCATGGTCTGGCGTCCCGAGCCCGTGCGGGCTCCGAACCCGGCACGCCGCTAGGGACGAACCCCGCCCGGATCCGTCGCGCCCCCGGACGGCTCCGGGCCGGTGCGCACCGCCGGTCCCGCCCCGGTGGACCCGCGGACCACGAGGTCGGACTGGAACAGGATCTCCGTGCGCGTGGCGCGGTCCCCGTCCAGTTCGGTGACCAGGGCGTGGACCGCCGCCTCCGCCATCGCCGGCACGTTCTGCCGCAGCGTCGTCAGCGGGGGGTCGGTGAAGGCCATGAGGGGGGAGTCGTCGAACCCGACCACCGAGATGTCCTCCGGCACCCGCAGGCCCCGGGTCCGTGCGGCGCGGACGGCGCCGAGTGCCATGACGTCCGAGGCGCAGACGATGGCCGTGTGGCCCGATTCGATGAGTTCGTCCGCCGCGCTCTGCCCGCCCTCGATGGTGAACATGCTCGTCGCGATGTGCGGCGCGGCGTCGTCCTCGCCGAGGAACTGGACGAGCGCCGAGCGGAACCCCTCCAGTTTGCGGCGGCTCGGGATGAACCGGTCGGGGCCGGTGGCGAAGCCGACGCGCTGGTGGCCCTGCGCCACGAGGTGCCGGACCGCCGTGCGGATGGCCGTGACGTCGTCGTTCGAGACGGACGGCGCGTCGATCTCGGGCCTGGCCCCGTTGACGAGGACGAACGGCACCCGGCCGCGCAGGCGCCGGTAGCGCTCCATGCTCGCCCGGCCGTCGGAGTGGGCGGCGCAGACGAAGATGATGCCGCTCACGCCCTGGTCCAGCAGCAGGGCGACGTACTCGTCCTCGGTGATGCCCCCGCCCGGCAGGGTGCACAGGGCGGGGATGTAGTCGTTGGGGGCGAGGAGGGCCGAGATGGCGCCCGCGAACGCCGGGAAGATCGGGTTCACGAGGTCGGGGACGACGACGCCGATCTGCCCCTTGGAGCGCCCGGCCGTGCGGGACTGCCGCTCGTAGCCCAGGCTGTCCATCGCCGCGAGGACGGCTTCCCGCGTCTCCTGGGAGGCGCCGCCCTTGCCGTTGAGGACGCGGGACACCGTGGGGACGCTCACCCCGGCGGTCCGGGCGACGTCATCGAGGCGCGGCCGCTCGTTGCGCTTCCCGGGAGTCATGGCCCCAATCTAGCGCAGGGCGCAGCGCGGTTCGAAAGATTGCGTGAAAGTTTTGCAAATTCCTTGACGCTCGGTGCTCGCCGTCCCTAGGGTCGGAACATCACCCGCGCAGTCCGGCCTGCAGCGACGCAGGGCCGGGGAAGGACCACCATGACCCTGAACACCACGGATACGGGCCGGACCGGCGGGAGACCAGCGCTGCGGCGCCGCTCCCGGCTGGCCGCCGTCGTCCTGACCGCGCCGCTCCTCGCGACCTTCATGCCGGCGCCCGCGCTGGCCGACCACACGACCCCGCCGGGCGCGGTGGCGCTCGTGGGCTCCCTGCAGGCGGAACTCGGCTGCCCCGACGACTGGCAGCCGGAGTGCGCCGCCACGAGGCTCGTCCCCGTGGACGGATCACCTGGCACCTGGTCGGCGACCTTCGACGTCCCGGCCGGATCCTACGAGTACAAGGTGGCCCTGAACGGGTCCTGGGGCGAGAACTACGGCGCCGACGGCGCTGCCGGCGGGGCAAACCTGGCGCTGCAGGCCCCGGGCGGCCCCGTGACCTTCACGTACGACCACCGCACGCACGTCATCTCGAGCGACGCGCCCACCGCGCCCACGGGATCGACGGCGGCGCACTGGCTCACCGCCGACACCCTCGCCTGGGGAGCGGACGTGCCCGCCGACGCCCGCTTCCGGCTGTACTCCGCCCCGGAGGGCGGCCTCGTCGCCGACGAGGACACCGTCACGGGCGGCACCTTTCTCGACCTCGGACGCGGCAGCGACGCCCTGCCCGCCGAGCTCGCGGCCCGCTATCCGCACCTGGCGGACCTCGCGACGGTGACGCTCGCCAAGAAGGACGCGCGGAGGGCCGGGGACCTGCTGAAGGGCCAGCTGCTCCTCGCCGCCGTCTCCCCGGAGGGGAAGCTCCTGGCGACCACGGGCGTCCAGGTGCCCGGCGTGCTCGACGACCTGTACGCGGGGGCGGCACGGCAGGAACTCGGACTCACCTGGAAGGGCAGGAAGCCGCACCTGGAGCTGTGGGCACCCACGGCGCGCAGCGTGTCCGTGCAGGTCTTCCGCGACGGCTCCGGCGGGGACCCGATCACCACGCGTTCCCTGCGCGCGGGCAAGGACGGCGTGTGGAGCGTCGACGGCGAGAAGAACTGGAACGGCGCGTACTACCTCTACGACGTCGAGGTCTTCGTCCCCGAGACCGGCGCCGTGGAACACAACCTCGTGACCGACCCCTACAGCGTGGGCCTGTCCACGAACTCGGAGCGGTCCCTGATCGTGGACCTCGCGGATCCGGCGCTCATGCCGTCGTCGTGGTCGGCCCTGCCGAAACCGGCCCTCGAGCGTCCGGAGGAGCTGTCCGTCTACGAACTCCACGTGCGCGACTTCTCGGTCTCCGACACCACCGTGCCCGAGGCCGAGCGCGGCACCTACGCCGCGTTCAGCAGGCCGGACAGCGCCGGCATGCAGCGCCTCTCCGAGCTGGCCGACAACGGGCTCAACGCCGTCCACCTCCTGCCCGTGAACGACATCGGGACCATCGAGGAGGATCGGACGCAGCAGGCCGAACCCGCGTGCGACCTCGAGGCGTTCGCCCCCGACAGCACCGAGCAGCAGCAGTGCGTCGGGGAGGTCGCCGCCCGTGACGGCTTCAACTGGGGCTACGACCCGCTGCACTACACGACGCCCGAGGGCTCCTACTCGACGAACCCCGAGGACGCCACACGCATCCGCGAGTTCCGCGGCATGGTCGCCTCGCTCAACGAGTCCGGGCTGCGGGTCGTCCAGGACATCGTCTACAACCACACCGCGGGTGCCGGGCAGTCCTCGGACAACAACCTCGACCGCATCGTCCCCGGCTACTACCACCGCCTCGACCCGGCGTCGGGAGCCGTCGAGACCTCGACCTGCTGCCCGAACACGGCGACCGAGCACACCATGATGGGCAAGCTGATGGTCGACTCGATCGTGACCCTCGCGCGCACCTACAAGCTCGACGGCTTCCGGTTCGACCTCATGGGGCACCACACCAAGCAGAACATCCTCGATGTCCGCGCCGCCCTCGACAGGCTGACGCTCGAGCGCGACGGCGTGGACGGCACGTCCATCTACCTCTACGGTGAGGGCTGGAACTTCGGGGAGGTAGCGGACAACGCCCGGTTCGTCCAGGCCACGCAGGCCACCATGGCCGGCACCGGTATCGGCACGTTCAACGACCGCCTCCGCGACGCCGTCCGTGGCGGTGGACCCTTCGACGACGACCCGCGGATCCAGGGCTTCGCCTCCGGGCTGCTGACCGACCCGAACGGCGTCGCCGGCAACGGGACCGAGGCCGAACAGCGTGCCGAGCTGCTGCTGTCGCAGGACCAGATCCGGGTGGGGCTGACCGGCAACCTGAAGGACTACACGTTCACCGACCGCAACGGTGACCGGGTCACGGGCGCCGACGTCGACTACAACGGCTCACCCACCGGGTACGCCGCCGATCCGCAGGAGAGCATCACCTACGTCGAGGCGCACGACAACGAGACGCTCTTCGACGCGCTCGCGTTCAAGCTGCCGGCCGACACTCCGATGGCCGACCGCATCAGGATGCAGACCCTCGCGCTCTCCACCACGGCCTTCGGGCAGGGCGTCTCCTTCTGGCACGCGGGTGGCGAGGCGCTGCGCAGCAAGTCGCTGGACCGCAACAGCTACGATTCCGGCGACTGGTTCAACGTTCTCGACCACACGGGGACGGACAACGGCTTCGGCCGTGGCCTGCCGCCGCGGGCTGACAACGAGGGCAAGTACGCGTTCATGCAGCCGCTGCTGGCCGACCCGGCACTCAAGCCGTCACCGGCGGACATCGAGGCCGCGAACGGCCGGGCGCAGGAGCTCCTGCGGATCCGGCAGGGCAGCCCGCTGTTCAGCCTCGGGACCGCCGCGCTCGTCCAGCAGAAGCTGTCCTTCCCGGGCAGCGGCGCCGATCAGGCCCCCGGCGTGATCGTGATGCACCTGGACGACACCGTCGGTGCCGACGTCGACCCGGAGCGGACGGGCGTCGTGGTGGTCTTCAACGCCTCCGACGAGCCCGCCACCCAGCGTGTCCCCGCCGCCGCCGGCGACGGCTTCGCGCTGCACGCCGTCCAGGCGGACGGCGGCGACGACGTCGTGCGGCAGGCCGCGGCCGCCGAGGACGGGACGTTCACGGTCCCGGCCCGCACGGTGGCGGTGTTCGAGGCACGGTAGCCGCACCCCGTCGGGGCCCGGCATCCCTCCCGGGGTGCCGGGCCCTCCTGCGTCTTCGGGCCGACGCCGGGGACTTTGGACCGGATCCAGGCCGGAACCACGGCGTGTCGGGGCCCGACACGCCTCTCCGGGGGCCGAAGTCCCCGGGAACGGTACAGGGCCCGGGTCAGGCGGGCGGGGCGGCGGTGCTCGAGCGGATGATCAGTGCCGTCCGGGCCCAGTGGTTCGTGGGGCGGTAGGCGTCCGGGTCCTGCAGGATCTGCAGCAGGCGCTCGACGGCACGCTTGCCCTGCTGCTGCGGGAACTGGGCCACGGTGGTCAGGCCGAGCGCCTCGCCGAGCTCGTGGCCGTCGATGCCGATCACCGAGACGTCCTCGGGGACGCGGAGGCCCAGCTCGCGGGCGGCGAGGATGGCGCCGATCGCCATCTCGTCCGAGGCGCAGAAGACGGCGGTCGGGGTGTCCCGCGGGTAGCCGAGGAGCTGCTTCGCCTGGCTGTGCGCGCCCTGGATGGTGAAGTCGGCGTCCACGCGCCAGGAGTCGAGGATCTCCAGGCCCGCTGCGGCCATCGCCGCCTCGTAGCCCTGGCGGCGCGTTCCCGCGATCCGGAAGTCGTTCTCGAAGGCGTCGGACCCGCCGAGGTGGGCGATGCGCCGGTGCCCGAGGCTGATGAGGTGCTCGGTGGCGAGCTCGGCGATCTCGCGGTCGTTGACGCTGTAGGTCTCGGCGCCGGGGAGCGGTCCGCCGATCCCCACGACGGGCTTGCCGACCGCGAGGAGCTGGCCCAGTTCCTCGCGGCTCAGTTCGAGGGAGACCGGGATGACGCCGTCGCAGCGCTGGCGGAGCAGGAACTCGGAGAGGACGCGGTCGCGGATGGCGGCGTCCTCGTTCAGGTTGTACAGCGTGAGGTCGTAGCCGGCGGTGAGGAGCGACGCCGCGAGGCTGTCCACGATCTGCGAGTAGTACCAGCGGGCGACGGACGGCACCACGACGCCGATGTTGCGGTGGCGCCCGGACGCCAGCGAGGAGGCCGTCGAACTGACGACGAAGTCGAGTTCCCTCGCCGCCTGCAGGACACGCGCGCGCGACCGTTCGGAGACTCGGCCGTTGCCGCTGAGGGCCCGGGAGACCGTGGCGGTGGACACGCCGGCCAGCTGCGCGACGTCCTTGATGCCGGCCATGGTCCCCTTTCCGTGTGGGCAGCAGTGACGGGGACACCCCGGGAGGGTGTCCCCGTCCGATCATTGCGGATCCCGCGCGGATCTCCTACCCGGCGGAGGCCATCAGCCAGGCGCAGGCGTCCGGGGCGAGCATGCCGTCGGTGACCGAGCCCGGCGTGCTTTCGGCGATCACGGTGCCCTCCGGCAGGGGGGCGGCGAACTCGCCCATGTTCAGCACCACCAGCACCTCGCCGTTGCGGAACGCGACGACGTCGGACGCTTCGAAGTCCCGGGACCAGCTGAGGGATCCCGCGCCCAGGCGCAGGTCCCGGCGGAGCTGCAGGGCAGTCCGGTACAGCGAGAGGGTGGACTCGGGGTCGGCGGACTGCACGTCGCGGGCGTAGTCCGCCCACCCCTCGGGCTGCGGCAGCCATGGGGTCGCGGGCGCGGCGGCGTCCCCGAACCCGAAGGCCGGGGCCTCGGACTGCCAGGGGAGGGGCACGCGGCATCCGTCGCGGCCGATCCTCTCGCCGGCGGTGCGGACGAAGGTCGGGTCCTGCCGCGCGTCGTCGGGCATGGCGGTGTGGTCGGGCAGGCCGAGCTCCTCGCCCTGGTACAGGTAGATCCCGCCGGGCAGCGCGAACATGGCGAGCGACGCGGCGCGGGCGCGGGCGAGGCCGGTCGCGGTGTCGGGCTGCGCGTCCGCGCGGCCGATGCCGTCGCCGCCGCGCGGCGGGCCGTCCGTCAGCCCGAAGCGGCTGGCGTGCCGGACGACGTCGTGGTTGCTGAGCACCCACGTGGTGGGGGCGTCCACGGCGTCGAACGCGGTGAGGGAGGAAGAGATGACGTGCCGGAGACCGTGCGCGTCCCACGGGTGGTGGAGGTAGGCGAAGTTGAACGCCTGGTGCATCTGGTCGGAGCGGACCCAGTTCGTGAGCCGCGGCAGGGGATCGATCGAGGCCTCCGCGCAAAGGATGCGCTCGCCGTCGTACTCGGCGAGGATGGCCCGCCACCTCCGGTAGATGTCGTGGATCTCCTTCTGGCCGAACATGGGCGCCTCCCAGCCGGGGAAGCCCTCGGAGGATCCGCCGTCCGCGCGTCCGCCCCAGTCCGGCAGGCCCTCGGCCTTGATGAGGGCATGGGCGACGTCGACGCGGAAGCCGCCGACGCCGCGGTCCAGCCAGAAGCGCAGGACGCGCTCGAACTCGGCCCGCACCGCGGGGTTGTCCCAGTTGAAATCGGGCTGCGAGGAATCGAAGAGGTGGAGATACCACTGGCCCGGCGTGCCGTCGGCGTCGATGACGCGCGTCCAGGCCGGCCCGCCGAAGTGCGACTGCCAGTTGTTGGGAGGCTCGCTGCCGTCGGCGCCCAGGCCGTCCCGGAAGATGAACATCGCCCGTTCCGCGGACCCCGCCGGGGCCGCGAGGGCGGCGCGGAAGAGTGCGTGCTCGCTGGAGCAGTGGTTGGGGACGAGGTCGACGATCACCCGGATGCCGAGGCCGTCCGCGCGGGCCACGAGGGCGTCGAAGTCGGCGAGGGTGCCGAAGAGGGGGTCGACGTCGCAGTAGTCGGCGACGTCGTAGCCGCCGTCGCGCTGGGGCGAGGTGAAGAACGGCGAGAGCCAGACCGCGTCGATGCTGAGTTCGGCCAGATGCGCGAGCTCGGCCGTGATGCCCGGCAGGTCCCCCATGCCGTCGCCGTTCGAGTCGCGGAAGGAGCGCGGGTACACCTGGTAGATGACGGACGAGCGCCACCACTGGTCGCCCTCGGACGGGAGGTGGAGCGGCGCATGGAAGGCATCGGGGGAGGACAGGTCCTCGCCGTGCAGGAGGGGGGCAACTTCAGACATGCGGATCATCCTAGACCGCACCGGACCCGATTATGGAAGCGTTTTCAGAAGAACACGCCTTGTCTTCGCGACTTTCCTCGGGTACCGGCGCGTCGCAGGTCCGATATTGGGTAAAACTGATGCAAGCGTTTACAGTTGTGACTCGGGTCACCGTCGCCTCCGAGCAGGGAGCGGCTGCGACATCCACGTCTCCCGGCCGGCGAAGCCCCGTGCTTCCTCCGGGAGACCCCCAGAAGCCGCTCATGAAAGGTTCACCAATGAAGGTGCGATCCACCCAGCCGACGCGTCGGCACGCTCTGATCACCGGCGTCATGTCGGTGGCCGTCCTGGCCCTCACGGCCTGCGGCGGCGGGGCGGCCGAGTCCTCCTCGGCCGGCTCCAGCTCCGCCGCTCCCGACCTCGCCGAGGGTGGCGCCACCACCCTCACCATGTGGGTCGACGCCGAGCGCGCCCCCGCCCTCGAGGAGATCACCAAGTCCTTCAAGGAGGACACCGGGATCGAGGTCAAGCTCGCGGTCAAGGACTTCGCCGCCGTCCGCGACGACTTCATCACCCAGGTGCCCACCGGCAAGGGACCCGACCTGATCGTGGGCCCCCACGACTGGCTGGGCACGTTCGTGCAGAACGGCGTCGTCGCCCCCGTGGAACTCGGCGACAAGGCCTCGGAGTTCCAGGAGTCCGCCATCCAGGCGATGACGTACGAGGGCAGCGTCTACGGCGTGCCCTACGCGCTGGAGAACATCGCCCTGCTCCGCAACACCGACCTCGTCCCCGAGGCCGCCGGGACGTTCGACGAGGTCATCGCCAACGGCGAGGCCGCCGTCGCCGCCGGGGAGGCGACCTACCCGTTCCTCGTCGGCATGGACCCCAAGCAGGGCGATCCCTACCACCTGTACCCGCTGCAGACCTCGATGGGCGTGCCGGTGTTCGGGCAGAACGAGGACGGCAGCTACAACGCCGACGAGCTGCTGCTCGGCGAGCCGAACGGCGTGGAATTCGCCAAGAAGCTCGTGGAGTGGGGCGACACCGGGTCGAAGGTCATCAACTCGAACATCACGGGTGACATCGCCAAGGAGAAGTTCAACGCCGGCGAGTCGCCCTACTTCCTTACCGGTCCGTGGAACGTCCCCGACGCGCAGGCGGCAGGCCTGAACCTCGCGGTGGACAAGCTCCCCACGGTCGGCGACCAGGACGCCCAGCCCTTCATCGGCGTCAACGGCTTCTTCATCTCGGCGAAGAGCGCCAACGCGCTCGCCGCGAACGAGTTCGCCGTCAACTACCTGAGCACCGAAGCCGCCCAGGATGCCATGTACGACGTCGGAGGCCGCCCGCCCGCCCTCAAGGCCAGCTTCGACAAGGCCGCGTCCGACCCCATCGTCGCCGCGTTCGGCGAGATCGGCGCCAACGGTGTCCCGATGCCCGCGCTGCCCGAGATGCAGGCCGTCTGGGCCGACTGGGGAGGAACCGAGCTCGCGCTCATCAAGGGCGACGGCGACCCCGCCGAAGCCTGGACCACCATGGTGAGCAACATCGAGGCGAAGATCGCCGCGCAGTAGCACAGCAGTACCCGCAGTACCCGCAGTTCCCTGGCGCCCGTCGCTCCGGCGACGGGCGCCACCCTTTTCATCGCCACCCTGCGGGGTGGCGGCACCACAGCAGCGGCCGTCCGTGCCGATCACCGAAAGCCTCCGCCATGCTCACATCGGCCCCTCCCGGCCCGGCCGCAACGCGTCCTCCCACGAAGACAGCCGTCCGCTCCGACTCGACCCTCGGCCTGCTCGCGAAGATCGTGCTGCTGGGCCTCGTGGACGCCTTCGCGGTCTACGTCCTCATCACGCTCTTCCTGCAGGAGAAATGGGTCATCCTCCTCGTCGGTGCGGCGGTGACGATCCTCGTCAACTGGATCTACCTGCGCCGCGGCGGCCTGCCGGCGAAGTACCTGGCCCCCGGCATCTTCTTCCTGGTGGTCTTCCAGGTGTTCGTCATGGTCTACAGCGGCTACGTCGCCTTCACCAACTACGGTGACGGCCACAACAGCACCAAGGACGACGCCGTCAACGCCATCCAGCTCTCCGCGCAGCAGCGGGTCCCGGATTCCCCCGCCTACCGGGTCGCCGTCCTCGAGCGTGACGGCGAGTACCACCTGCTCGCCACCGATCCCGATGGCGCGGTGTCCGTGGGCACCACCGGCGTGCCGCTCGAGGAGGCCGACGACGCCGTCACCGACGGCACCGGCAAGGGCGTGGAGCTCGACGGCTACCGCACGCTGCAGTTCGGGGAGGTCCTCGCGAACCAGGCGGACATCCTCGCCATCACCGTCCCGTTCTCGGACGACCCGGAGGACGGCAGCCTCAAGACCAGCGACGGTTCCAACGCCTACGTCTACCGCCCGGCGCTGAGTTACGACGAGGCCACGAGCACGTTCACCGACCTCGAGACCGGGACTACCTACTCCGACACGGGCGAGGGGTCCTTCCGGTCCGAGGACGGCGAGCAGCTGAGCACCGGCTGGAAGATCAACGTCGGTTTCGACAACTTCGTGAAGGCGTTCACGGACCCGAACATCCGCGGACCGCTGCTGCAGGTGGTCCTGTGGACCTTCACCTTCGCGATCGTGTCCGTCCTGTCCACGTTCGCGCTGGGTCTGTTCCTCGCGAATGCCTTCAACCTGCCGGACCTCCGTGGCAAGCGGATCTACCGCATCCTGATGATCCTGCCCTACGCCTTCCCGGCCTTCCTCGCCGGCCTCGTGTGGTCCGGCCTGCTGAATCCCGAGTTCGGCTTCGTCAACAACACCTTCTTCGGCGGCGCGGACATCCCGTGGCTGACGGATCCGCTGCTCGCGAAGGTCAGCGTGCTCGTGGTGAACCTCTGGCTCGGCTTCCCGTACATGTTCCTGGTGTGCACCGGGGCCCTGCAGTCCCTGCCCGAGGAGGTCGACGAGGCCGCCCGCATGGACGGCGCCAGCGCCTGGCGCATCTTCGCGGCCATCAAGCTGCCCCTGCTGCTGGTCTCGGTCGCGCCGCTGTTGATCGCGAGCTTCGCGTTCAACTTCAACAACTTCAACGTCATCTACATGCTCACCGACGGCGGCCCCCGCTTCTCGGGCACGACGGCGAACATCGGCCACACCGACATCCTGATCACCATGGTCTACGAGATCGCGTTCGGCACCGGGGTGGGCCGCGACTACGGACTGGCCAGCGCCCTGTCCATCATCATCTTCATCATCGTCGCCGTGATCTCCGCCGTCAGCTTCCGGCAGACCAAGGCTCTGGAGGACATCAACTGATGACCACGTTCACCGATCCCCGGGCAGTCACCCCCGCCCCGGCGCCCACCGGGTCCCACCGGGCCCCCGAGCAGCGCCGGCGCACCTTCGGCCAGTGGTTCAGGCGCAAGGGCTGGCGGCACGTCGTCGGCGTGCTGACCACCCTCTTCGCAGTGTTCCCGCTGCTCTACGTGCTGTCCGCCGCGCTCAACTCCAACGGCACCATGGCCGGCTCGAACGTGCTGTTCAGCAGGTTCGACACCGGCAACTTCGAGGCCCTGTTCACCAACCCGAACAGGCCCTTCGGGCGGTGGTTCGTGAACACCATGATCATCGGCGTGGTGACGTCCGCGGCCACCGTGTTCCTGGGCGCCCTCGCCGCCTATGCGTTCAGCCGCATGCGCTTCAAGGGACGCCGCGTCAGCCTGCTCTCGCTGCTGATCCTGCAGATGTTCCCGCAGCTGCTCGCCGTCGTCGCCATCTTCCTGCTCCTGAACGCCATCACCGACGTGGTCCCGTGGCTGGGTCTCGGCAGCCAGCTCGGCCTGATCATGGTCTACCTCGGCGGAGCGCTGGGCGTGAACACGTACCTCATGTACGGGTTCTTCAACACCGTCCCGAAGTCCCTCGACGAGGCCGCCCGCATCGACGGTGCCAGCCACGTGCAGGTGTTCTTCACGATCATCCTGCCGCTCGTCACGCCCATCCTCGCGGTCGTGGGGCTCCTCGCGTTCATCGGCCTGAGCAGCGAGTTCGTGATCGCGAGCGTGGTGCTGACCGACCCCGACTCGCAGACCCTCGCCGTCGGCCTCTACTCCTACGTGGCGCAGCAGCGGTCGGAGAATTGGGGCGTCTTCGCGGCCGGCGCGGTACTCGCGGCCGTGCCGGTCATGGCCCTGTTCCTCTTCCTGCAGAAGTACATCACCACCGGTCTCGTCTCCGGCTCCGTCAAGGGCTGATCCGTGCAGGATCCGTTCCTCGCGCCCCACCACGACGGCTCGCCCCTGTACGTGCCGGACCAGTCACCGGCGGTGGGCGACAGCCTGGCGGTGCGCGTGCGGGTCCCGGTACGGTGGGGGGCGCCCGGACGGGTGTTCGTGCGGTCCGTCCGGGACGGCGAGGGGCACTACGACGAGGCACGGCGCCTCCCGGGGGAGGCGGGAGACGGCGCCTGGGCGTGCTGGGAGGCGCGGGTCACCGCCGTCAACCCCACCCTCCGCTACCGGTTCCTCTTCGAGCTGCCGGGTGACCACGGGCCCGTGCTCCGGTGGCTCAACGCCGTCGGCCCGTCCCGCCGGGACACCCCCGACCGCGACGACTTCCGGATCGACTGCCGGCTGGCGCCCGCACCGTGGGCGCGCGACGCCGTGATCTACCAGGTCTTCCCCGACCGTTTCGCGCGGTCCTCCGCGGCCGTGCCGCTCGATGCCCTGCCCGACTGGGCGGTCGGCTGCGCCTGGGACGAGCCGGTGCAGCCCCGCGGGGAGCTGACGCCCCGGCAGGTCTACGGGGGAGACCTCGACGGCATCGTCGACCGCCTCGACCACATCCGGTCACTGGGCGCGACGGTCCTGTACCTGACGCCGTTCTTCCCCGCACGGTCCAACCACCGGTACGACGCCTCGACCTTCGACGAGGTCGATCCGCTCCTCGGCGGGAACGCCGCCCTCGTCCGGCTGGTCGAGGCCGCCCACGCCCGCGGCCTCGCCGTCCTCGGGGACCTCACTGTCAACCACACCGGCGACGCCCACGACTGGTTCCTGAAGGCGGCCGCCGATCCGACCTGCGAGGAGGCCGCCTTCTACTACTTCAGCGAGGACGGCACGGAGTACGCCAGCTGGTTCGGTGTCCCGAGCCTGCCGAAGCTCGACTGGTCCTCCGTGGAACTGCGCCGGCGCTTCGTCGAGGGCCCGGACTCGGTGGTGGCGAAGTGGCTGCTCCCGCCCTACAACCTCGACGGGTGGCGCATCGACGTCGCCAACATGACCGGGCGGCACGGGAACGTCGACCTCAACCGGGAGGTCGCCGGGCTCATCCGCGGCACCATGGACGCCGTCAGGCCCGGGCTGATGCTGCTCGCCGAGTCGACGGGCGACGCCACCGAGGACCTCTCCAGGCGCACGTGGGACGGCGGCATGACCTACTCCAACTTCACCCGCCCGCTCTGGCAGTGGCTGGCCCGTGGGGACCAGGCCACGGCCGGCATCAACTTCTTCGGCACGCCCGCCCCCGGCGTCCCCCGGATCGACGGCGGCGACCTCGTCGCCACGCACACGGCGCTGTCCTCCGGGTTCTCGTGGCGGGTCCGCTCGCAGAACATGACGGCGCTGAACACGCACGACACCGCGCGCGCCTCCTCGGTGATGATCGACGGCGGCGCCGCCGTCGGTCTCGCCCTCGCCTTCCTGCTGCCGGGGCTGCCCACGCTCTTCGCCGGGGACGAGTTCGGACTGCGGGGCACCAACGGCGAGGACGCCCGGACGCCCATGCCGTGGGAGGACCTCGACCGCCGGCCCGCCGACGCGCGCGCCCTGATCGCGGACCTGGCGGCACTCCGCCGCGACGCCCCGGCCCTGCGCAACGGGGCGGTGCGCTGGCTGGCCGCGACGCCCGACGTCGTCGTGTTCGCGCGTGAACACGCGGAGGAGAGCCTCGTGGTCGTGGCCGCCCGGGCGGACCACGACGGCGTCCGGGTGCCACTCGACCTGCTGCCCGGCCCGTGGGCGGACGCCCGGCCGGTCGGCCCGGATCCCCGGCGTGCCGCGGCGGAGGAGGCGGAGGACGCGCTCGTGATCTCGGGCCGCGGCCCGGGGGTCGCGGTGTGGCGTCTTCCCGGCGTCCTGGCCCCCGCCCGCCGGGGATGGGATAACCCCTGACGGGTGGAATTTGTCAGGGGAGCCGGGCAGACTGGATGGATGAACCACATCTCGGGACACCGTCATGTTTGAGGAGCTCGTCGAAGCCTTCGCCGTCGGTCTCGGGGTGCTCCTCGCCCTCGGCGCCGGCACGGGCGTCGCCGGATGGGTCATGGTGCGGAAGGTCAGGAGCTCCCGCATCATCGAGCGCACCCGGGAGCGCAGCATGCTGGCCGCCCGCGCGTACTCCCCGGATCCGCTGACCCGGGAGCCCGCCCGGCTGATCGGCAACCTCGCACGGTCCTCGCGCGCCACGCACCTCGCCCTGTCGGAGGCGAAGGCGCAGGGCCGCCCGGTGGGTGACCTGCCGCGGGCCGCCGCGGAGATCGACCAGGCGGCCGCTGCCCTGGAGAACATGCTGCGCGCCGCGGACCGGGAGCCCAACCGGGCGCTCAAGCAGGAGTGGACCAGGGACCTGTCCGCCCAGGCGCAGGCCCTCGACGAACTGTCCGCCGACCTGCGCCGGAGCCTCCTGCAGACCTCCCGGTCCATCGACACGCTGCAGCTCGAGCGCGCCACCACCCGTCTGCGCACCGAGATCTCGGCCATGGGCGCCTGGCGGGACAGCTACGGGAGCGGGCAGTCGTGATGAGAGGTTCGAGAAGATAACCACACACCAACCAGCCGGGGGTCCGAGCAATGTCGATCAAACGCCGCATCACGCGCATCGTGCGGGCCAACCGGAATGCGGCCGTCGAAGCGAAGCAGGACCCCAGGGTCCAGGCGCAGAACGCCCAGGCGACGCAGCACTCGCTGCTGGACCAGGCGCGTCGCGGCGCCGCGGACGTCGCCGCGCACCATCACCGGGTGGGCCTGGCCGCCAATGACGCCGCCGCCTACCTCAACCGGGTGGAAGCAGCGGCCGCGGCCGCAGTCCAGCGGGGGGACGACGACGCCGCGCGGGCCGCGATCCGGGAGTCGATGACCGCCCGCCGACGGCTGGAGACGCTCACCCGGCAGCTCCGGGAGGCGGAGGAGCAGTCCCGCACGCTCCAGCAGGACGTCCGGCGGCTCGAGCAGCGCGTGCAGCAGAACGCCATGGAGTACGATGCCATGCTGGCCCGGCGTGCTGCCGCGCAGGCCGCCATCGGCGTGCACGACGCCCTCGCCTCCTCCTCGCGGGACGCGGCGGCGATCGACGCCGCACGCCGGAACGCCGAACTCGAGGTGCGGCGGTTCGAGGCCCAGGCGCAGGCGCGCGAGGAGCTCTCCTGGACCGATCCGTCGTCCCCGCGCCTGCAGCAGGCCTTCGAGGAACTCGAGGCCGAAGCCGCGACACAGCAGGAGCTCGAGGCGCTCAAACGGAGGAACGCGCGGCGCTACCCGCCCGCAGCCCACTGATCCCGCGCAGCACCGCCAGGTCCCCGGGTCCCGCCCCCGGGGAAGCGTAGCGGGCGTTGCTAGACTCTGGCCATGACTGAGCTGAGTGGTTCCCACGTCCTCGTCGTCGGTGCCACCGGAGTCCTCGGGACGGAACTGGCCCGGCAGCTCGTCGCCCAGGGGGCCAGGGTGACGCTGTCCGGCCGCTCGGAGAAGAAGCTGGCGGACCTCGCCGACGAGTTGGGTGAGGCCGTCGTCGGGACCGTCGCCGCGGACCTCGCCAGGCCGTCGGGGCCCGCGGACATCGCCGCGGAGGTCTACGGTCGGGAACTCGACGGCGTCGTGTTCGCCGCCGGCGTCGTCGCGTTCGGGCCGGCCCTGGAGGTCGACGACGACACCCTCGACGAACTCGTGCTCGTGAACCTGCTCGGCTGGATGCGGCTCATGCGCGACGTCGGGCCGAGGCTGGGCAAGGATTCCTTCGTGGCGCAGATCAGCGCCGTCGTTGCGGAGAGCCCGACGGCGGGCATGGCCGCGTACTCGGCCACCAAGGCGGGGCTCAGCGCCTACGGGAAGGCGCTGACGCTGGAGCTGCGCCGGCAGGGGGTCCGCGTGCTGGACGCCCGTCCGCCCCACACCGAGACCGGCCTCGCCACCCGCCCGATCGCCGGCGACGCACCGAGGCTGCCGCAGGGGAAGGACCCGGTGGACGTCGCAGGACGCATCGTCGGCGCGATCCGTGACGGCGAACGGGACCTGCCGTCGTCGTCGTTCTGACCCCACCGCCGGCCCGCTGAGCGCTCCCGCCGACCGCCTGCCCCGCCGTGCCTGTGCGCTCCGGGCCAGGGCCGTCAGGCGAAGTCCCGGACCCTCTTCCAGCCGGGATCGAGGGTGTGCTTCGCGGTGACGGTGCGCTGCTCGCGGGCCGCGGCGTCGAGCACGTCCCGCCCGTTCTGGTCCTCCGCGTCGGAGTAGAAGTGGAAGGTCCGCACGCCCCGGGACGTCTCGGCGGCCACCAGCATCCCCCGGATCCCGAGGGCCGTCACGAGGGAATCCTCGAGGTCGTTCAGGGCATCGAACGCCGCGGGGCGGGGAAGGCCCTGCTCGTCGGCGTCGAACGGCACCCGCAGCGCCGTGTGGAGGTCGAAGCGCGGGTGGTCGATCCAGCGCAGCGGGCGCCGGACCCGCACGAGGATCGGATCACCCGCCCCGAGCGTGCCCTGCATGAGCAGCCAGCTCGGCGCGGGCAGGGTGCGGGCGAGGTCCGCCACCCGGGCCGGCAGCTCCGCGGCGGGGATGCTGTCCACGACGTCGTGGACGATGCAGTCGATGCGGCGCACCCAGCGTTCCACGTCGTCCTCGCCGAGCAGCCACTCGAGGAGCAGGACGCACAGCCCGTACTCGTCGTCCCACTGCCCGGTGAAGCCGGGGTTGTACACCGAGACGATGAAGCCGTCGCCCGCACGGGTCACCGCGGCATGCACGCGGGTCCGGCGGAGGTCGAAGGTCCGGCCGCGGTAGGTGATGGTCGACTCCAGCATGTCCGGCTTGGCGCTGCGCGCCGGCACGAAGTCCCAGCGCGGGCCCGGCGGCGGGGACGCCCGGTACCAGCGTTCCGCCACCGGGCGCAGCGACGCGTCGCCGCCGCTGGAGACGCAGAGCGTGTGCTCGGATCCGGTGCCCGTCCGGGTCTCCCACTCGAGTCCGCGCGCCATCGCCCGGACGCGCCGGGTCATGACCTCCACGTAGGCGTCGAAGTCCCCGGCCCGCGTGGCGTCGGTCAGCAGGTCCTCGCCGTCGTCGGCCCACCACCGCCAGAAGGCCTCGATCGGATCCGTCCCGGCCCTCCGGGCGGACGTCCTGCGGCGACTGAAAATACCCATGATTCCTGCATCCCCCGGTGCTGGCGGCCGCTCAGCGGCGGCGGTAGGTGAGGTCGAACACCGTGCGTCCGGCCTGGATGGCCTTGTTCTCGAAGCTGGTGAGGGGGCGGCCGTCGAAGCGGGGAGCCCAGCCGCCGAGGGTGTCCGTCCCCTCGTTGACGCCGGTGTTCCCGGTGCTCACCGGGTCGCGGCCTTCCCGCACGGGGGCGCCGCCGACCACCGATTCTACGCCGCTCTCCCAGACCTGGGTGAGCGGGCTGTCCGCGCCGCGCCGCTCGCCGGCGTGCAGGTTCTCGAATGCCTCGCTGGCATCGAGGACCGCCCGCATCTGCACGGCGTAGCTCGACCAGTCGGTCGCCATGCGGACCAGCCCGCCGGGTGCGACGACGCGGGCGGCGAGCTCGACGTACTCCTCCTTCACGAGCCGGCGCTTGTGGTGGCGGGCCTTGTGCCAGGGGTCGGGGAAGAAGGTCCAGAGTTCGGACACCGAGGCGGCCGGGATCATCCCGGCGAACGCCTCCGCGGCGTTGACCTGCGCGGTGCGGACGTTCGTCAGGTCCTTCTGGCTGATGCGCAGCATGGTCTGGGCGAGCCCGGGACGGTAGACCTCCAGGGCCAGGTAGTCGCGGTCGGGATCGAGCTCGGCCGCATGCGTGATGGCCTCACCGAGGCCGGACCCCACCTCGACGACGAGCGGCGCGGACCGCCCGAAGGCGGCCTCGACGTCGAGGACGAAGCCGGGTGCCACGGACGTATCGGCGTTCTCGATGCGCGGGACCTCCAGGAGGAAGGCCTCGGCCAGTTCGTCCCAGGCCTCGCGTCGTCTGCCCTGGAGGCGGGAGCCCCGCCGGACGAAGGACACGGGCTGGGTGCGGTGCGGCTGGTCGGGGGTCTGTACATGAGGATCCATCACTCCCAAGGCTACCGCCAGCGGCCTGTCCCGCGGGGCTCGGCACCGGGTGGGGGTGGCTGGTCCGCCTACCCGGGGACCGCGCTCTGAATTTCACTCCGTGCTGCGGCAATGGGCATGAGGCGGGTGAGCTGGGTGACGTGCTTCGGCTCGAGTTCGCCGAGGTGGGAGACGCCGAGGAGGCGCATGGTGCGCTCGATCTCGTCGCGGAGGATCGTGATGGTCCTGTCCACGCCTTGGCGGCCTCCGGCCATGAGCCCGTAGAGGTAGGCGCGGCCGATGAGGGTGAATTTCGCGCCGAGTGCCATGGAGGCGACGATGTCGGCGCCGTTCATGATGCCGGTGTCGACCATGATGGTGGCGTCGGATCCGACCTCGCGGACGACCCGCGGGAGAAGATGGAACGGGATGGGAGCGCGGTCGAGTTGGCGGCCGCCGTGGTTGGACAGGATGATCCCGTCGACGCCCATCTCCACGAGGCGCACCGAGTCCTCGACGTTCTGGACGCCCTTGATGAGGATCTTCCCGGGCCACAGGTCACGGATGATGGCGAGGTCGTCGTAGCTGATGGTCGGGTCCATGGCAGCGTTCAGCAGGTCCCCGACGGTGCCGCCGGTGTCGGTCAGGGACGCGAATTCCAGTCTCGGGGTCGTGAGGAAGTCGACCCACCACCAGGGGCGGGGCACGGCGTTGAGGATGGTGCCGATCGACAACTGGGGCGGGATGGAGAAGCCGTTGCGCTTGTCGCGCAGGCGGGCTCCCGCCACGGGGGTGTCGACGGTGAACATGAGGGTGTCGAAGCCGGCCTCGCCGGCGCGTTTGACGAGGTCGTAGGAGATCTCCCGCTGGCGCATGACGTAGAGCTGGAACCAGTTGCGTCCGGTGGGGTTCGCTGCTTTGACGCCTTCGATCGAGGTCGTGCCGAGGGTGGAGAGGGTGAAGGGGATGCCGGCGGCGGCTGCTGCGCCGGCGCCGGCGGTCTCGCCCTCGGTCTGCATGAGGCGGGTGAATCCGGTCGGTGCGATTCCGAACGGGAGGGCGCTGGGTCCGCCGAGGATCTCCACCGAGGTGTCGACGTGTTCGGCGGGACGGAGGATCGAGGGGTGGAACTCGATGTCCTCGAACGCCTGCCGGGCACGGTTCAGGGACAGCTCGCCCTCGGCACCGCCGTCGGTGTAGTCGAACGCGGCTTTCGGGGTGCGGCGCCTCGCGATCGTGCGGAGGTCCGCGATGGTCAGCGCGGAGTCCAGCCGGCGCTTCTTGCCGTTGAGTTCGATCTTCTTGAACTGCATGAGTTCGAGCAGTTCGGCCGGAACGGGAAGTTGGCGCTTGATCACGCGATGGTCCTTCCAAGGGGGACGGATGTGAGGTCTGCAGTGCTGGGCGGTGCCGTGCGGCGTGGCTCGTAGTAAGCCGGTTCCCTTCCTGCTGCCACGAGGTCTCTCAGGCTGCTGAGGTCGCCGTCGATCTGACCGCCGGCCCGGGCCTGGATGAGGAGGTTGCCGAGCGCCGTCGCTTCGACCGGCCCTGCGATGACCGGCTTGCCGGTGGCGTCGGCTGTCAGCTGACAGAGGAGTTGGTTCTGGGATCCGCCTCCGACGATATGCACTACGTCCACTCGTGCGTCGGTGAGACGCTCAGCGTCGGCGATGGTTCGTGCGTAGCCGAGCGCCAGGCTGTCGAGGATGCACCGAACGATTGCTGCGGGCCGACCCGGGGCACTGTGTTCGGCACCGACGGCAGCCTCTTGGATACGTTGCGGCATGCCACCGGGAGCGATGAAGGCAGGGTCGTCGACGTCGACCTGCGGTCCGCCCGCCGGCAGGGCGGCTGCGGCAGTGAGGAGGGAGGTGAGCGGCTCGTCCATGCCTTGCTCCGTCCAGGTGCGTTGGCATTCGCTCAGGAGCCAGAGGCCGCCCACGTTGCGCAGGTAGCGGATGGTTCCGTCGACGCCGCGCTCGTTCGTGAAATTCGCGGCCCGGCTCGCCTCCGTCAGGACCGGGTGCCGTAGTTCCAGCCCGACCAGCGACCATGTTCCCGAGGAGATGTAGGCGAACTGCGGCGACTGGGCGGGTACCGCGGCGACGGCTGATGCGGTGTCGTGGGATCCGACGGCGACGACCTGCGTCGATGCCGGCAGCTTGGTGCGCTCGGCTACCCCGGGGAGCAGGGCACCGATGGATCGACCTGCCTCCACCAGGGGCGGGAACAGGTCCCTGGGGAGCCCCAGGGCCTCGTGGATCTCGGTGGCCCACTCGCCGGCCACTGCATCGAACAATCCCGTGGTGGAGGCGTTCGTGGATTCGGTGCGGCGCTCACCGGTGAGCCGGTAGGCGAGCAGGTCGGGCATCAGCAGGGCCTGGACCCCGTCCAGCGTTTTCTCTGCCGCGAGCTGGTAGACCGTGTTGAAGGGCAGGAACTGCAGGCCCGTCGTGCTGTAGAGGCGTGCCTGATCGATCCGTCGGTGTACCTGGTCGATGGTCGCTCGAGTGCGGTCGTCCCGGTAGCTGACCGGTTGAGCCGTCAGGTCACCCGCCGGGTCCACCAGGCCGTAGTCGACGGCCCAGGTGTCGATCCCGATACTGATGACCCGCTCGCCCTGGGCGTTCGAGACTCTCGCCGCCTCGGTGAGCCCGACCAGAACCTCCTCCAGGAGCGCATCGAAGTCCCACCGCAGATGCCCGTCGAGGGTGACGACGCCGTTGGGGAACCGGTGCACGACCTCCATCTGGATCCGGGGCGTCGCTGCTGTTCCGCCGGACTCGGGGCGGGTGATCCTGCCAAGGATCACCCGCCCCGAGGACGCCCCGATGTCGACGGCCACGAAGACCGCTGTCGAACCGGCATCCATGTCAGCGCAGGAACGCGGCGGCGACGCCGGCGTCGACGGGGATGTGCAGCCCCGTGGTGTGCGAGAGTTCGGCGCTGGTCAGGACGGCGACGGCGTTGGCGACGTTCTCGGGCAGCACCTCGCGCTTGAGGAGGGTGCGCTGGGCGTAGTACTCGCCGAGCTTGTCCTCCTCCACGCCGTAGACGGCGGCCCGCTTGGCGCCCCAGCCGCCGGCGAAGATGCCGGAGCCGCGGACCACGCCGTCGGGGTTGATGCCGTTGACGCGGACGCCGTAGCCGCCGAGTTCGGCGGCGAGGAGGCGTACCTGATGGGCCTGATCGGCCTTGGTGGCGCTGTAGGCGATGTTGTTCGGGCCGGCGAACACCGAGTTCTTGGACGAGATATAGATGATGTCCCCGCCCATGTCCTGCTCGATCAGGACCTTCGCGGCGGCCTGCGACATGAGGAAGGAGCCCTTCGCCATGACGTTGTGCTGGAGGTCCCAGTCCTTCTCCGTGGTCTCGAGCAGCGGCTTCGAGATGGACAGGCCGGCGTTGTTCACCACGAGGTCGAGTCCACCGAAGGCCAGCACCGCCGCCTTCACGGCGTCCTGCACCTGGGCCGGATCCGTGACGTCCGCCTGCACGCCGACGGCGACGTCGGGACCGCCGAGTTCCTCGGCCACGGCGGTCGCGCTGTCGATGTTCAGGTCCGCGATGACCACGCACGCGCCTTCGCCGGCCAGGCGGGTGGCGATGGCCTTGCCGATGCCCGACGCCGCTCCCGTCACGAGCGCGATGCGCCCCGCATGCGACTTCGGCTTCGGCATCCGGGCGAGCTTGGCCTCCTCGAGGGACCAGTACTCGATGCGGAACTTCTCGCCCTCCTCGATGGGGGAGTAGCTGGAAATCGCTTCTGCGCCGCGCATCACGTTGATGGCATTGAGGTAGAACTCCCCGGCCACGCGGGCGGTCTGCTTGTTCGCGCCGAAGGAGAACATGCCGACGCCGGGCACCAGTACGATCGCCGGGTCGGCTCCCCGCATGGCGGGGGAGTCCGGCGTCGCGTGCCGGGCGTAGTACGCGGCGTAGTCCGCACGGTACGCGGTGTGCAGTTCGCGCAGGCGCTCGAGGCAGCTCTCGACGTCGGCGCCGGCCGGGAGGTCGAGGACGAGCGGTTTGACCTTGGTGCGCAGGAAGTGGTCCGGGCAGCTGGTGCCGAGGGCGCCGAGGCGCGGGTGCTCGGCGGAGGCGAGGAAGTCCAGGACGCGGGGGTCGTCGGTGAAGTGGCCCACCTGCGCCCTGTCCGCGGAGGCGAGGCCGCGGATGGTTGGGGCGAGAGCCGCTGCCTTCGCGCGGCGCTCCTTCTCGGGCAGTGCGGCGTAGCCATCGAGGGCGGGGCCGAAGGGCTCGGCCGTGCCGTGCTCGGCGATGTAGCGCTCAGCAGTCTCGATGATCTCCAGCGAGTTCGCCTCGGCCTCCGCCGACGTGTCGCCCCAGGCGGTGATGCCGTGCCCGCCGAGGATCGTGCCGATGGCCTCGGGGTTGGCCTCCTTCAGAGCGGCAATGTCGAGTCCGAGCTGGAAACCGGGACGGCGCCAGGGCACCCAGAGGACCCTGGATCCGAAAATCGCCTCGGTGAGTGCCTCGCCGTCGGCCGCCGTGGCGATCGCGATGCCGGCGTCGGGGTGCAGATGGTCCACGTGCGCGGCGTCCACGAGGCCGTGCATGGCGGTGTCGATGGACGGCGCGGCACCGCCCTTGCCGTGCAGGGTGTAGTCGAAGGCCGCGACCATCTCGTCCTCACGCTCCACCCCCGGGTAGACGCCCCGCAGTGCCCGTAGGCGGTCCAGGCGCAGAACGGCGAGCCCGGACTCCTTGAGCGTCCCGAGGTCACCACCGGAGCCCTTGACCCAGAGCAGTTCGACGTCCTCACCGGTGGCCGGGTCCACGCCCATACCCTTGGCGGAGGTGTTGCCGCCGGCGTAGTTCGTGGTGCGCTTGTCGGCACCGAGCCGATTGGAGCGTGCGATGAGCTCGTCGACCGTCGGATGGGTGGAAATAGCGGCTACGCCGTTCGTTGGGGTGGTGGTCGCGGACCCTGTCGTCGTCGTCACGCTCATGCTCCCCATCCGGCCTGCTGGCCGCCCTGTCGTTCGCTGTTGATCTGTTCCTGGTAACCGCTCTCGCGGTAGGCCTCCATCGGATCCGCGGGAAGGCCCTTCGACTCACGCCAGGCGGCGAGGCCGGGACGAACATCGGTGTAGAACGCGTCCATCAGAAGGGCGTTGGCGCCGAGCACGTCGCCCGACTCCTGCGCCGCGGTCAGTGCGGCACGGTCGATGAGCAGGACACGCGCGGTCATCTCCTGGACGTTCAGCACGGAGCGGATCTGCCCGGGGATCTTCTCCTCGAGGTTGTGGCACTGGTCGAGCATCAGGGCGATCCCGTTCGCCGGGTCCAGGCCGCCGCCGCGGACCACCTCGGCCATGATCCTGAAGAGCTGGAACGGATCGGCGGCACCGACGATCAGGTCATCGTCCGCGTAGAAGCGCGAATTGAAGTCGAAGGAGCCGAGCTTCCCGAGGCGGATGAGCTGCGCCACGATGAACTCGATGTTGGTGCCCGGCGCGTGGTGTCCGGTGTCGAGGCAGACCAGGGCCTTCTCGCCCAGCTGCAGGCAGTGCGCGTAGGAGGTGCCCCAGTCCGGGACGTCCGTGTGATAGAACGCCGGCTCGAAGAACTTGTACTCCAGGACCAGCCTCTGGTCCTCGCCGAGACGGTCGTACACCTTGCGGAGGGAGTCCTGCAGCCAGTCCTGGCGGGAGCGCATATCGGCCTGGCCCGGGTAGTTGGAGCCGTCCGCGAGCCAGATCTTCAGGTCCCGCGAGCCGGTGACATTCATGACCTCGATGCACTCGTACATGTGGTCGATGGCCTTGTTCCGCACCGCGGCGTCGCTGTGCGTCAGGCTGCCGAACTTGTAGCCGTCGTCCTGGAAGGTGTTGCTGTTGATGGTGCCGAGCCGCATACCGTGGTCCGCCGCGTAGGAGGCGAGGACCCCGTAGTCGTCCACCCTGTCCCAGGGGATGTGCAGGGCGACGCTCGGGGCAAGACCGGTCAGCCGGTTGACCATGCCGGCGTCCGCGATCTTCTCCTCGACGGTGCGCGGGGTGCCCGGCGTGGCGAACACCTTGAAGCGGGTGCCGGAATTGCCGTAGGCCCAGGAGGGCACTTCGATGGCGAGCTGGCCCAGCTCCGCCGAGATATCGTCGATGACAGTCATGTGCTCTCTCCAGTGCGGTGGCCGCCGGGTGCTCCATCACACCTGTGCGGCGGTTCTCGGGGTTCCCCCTGCGCCCGGAGGCGGGTCCGAGGGGGAAGAGGAATTGCCGTGCTTTTGAATCGTTTCATTGGCACGTTTCAAAGCTATCCTTGCTGGAGACCGAGTGTCAACAGTCCTGACGGCGCCGCCGCCGGACCCGAGCTTCGAGGTGGCCTGGTACTCATGGACAGCCGACCGATCAGCATCAAGGATGTCGCCGACCGCGCAGGGGTGGCCATCGGGACGGTGTCCAACGTGCTGAACCACCCCGCGCGGGTCTCTGCAGCGACGAGGGAACGCGTCCAGGAGGCGATCGACGCCCTCGGTTTCGTCCGCAACGATGCCGCCCGGCAGCTGAGGGCCGGCCAGAGCCGCACCATCGGCCTGATCGTGCTCGACGTCGGCAACCCGTTCTTCTCCTCGCTGGCCCGGGCCGCCGAGGACTGCGCCGCCGAGCACGGCAGCACGGTGGTGCTGGGGGACAGCGGGCAGGATGCCGGTCGGGAGGCCCGGTACATCGACGTCTTCGAGCAGCAGCGCATGCAGGGCATGCTCATCTCACCCGTCGGGGACGTGGGCCCACGCATCGAGGGGCTGAGCCGGCGCGGCACGCCCGTGGTGCTCGTGGATCGCGTGGATCCGCAGCGGCGCTGCAGCTCGGTGTCGGTGGACGACGTCGCCGGCGGCTACATCGCCGTGCGCCACCTGCTCGAAGCGGGCCGACGGCGCATCGCGTTCGTGGGCACAACGGCCGACTACCGCCAGGTGGCGGACCGCCTGACGGGCGCGCGCCAGGCGGTCGAGGAGTACGACGGCGCAGAGCTCGAGGTCCTCGACGCCGATGCCATGACTGTCCTGGCCGGTCGGGATGTCGGGGAGGTGATCGCCCAGCGCCGGCACGAGGAGCTGCCGGATGGCATTTTCTGCGCCAACGACCTCCTCGCCATCGGCGTCATGCAGGCGGTCCTGCTGATCCGGGGCCTGCGGATTCCCGAGGATCTGGCACTGATCGGGTACGACGACATCGATTTCGCCGCCTCCACGGTGGTGCCCCTCACGAGCGTGCGCAAGCCGACGGAACTCATCGGGCGGACAGCGGTGGAGCTCCTCCTCGAGGAGATCGAGGGGCCTCCCTCGCGGCGGCGGCAGGTCATCTTCGACCCGGAGCTGGTGGAGCGCGGGAGTACCGGGGCAAGAGCCCCTTCCCTCAGCTGACTGCTGGCCGGGCGAGGGGCAGTCCGCAGCCGCGGCTGACGGCCCGGGCCGAGGCTGTTGACGGTGATGTGGCCCGGGCCTAGTATTCGATATGAATCGTGCTTCTGAAACGATTCATTCTTGCTACTGGGCTCTATGTCGGGCACCGCGCGGTCGACGTCAAGGCAGCGGCGTCCCTCCTCGGGTTCGAGTATCGCCGCGTGGCCCTCTGACCCATCACCCCACCAGCCAAGGAGATACCAATGGAGCGCGTGTGCTTCCAGCTGCAGGTCCGCCCGGAGCGCATCCCCGAGTACCGGGCCCGGCACGCGGCCATCTGGCCCGACATGGCGAGGGCTCTCACGGATACCGGATGGAACAACTATTCGCTGTTCCTGCGCCCCGACGGCATGCTCATCGGGTACGTGGAATGCGAGGACTTCGCTGCGTCGCAGGCCGCCATGGCCGCGACCGAGGTGAACGCCCGATGGCAGGCCGAGATGGGCCCGTTCTTCCTGGCGCTCGACGGCCGCCCCGACGAGGGCTTCGTCCGTCTGGACGAGGTCTTCCACCTCGAGGATCAACTCTAGGGAAGGCGGGTGCGCCGAGCGGGCGTGACGCGAATCCCAGAACACATACACGGGAGCTCAGCCAAGGGCATCGAGCTTTCGGCAACACACCTGAGGAACAAAGCACCATGACGCGATCATCAACCTCGATGAACACGCACGTGCTGCGGGCCACACATCAGCCGTGGCCGGCGCGGGCGGTGGAGCCGGCACTGCAAGCGGATGTCCCGCCGGCCAGCAGAATCTCGATCTCGTCGCGCCACATCTCGCTGGACGGTGAACCCTGGATTCCTGTCTCAGGAGAAATCCACTACTCACGTGTGCCCCGCGAACGATGGCGGGAGAGGCTTCTGCTCATGCGATCCGGGGGTATCGATGTCATTTCGTGCTACATCATCTGGATCCACCACCAACCAGAGCGGGACTCCGTCAGCTTTGACGGAAACCTGGATGTGGCGGCGTTCGTCGAGCTCTGTGCCGAGCTCGGTCTCCGAGTCGTCCTCCGCATCGGTCCATGGGCGCATGGCGAAGTGCGCAATGGAGGGTTTCCCGACTGGGTGCAACACGCTCCTGTGAAGCACCGCACAGATGATCCCGGCTACCTCGATCTCGTCGAGCCGTGGTTCGAGGCACTCGGTGAACAGCTTGGCGGGCTCTGCGGCGGCGGTGGTCCCCTGCTTGCCATTCAGTTGGAGAACGAGCTGTACGACCAACCCGACCATCTGGCCACGCTGCGTGAACTCGCCCGTTCTGCTGGGTTGCACGCTCCGTTCTACACGGCGACAGCTTGGGGCGGGGCAGAACTTCCCGCGGGTCAGGTGTTCCCCCTGTACTCCGGGTACGGGGACGGATTCTGGGTCGACGCCGATGCCCCATGGGACGTCACGTTTCGTCAGCACTACTTCATGTCGACGATTTGGGACGACCCGGGCGTAGGGGCAGACGTGAGGGGCGTCGACGCCGCGTCCGTCGAACTCCGCGATCGTGACGAAACGTTCCCCCCTGCCTGCTGCGAGCTGGGTGGGGGAATGGCAACCACCTACCACCGGCGCATCGTTCCATCGGGGGATGACATCGCGGCGGTCGCGCACGCGAAGCTGGCCAGCGGCTCGGCCTGGCAGGGCTACTACATGTTCGCTGGAGGTATGAATCCCCGTGGTGAAACGGGCTTTCAGGAATCACAGGATTCTGGTTATCCCAACGACCTCCCCGTGTTCGACTATGACTTCCACGCAGCGGTGGGTGCGGCAGGGCAGCTCGGGCCGAGTCATGCTGCGCTCCGGCGCCAGCACGCTTTCCTGCACAGCTTCGGAGCGCAGATCGCAACCATGTCGACGAGTTTTCCTGATGCTGTTCCGCAGATACCCTTCGATTGCTCGACTTTGCGGTGGACCGTCCGCTCCGATGGATCCTTCGGGGTCCTGTTCATCAACTGGCACCAGCCGAATGTTCCCCTGCCGTCGTGCGATGGTGTCGCGTTCGACGTCGTGCTACCCACACGCACTGTCCGCGTCGGGACAGATCTGACCATCCCGGCGGGGACTATCGGACACTGGCCGTTAGGGATTGAGGTCGGCGGAATCCGCATCGACTGGGCAACAGCATCCATCCTCACCGTGATCGGGGCGACGCTTGTCCTCGTGGCAGAAAAGGACATCGACGTGTCATTCGGTCTACCCGATGACGTAGCGGTTCTTGTGGACGGCCTCAGGGCCGATGGCGGACGAGCTCGAATTGACAGTGCCACTGGTGGGCTCGTTGAACTGAGCAGCGCTCGTGGTTCGGCCACGGTGCTCGTGATCGGTAGCCAGGACGCTGATCGTGTCTGGCTACTCGAGGATGGTGCCCGCCAACTCGTGCTGTGCGACGAGCCCCTCTGGACTGAGGGCGGTGCACTTTCAGTGCGGTCCTCGGCGCGGCCGTCCCTGACGGCGTGGCAGGGCAAGTGGGTTCCGGTTCCGCTGGAGCCGCAACACTCCGAGGCGGCCCGTCGCGCCGGCCTGTCCCTGGTAGCCGGCTCCTGGCGACAGGAGGCCTCGGAGCCACTGCGGCGATACGGTGGCTCGGCCGTGCGGCCGGCGGCCCCCCGCGAGGAGCAGTTCGTCGAGCGGGCAGGAATCTGGTCCCTCGGTGATGTGGGCACGCCCGCCGAGGGCCTGCGACGCACGCTTCGTATCGACTGGGCCGGGGACGTTGCGGAGCTCCTCGTCGACGGAGCCCCCGTCGCCGATAGGTTCTGGGATGGCACAGCGTGGCATATTGATCTTGATGTGATCGACGGTGCCGTCGGCACAGGTCTCGAGCTGCGCATGCTCCCGCTCCACAAGAAGACCGACGTGTGGCTACCGGAACCGGCACGAGCCCGGCTTCGGTCTGTCGACAGCGCACTCCTTGCCGTCGACGCTGTGACGCTTACCTTCTCCACCATCTGGCGTGCACTGCCCACCCCGTCACAGCGGCCCTGACGCGCACTCGTACCTGCGGCAGCGTCCGCACCGCGAAGCCGATGCTCAGCGAAGGTCGGCAGCGATGCCGCCGCAGCCGCGATGCGGTCTTCCGGCGTCCCGACTGGTAAAGTCGAGGAACTTGCCTGCGCACGGCTGATGATGTCAGCCAGTACTGGCGTCATTCAGTACAGCGTCACCCGGTACCGTGCTATCCAGTACAGTGCGCAGCCTGCGTCGATAGAACGCATTCTTTTGTCCCGCATCCAGCTCGCAGGATCGCGAGCTCGGTGGACACTGTCTGACTCTTCTTCGGCGAACCCCCGCGCCAACCGGTGCCGGGGAAGATGAGAAGAAAGCTCGTGTACTTCACATGACTACTTTTGCTGCCCTCGGTGTGCCCAAAGCGCTGGTCGAGAACCTCGCCGCGCAGGGAATCGCCGAACCCTTCCCCATCCAGGTCAAGTCGCTTCCCGACTCCCTGGCCGGGCGCGATGTCCTCGGACGCGGCCGCACCGGCTCGGGCAAGACCCTCGCCTTCGCCCTCCCCATGGTCGCGCGCCTCGCCGAGCAGGAGGCGGCCTACCGCCGCAAGCCCGGACGCCCCCTGGCCCTGGTCCTCGCCCCCACGCGTGAGCTCGCCACCCAGATCAACGCCACGGTCGAGCCCCTGGCCAAGGAACTGGGCCTGAACACCACCGTCATCTACGGCGGAGTCTCCCAGCAGCGCCAGGAGAAGGCCCTGCGCGCCGGCGTCGACATCGTCATCGCCTGCCCGGGGCGTCTCGAGGACCTGATGCGCCAGAAGCTGATCACGCTCGAGTCCGTGGAGATCACCATCCTCGACGAGGCCGACCACATGGCGGACCTCGGCTTCCTCCCCGTCGTGAAGAAACTGCTCGACACCACCCCGGCCGACGGCCAGCGCCTGCTGTTCTCTGCGACCCTGGACAACGGCGTGGACAAGGTGGTCAACCGGTACATGACCAACCCGGTCACCCACTCCGTCGACGACCCGCAGGCCGCGGTCACCACGATGGACCACCACGTGCTGCTGATCGGCGACCAGACGCAGAAGAAGCAGCTGATCGTCCAGCTCGCCTCCGGCTCGGGCCGCCGCCTGCTCTTCATGCGCACCAAGCACCACGCGCGGAAGCTCGCCAAGACCCTCACCGACGCCGGGATCCCCGCCGTCGACCTGCACGGCAACCTGTCGCAGAACGCCCGCGACCGCAACCTCGCGGAGTTCTCCTCGGGTGACGTCCGCGTGCTCGTCGCCACCGACGTCGCCGCGCGCGGCGTCCACGTCGACGACGTCGAACTCGTGGTCCACGTGGACCCGCCCACGGAGCACAAGGCGTACCTGCACCGTTCGGGCAGGACGGCCCGCGCCGGCTCGTCGGGCACCGTGGTCACGATCACGCTGCCCGAGCAGAAGTCCGAGGTGCAGAAGCTCATGAAGGCTGCAGGGGTCGACGTCGCGTTCGAGAACGTGAAGGCGAGCTCGCCCCTGGTCCTGTCGCTGACCGGCGACGTCGCGGAGAAGATCGATCCCCGCACCCGTGCGGCGCTCCTCGCCTCCCGTGAGGCCGCCCGTGGGCAGGGCACGTCCACCGGCGCGAACGCGGAGCGCAAGCGGGCCCGCCGCGGTGCAGCAGCACCGACCGCGGGCGGCCGGGGTGGCCGCGGTGGTCGTGGACGCGTCTCCGCCGATCCCCAGTCCGCGCAGGGCAACCGCGCCGAGCGCCGCAAGGACCAGCCGCAGGCACCCCGCTTCGGCAGCGACTCCGGTGGCGCGTCGGGCGGGTCCCGCCGTCGCACCGAGGAGCCGCGCACCGCGTCGGAGACGACGTCGCGCAGCCGCCGTCCGGCGTCGGGACAGCGCGTGGGCGACGCCGTCCGCCGCCCCGCTCCCGGGGCTCCCGCCGCCGGGGGCCAGCGCAGCCACGCGCCGTCGTCCCCCCGCGCGGAGGGCGCACGGTCCGAGGGTGCCCGCCGCTCCGGCGGTTCCCGCAGGGCGAGCGCCCCGGCGTCGAACGACCGCCGGCCGCGCTAGCACTCACCGCGTCGATGAGGCCCCCTCCCCGTCCGGGGAGGGGGCCTCACGCGTCCCGGGTGGTGCGGGAGTGCACGGGGTACGGAACAATGGCCGGATGAACGCACTCCTGAACATCATCTGGCTCCTGTTCGGCGGCATCTGGCTCGCGCTCGGCTACTTCGCGGCGGGCGTGATCTGCTGCCTGCTGATCGTGACCATCCCCTTCGGCATCGCGTCGTTCCGGATCGGCGTGTACGCGCTGTGGCCGTTCGGCCAGACCGTCGTGAACCGTGACGTCCGCATGGGGGCATGGTCCACGATCGGGAACGTGATCTGGGTGCTCGTCGCGGGTATCTGGATCGCCATCGGCCACGTGCTCACGGCCATCCCGATGTTCCTGAGCATCATCGGCATTCCGCTGGGCATCGCGAACCTGAAGCTGATCCCCGTGTCGCTGGCACCGCTCGGCAAGGTCATCGTCCCCTCCCAGGGGCCCTCGCTGCAGACGTACCGCTGACCTGCCCGGGACGGGCCCGCCGCCGGTGATCCGGCAGCGGGCCCGTCCCCGGTCGGTCAGTCCGTCGGAGAGCCGTGGACCGGCGACGACCCGTTCCGGCCCGGCTTGTCCGCGTTCTTCAGCAGGTCGCCGAGCAGCGCGATGATGTCGAGCCCGGTGGTGTCCTTGACCATCTGCGTGGTCTGGTGGACCCCGCTCGAGACGTTCTTGCTGAGCTGGCTCGCGCCGTCGTTGGAGACCACCGTCATGGTGTCGATCGCTGACATCGGCGCCGCGATCTCCCGGGCCATGGCCGGCAGGACCTCGAGCACCTTCGACAGGATGGCGGCCTGGTTGAACTTCTCGTAGGCCTCCGCCTGCGCGGCGATCCCCGCGGCCTCCGCCTTGCCGCGGGCTTCCGCGGACCCGGCCTCGGCGTCACCGCGGGACGCGATGACGGCGGCATCCGCCCGGCCCTTGGCCTCGTTGATGGACGCCTCGGCGGTGCCGCGCGCGGTGTTCGCGGCGGCGTCGGCCTCTGCGGCCACGCGGTCGCCCTCGGCGACGAGCTTGCGGCGGGCGAGATCCACGCGCGCCTCGATCTCGGTCGCCTCGGAGGCGCGACGGCGCTCCTCGAGCTTCGCGTCGGCCTGCTGGATCAGCCGGTACTTCTCGGCGTCCGCGGGCTTGCGCACCTCGGTGTCGAGTTCGCGCTCGCGCAGCTCGGCGCGCCGCTGCGCCACCTGCTGCTCGCGCATGATGACCTGCTCCTGCTGTTCCGCGTGGGCGAGCGGACCCGAGGCGTCCGCCCGCGCCTGGCGGGCGTCGGCCTCCTCCTTGAGTTCCGCGCGGCGGATGATCAGCTGCTGCTGCGCGAGGGCCACCTGCTCGTCGGACAGGGCGCGTGCCTGCTCCGACTCCTGCATGGACCGCGCCTCGGCGATCTTCGCGTTGCGTTCGGCGAGGGCGGCCTCCGGGCGGCCGAGGTTCTTCAGGTACCCGGAGTCGTCGTCCACGGACTGGATCTGGAACGTGTCGATCTCCAGCCCCTGGTTGTGCATGGAGTGCTCCGCCTCCTCCTTCACGCTCTTGGCGAAGGTGGCGCGGTCCCGGATGATCGATTCGACGGTCAGGGTGCCCACGATGGAGCGCAGCGAACCGGACAGCGTCTCCTGCGTGTAGTGGTCGATGGCCTCCTGCTGGTTGAGGAAGCGCTGGGCGGCCTTGCGGACGGCGTCGGCGTCCCCGCCCACCTTGACCTGCGCGACACCCGTGAGGTGGAGCTTGATGCCGTTCTTGGAGATGCCCTCGATGCGCAGGGACACCTGCCGGGAGGCCAGGGACAGCGGGTAGGCCCGCTGGGCGAACGGGTTGATGAAGATGCGGCCGAAGACGACGCGCTGGCTGTCCGGGTCCGGCTGGCCCTTGCTGTCCTTGGAGGAGATGATGAGCGCCTGGTCCGGGCTGGCGATGTGCAGCGCCATCCGGGCGAGGACGACGGCGACGACGACGAGGAGGAGGAGTACCACCGCGCCGATGATGAGCGGGAACGTGAGATCCACTTGCGACCCTTTCAATGGTCTTCGAGAAGGCCCCGGCGGCGCGGGTGCGCGCCGGAGCAGAATCAGGCTGTTGCGTGCACCGTGCTGGTCCGACCCCCAAACCGTCGACGTGGATGGCCCGCGCGCCGCGGGCCCGTGGTTCCTAGGAGGCGGCTCCGGTGAGGAACGCCTGCATGAGTGGCCCGCCGGAGGTGGAGCCCAGCTCGCCCTCCTCGACGAAGACGGCGACGGCGAGGTCTCCCTGGAGGGCGACGACCCACGCGTGGGTACGCGGGGGAGTCTCGCTGCCGAACTCGGCGGTGCCGGTCTTGGCCAGGACGGCGGGCCCGGGGACATCCTGCAGCAGCTGCGCGCCGCCCTGGGACACGACGGCGCCCATGAGCGTCTTCAGCGTCGCGGATTCCGCCGCGGTGAACGCACTCGGGGCCGCGGTCCCGGTGGGTGCGGCGCTCGGGGACGCGGTGCCGGAGGGACCGGCAGCGGAGGGTGCGGCGGACGGGGACTCGCCCGCGGCGGACGGTGACCCGGACGGCGACCCGGAGGGGGAGCCGGCGGAGCCGGGTGCGAGGAGGGTCGGGGTGACGCGTTCGCCGGCGCCCACGGACGCCGTCATGACGGCGAGCGCGAGGGGTGAGACGAGCACCTCGCCCTGGCCGATCATGGCGGCCGCGTGGGCGGTGCCCTCCGCCTCGTTGGGGACGGCGCCGAAGAAGGCGGGCGTCCCGATACCCGTCTCGACGCCGATGCCGAGATCGGTGGCAGCGCTCGCGAGGTCGGCCTGGCCGACCTCGTCCCGTGCCGAGATGAAGCCGGTGTTGCAGGACTGCGCGAAGGTCTCGAGGAGCGGGATGGTCCCGAGGGATTCCGCAGGGAAGGTGCCGGCGTTGTTGAACCCCCGACCGTCCACCACGACCTCCTCGCTGCACTCGGTGGGCGTCTGTGGCGTGAACCCCGTGCGCAGCAGCGCGAGGCTCGTGGCGATCTTGAACGTGGAGCCCGGCGGGTACTGGCCGAGGAGCGCCGTCTGCAGGCCCTCGCTGCCCGGCCCGTTGGCGGCCGCGAGGATCTCGCCGGTACTGGGGCGGACGGCCACGATCGACGACGCCGACGGCTCGTCCGCGAGCACCTCCTCGCCGAGGCTCTGCAGCCGGGGGTCGAGGGTGAGGGCGAGGTCCTCGCCGTCCACGGGGGCGGTGGTGAAGAGGCTCTTCGGGGCGGTCTGCGCGTCACCGGCCGGCACGGCGGTCACCGACAGGCCGGGGGTGCCGGCAAGGCGGGCATCGTGCTGGAGCTGCAGGCCGGACAGGCCGGTGACGTCGCCGGCCCGGAGGTCGCCGTCGGACTGCTCCACGAGCTCCGCGGTGGCCTCTCCGACGCCGCCGAGCAGCTCGCGCGCGAAGGTACGGGTGGGGGCGAGTTCGAGGGTGTCCGCCTGCCGGAGGGCTCCCGGGACGGCGTCGATCTGCGCGTCGGTCACGGTGCGGTCGGCGTCGTCGCGCAGTACGAGGGCCACCACGAAGGCCTCCGCGCCGGCCGCGGACACCTGCTCCGCGTAGGCGGCGGGGTCGAGGTCGAGCAGCGTCGCGAGGGCGCGGGCGGACGCGGCCTGCTGGGCCTCGGGTACCTGGGTCTTGTCGATGCCCACCCGGATCACGGGCCGCTGCGTGACGATGACGGCGCCGCCCGCGCCCGTGATGTCGCCGCGGTCGCCGGGCACGCGCGTCAGCCTGAGCGTCTCGTCGGGCAGGAGGTCGGGGACGAACAGGCCGGGGTCCCAGGCCGTCTGCCAGCTGTCCTCGACGCGCGTGAGGTCCGCCGTCGTCGTGTAGGTCCAGTCGGAGTCGGTCGCGTCGAGGTCCCAGACGTACTCCAGCGTCGCCGTCGCCGTGTCCTCGCCGGTCTCCTCGACGCCGGCCACCGTGACCTGCGGCGGTTCCGGGGCGAAGCCCTCGGTGATGCCGGCGAGGGCCGCGGTCACCTCGGCGGGCTCCGCGGAGACGAACGCCGAGCCTCCGACGTCGAGCCGGGACAGTCCCTCGGCCAGCGTGCCGGCGGCGTCCTGGGCCGTCGGCCGGCCGTCCGTGCAGGCCGCGAGGGTCAGCCCGAGGACGACCGTGGTCAGGACGGACGTGGCACGCAGCAGTTTCCCCATGCGGCCCATTATGTCCGAGATCACCGCGACGCCCCGCCCACGCCGCGGCAGCGGCGTGCCGGGCGGGGCGTCGCGGCGGCCCAGGCGGCTACGCGGTCGCGACCGTCCCGGCGCTGCCCGCGAGGACGCGCGCCTGCTTCACGAGGTCGGCGCAGCGTTCGCCGATCATCATGGTGGTGATGTTCGGGTTCACGGTGGTGAGCTCGGGCATGACCGAGGCGTCCGCGACCCGGAGGTTCCGGACCCCCTTCACACGCAGCTCGGGATCCAGCGGGGACATGGGGTCGTCCGAAGGGCCCATGCGCACCGTCCCGGCCGGGTGGTAGACGGTGTTGTGGGTCCGTCGGATGTAGTCCTGGAGCTGCTCGTCGGTCTGCACCTCGGTCCCGGGGTACAGCTCCCGCCCGGCCCATTCGGCCATGGCCGGCTGGGCGACGATCTCGCGGGCCTTGCGGATGCCGGCGATCATGACGCGCATGTCGTGCGGGTCGGTGAAGTAGCGCGGATCCACCATCGGCTTGTCGCGGAAGTCCCGGCTGCGGAGCCGGACCGTGCCACGTGAGCGCGCGTGCGTGACGTTCGGCGTGAGGCAGAAGCCGTTCTCCGTGGTCGGGTAGCCCTGCCGCAGCGTGTGCATGTCGAAGGGGACCGTCCCGTAGTGGAACATGAGATCCGGCCGGTCGAGCCCGTCCTCGGTGGGGGTGAAGATCCCGATCTCCCACCACTGGGTGGAGGTCTGCGACATGGGCTTCTTCGCCTCCCACTGGATCACGCCCTCGGGGTGGTCCTGCAGGTGCTCGCCGACGCCGGGGGAGTCGACGCGCACGCGCACGCCGTGCTCCTCGAGGTGGGCGGCCGGGCCGATCCCGGAGAGCATGAGCAGCTTCGGCGTGTCGATGGCGCCGGTGGACACGATGACCTCGTGCCGCGCCGTCAGCGCGTGCGTGCGCCCGACGACGCTGTCCACGACGTCGACGCCGGTGCACACGTCGTCCCCGTCGATCCGCAGCTCCCGTGCCCGGAAATCCGTGAGCAGCGTGAAGTTGGGGCGGTCCATGATCGGGTGGATGTAGGACACGGACGAGGAGGCCCGGGTGCCGTCGGCCTGCCGGTTGATCTGGAACAGGCCGGCTCCGTTGATGACCGTCTCGCCGGTGTTGAACCGCGTCCGGGGGATGCCCGCCTGCTCGCAGGCGTCGAGCAGTGCCTGCCCCGAGGGGTCCTCCGGGGGGATGTTCATCAGGTGGACCGGGCCGCTGTCGCCGTGGTGGGGGGCCTCGGGTCCGGCGTCCTCGTTCCGCTCGAGCCGCTTGAACAGCGCGTACGCCGTCTCCGCGTTCCAGCCGGTGGCCCCGAACCGCTCCTCCCACTCGTCGATGTCCTCGCGCGGCGCCCAGAACGCGATGCACGAGTTGTGGCTCGAGCACCCGCCCATGACCTTGGCGCGCGCGTGGCGCATGAACGAGTTGCCGTTCTCCTGCGGTTCGATCGGGTAGTCCCAGTCGTACCCGGACTCCAGCAGTTCCATCCAGCGGTCGAGGCGGAGGATGATCTCCTCGCCGCGGTCGTCCGGTCCTGCCTCGACGAGGGCCACCTCGACGTCGGGGTCCTCGCTGAGGCGCGCGGCGACGGCCGCTCCGGCGGATCCGCCGCCGACGACGACGTAGTCGAACTCGGTCTTCTGCAGCTGCTCTTCGGGGGTGCTCATGCGGATTCCTCCTCGGTCCGGGCCGCGAACCAGCCCGTGACCGCCGGGTCGATGTTGTGGTAGATGTGCTTGGCCTCCTGGTATTCCGCGAAGCCGGTGGGCCCGAGTTCGCGGCCGATGCCGGAGTGCTTGAAGCCGCCCCACTCCGCCTGCGGCAGGTAGGGGTGGAAGTCGTTGATCCAGATGGTGCCGTGGCGCAGGCGGGCCGCGACACGCTGGCCCTTCCCGGCGTCCTGGCTCCACACGGCGCCGGCGAGCCCGTAGTGGGTGTCGTTGCCCAGTTCGACGGCCTCGTCCTCGCCGTTGAACGTCTCGACGGTGACGACGGGCCCGAAGGCTTCCTCCACGAGGACCGATGACCCGCGCGTCACCTGGTCGATCACGGTCGGCGTGTAGTAGAAGCCTGACGCCAGGTCGCCCTCGCCCCAGGTGCCGCCGCAGCGCACGCGCGCTCCCTCCGCGATCCCCTTCTCCACGTAGGCCGTGACCTTGTCGCGGTGCGCGGCCGAGATCAGGGGGCCGGTCTCTGCCGCCTCGTCGAACGGGCCGCCGAGCCGGATCTGCCGGGCGCGGCGCACGAGTTCGTCGGTGAAGCGTTCGGCGATGGGCTCCTCGACGAGGAGCCGCGCGCCGGCCGAGCAGACCTGGCCGGAGTGCACGAACGCCGCGTTCAGCGCGTTGTCGAGGGCGGCGTCGAAGTCCGCGTCCGCGAAGACGATGTTCGGGTTCTTGCCGCCGAGTTCCAGGGCCACCTTCTTGACGGTGCCGGCCGCGGCCGCGGCGATGGTGCGTCCCGTCTCCAGGCCCCCGGTGAAGGACACCATGTCGACGTCAGGGCTCTCCGAGAGCGGCGCGCCGACCACGGCGCCGGGGCCGAGGACGAGGTTCGCCACGCCCTTCGGGAGCCCGAGCGTGTCGAGGACGTCCATCATGAGGATGGCGGTCGACGGCGTGAGCTCGCTGGGCTTGAGCACGATCGAGCAGCCGGCGCCGAGCGCCGGGGCGATCTTCCAGGCCGCCTGCAGCAGCGGGTAGTTCCACGGGGAGATGAGGCCGCAGACGCCCACGGGCTCGTAGACGATCCTGCTGACCACGCTGTTGTTGCCGGCGTCGACGATGCGGCCGGCGTCCTGCCCGGCGAGCTTGCCGAAGTACGCGAAGCAGTCGGCGATGTCGTCCATGTCGATTTCGCTCTCCACGAGGCGCTTCCCGGTGTCCAGGGTCTCGGCCCGCGCGAACTCGTCCTTGCGGGCGCGCAGTTCAGCGGCCACCTTCAGGAGGAAGTCTCCGCGCTGCGGGGCGGGCACGGAGGCCCATTCGCCGCCGTCGAATGCGCGCCGCGCGGCCGCGATGGCCCGCTCGGCGTCCTCCCGGGTGCCCTCGGACACCTCGGCGACGAACGAGCCGTCGGCCGGACAGCTGATGGTGCGGGTGCCGCCGTCGGACGCGGGGACCCAGGTGCCGTCGATGAACAGGGTTGCGGGCGCTGCCGCGGATGGTGCTTCGGTCACTTCGTGTCCTCCTGGTGTGCGAAATCGGATTCCCAGTTGTCCCTGGCCGCCTGATCCTCGGTGAAGGCCGTGTTGCCCGGCACCGCCCGGTTCAGGTGGAGGAATTCGAGGTGGGTCTCGTAGTGGTCCAGGACATCGGTGATGACCTGATCCCTGCTGTAGCCCGCGAGGTCGTAGCTGTGGCTCCCCTCGAGGGAGAAGACCTCCATGCGGTAGTACTTCGCGTCCATCGAGGCGTCGCCGCGTGCGTAGGACGGCACGTCGTACTGGACGGGGTAGATCTGGTACTTGAACGGGCGCTCGTCGCCGAGCTCCACCTGGAGATCCACGTGGCGGATCCCGCAGGGCTCGACGACGTCGGTGGCCAGGGCGGCGTCGGCTCCCTGCGCGCGCAGCTCGTCGTGGACCTCCTGCAGGGCCGGCAGCGCGACCGTGTCCACGAAGTGGTTGGCCTGCCGCGGGCCCGGGTAGCTCATGGCGCGGCTGAGCCGCTGCCGCCAGGTGCGCGCCGCGGGTCCGCCCGTGCTCCGTCCCGAGATGATGCCCGGCAGGCTCGCCCGGTAGCTGTCCGCCAGCGAGATCTCCACGCGGAGGGCCCGGTACAGCCCGAGCATGATGAACAGCAGCAGGATCGACAGGGGCAGTCCCATGATGATCGTCGCGTTCTGCAGCGCGGTCACGCCGCCCACGGTCAGCATCGCGAGCGTCAGCAGGCCGGTCACGACGGCCCAGAACAGGCGCAGCCACTTGGGCCCGTCCGCCTCGGCGTCCTTGAGGTGGCTGGTGAAGTTCGCCATGACGAGCGCCCCCGAATCGGCGGAGGTCACGTAGAAGAGCAGGCCCGTGAAGGTCGCGATGCCGATGATGAGCGGCGCTGCAGGGTACTGCTCGAGCAGGCCGTAGAAGGCCCGCTCCGGCTGCGCCATCGCCGTCTCCCCGAAGGCGGCGTTGCCGTTCATCACGATGTCGAGGGCGCTGTTCCCGAAGATCGAGATGAACAGCAGGATGAACGTGAAGGGCACCAGGAGCGTCCCCAGGACGAACTGGCGGATGGTGCGGCCGCGCGAGATGCGCGCGAGGAAGAGCCCCACGAAGGGCGCCCAGGCGATCCACCACGCCCAGAAGAAGAGCGTCCAGCCCTGCAGCCAGTCGCCGGGCCGGTCGTAGGCGAAGGTGTCCAGCGTCATGGCCGGGAAGCGGCTGAGGACGTCGCCGGTGTTCTGGATGATGCCGTCGAGCAGGAAGCTGGTCTTCCCGCTGGCCAGGATGAACACCATCAGCGCCAGGGCGAGCAGGACGTTCAGCTCCGCGAGCCTGCGGATGCCCTTCTCGACGCCCGAGAGGACGGAGACCGTCGCCATGAGGACGGCGACGACGATCAGCCCGATCTGCACCGAGACGTTCTCGGGCAGGCCGAACATGAGGCTCAGCCCGTAGTTCAGCTGCACGACCCCGATGCCGAGCGAGGTCGCGATGCCGAAGATGGTGCCGAGGAGGGCGGCGATGTCCACGCCGTGGCCGAGCGGGCCGTCGACCTTCTTGCCGAAGATGGGATAGAGCGCGCTGCGGATACTCAGGGGCAGATTGTGCCGGTAGGCGAAGTAGCCGAGGGCGAGGCCCATGAGGGCGTACAGCGCCCAGCCGGTGATGCCGTAGTGGAAGAGCGTGAGGACCAGGGCGTGCCGTGCGGCCTCGACGGTGCTGCCGTCGCCCTGCGGGGGAGCCAGGTACTGCGTCACGGGCTCGGACACCGCGAAGAACATCAGGTCGATGCCGATACCGGCGGCGAAGAGCATCGACGCCCAGGTGAACATGCTGAACTGGGGTTTCGAGTGGTCCGGGCCCAGCTTGGTCTTGCCCACGCGGGTCAGGGCGAGGACCAGGACGAACACCACCACGAGGGTGACGATCAGGAAGTAGTACCACCCCATGTTGGTGGAGACCCAGGCGACCAGCGAGCCGATGACGGCTTCGGCGCCGGCTGCGTCGGCCATGGCCCAGATGGTGATGGCGAGGATCCCGGTGGCGGAACCGATGAAGACGGTCCAGTTGACGCGGGTCCTGGGGGCATCGGTGGCGGCGGGGGGATCCTCGCCTCCCGTCCCGGTCCCGGGCGGAGCATCGGCAGTCTGACTCATGTCGTCCCTTTCGTCGGCGCCGCGGCGGGCGCTGTTCGTGGGGGCGGAACGGTCCGGGCGCAGCAACCGGAATGCGGGCAGGCGGCGTCCAGGAACATTCCCCGTGGGCAATCAACGCTACAAGGGCAATACCGGGGGCCGGGAAAAAGTTGATCCCGATCACATCTGGACCGATGGCCGTTGCATGCTCTACGCCGGCGCCGCGAGGCCTCCGGAACCCGGAATAGCGGGGCGACGCCGAAAGTTGAGTCGAGTACACTCAAGGCAACAGCCGCATCGATCATCGAACTGGAAAGGAACCGCGCGTGGATACCAACTTCACCACCAAGAGCCGTGAGGTGCTGTCAGCCGCTGCGATGAACGCGTCCACGGCGGGCAATGCCCAGATCGAGCCGCCGCATTTCCTCAAGGCGCTGCTCGACCAGCGGGACGGCATCGCCGTCGCCCTGCTCCGGGCGGCGGGCGCCGATCCCGACACCGTGAGCGTCCAGGCGAGCTCCGCGATCAAGGCCCTGCCGTCGTCGTCCGGCTCGTCCGTCGCGCAGCCGCAGTTCTCGCGCGGCGCCCTGCAGGTGGTCAGTGCCGCGCAGCAGGAGGCGGAGACGCTCGGGGACCAGTTCGTGTCCACCGAGCACCTCCTGCTGGCCCTGGCGGCGGACGGGGGAGCGGCCGGCGGCGTCCTCCGGTCCGTCGGCCTCACCCGGGAGGCGCTCGCCGCCGAGCTGCCCGGCGTGAGGGGGGACAAGCGGGTGACGACGCCGGATCCCGAGAACACGTTCCAGGCGCTCGAGAAATTCGGCGTCGACCTCACCGAGGTGGCCCGCAGCGGGAAACTCGACCCGGTGATCGGCCGGGACGCCGAGATCCGCCGCGTGGTGCAGGTGCTCAGCCGCCGCACCAAGAACAACCCCGTGCTCATCGGCGAACCCGGCGTCGGCAAGACCGCCGTCGTCGAGGGGCTGGCGCAGCGCATGGTCGCCGGGGACGTCCCCGAGTCCCTCCGCGGGAAGCGGCTCATCAGCCTGGACCTCGGCTCGATGATCGCGGGCGCCAAGTACCGCGGTGAGTTCGAGGAGCGGCTGAAGGCCGTGCTCGAGGAGATCAAGGGTTCCAACGGGCAGGTGGTGACCTTCATCGACGAACTCCACACCGTGGTGGGGGCGGGCGCGTCCGAGGGGTCGATGGATGCCGGCAACATGCTCAAGCCCATGCTCGCGCGCGGTGAGCTCCGGCTGATCGGCGCGACGACGCTGGACGAGTACCGCGAGAACGTCGAGAAGGACCCGGCGCTCGAGCGCCGGTTCCAGCAGGTCTACGTGGGCGAACCGTCCGTGGCCGACACGGTGGGCATCCTGCGCGGGCTGAAGCAGCGCTACGAGGCGCACCACAAGGTCTCCATCGCGGACTCCGCCCTCGTCGCCGCCGCGACGCTCTCCCACCGCTACATCCCCGGACGGCAGCTCCCGGACAAGGCGATCGACCTCGTGGACGAGGCCGCCTCGCACCTGCGCATGGAGATCGACTCGGCCCCCGTGGAGATCGACGAGCTGCGCCGCTCCCTCGAACGCATGCACATGGAGGAGATGGCCCTCTCCCGCGAGAAGGACGAGGCGTCCCTCGAGCGGATCCAGGCCCTGCGGGCCGAGATGGCCGACCGCCAGGAGGAGCTCAACGCCCTGAATGCACGGTGGGAGGCGGAGAAGGCGGGCCTGAACCGCGTGGGTGACCTGAAGGCCTCCCTCGACGACCTGCGCTCACAGGCCGACCGCGCCCAGCGCGAGGGCGACCTCGAGACGGCGTCGCGCATCCTCTACGGCGAGATCCCGCGCGTGGAGCGCGAGTTGCGCGAGGCCCAGGCCGCCGAGGAGCAGACGGCGAACGCCCCCGAGCTGATGGTCGCGGAGGAGGTCACCGCGAACGACATCGCCGAGGTCATCTCCGCCTGGACGGGCATCCCGGCCGGCCGCATGCTCCAGGGCGAGAGCGAGAAGCTGCTCGCCATGGAGCAGGCCATCGGCGCGCGGCTGATCGGGCAGCAGCGGGCGGTGGCGGCGGTGTCCGACGCCGTCCGGCGCGCCCGGGCCGGTGTCTCGGACCCGAACCGGCCCACCGGGTCCTTCCTGTTCCTCGGGCCCACGGGCGTGGGCAAGACGGAACTCGCGAAGGCGCTCGCGGACTTCCTGTTCGACGACGAGCGGGCGATGGTCCGGATCGACATGTCCGAGTACTCGGAGAAGCACTCGGTGGCCCGCCTCGTCGGCGCCCCTCCGGGGTATGTGGGCTACGAGGAGGGCGGCCAGCTCACGGAGGCCGTGCGGCGCCGCCCGTACAGCGTGGTGCTGCTGGACGAGGTGGAGAAGGCGCACCCGGAGGTCTTCGACCTGCTGCTGCAGGTGCTCGACGACGGCCGGCTGACCGACGGGCAGGGGCGCACGGTCGATTTCCGGAACGTCATCCTCGTGCTCACGTCCAACCTCGGCTCGCAGTTCCTCGTGGACCCGGCCCTCGACGACGCCGCGAAGCGCGCCGCCGTGATGTCCGCGGTGAACGCGAACTTCCGGCCCGAGTTCCTCAACCGCCTCGACGACGTCGTGGTCTTCGACCCGCTGAGCCTGGATGAGCTCTCGAGGATCGTGGATCTCCAGGTCAGGGCGCTCGCCGACCGGCTGCACGATCGCCGGCTCGAGCTCGACGTCACGGCGGCGGCCGGCGAGTGGCTGGCCCTCACCGGGTTCGACCCGGCGTACGGCGCCCGTCCGCTCCGTCGGCTCGTGCAGCGCGAGATCGGCGACCGGCTGGCGAAGGGCATCCTGGCCGGGGAGATCGTCGACGGCGACACCGTCCTCGTCGACCGCCCGGCGCCGGACGGGGACGCGCTCGGCGGGGCCGGGCCCGAGGCCGGCGGCCTGGTGGTGCACGCCGTCCGCTGATCCGGCCGGGCGTACGAGGGGGCCCACATGCCCCCTCGTACGCCCGGGTGCCGTCGGTCGGGTCAGGGCATCAGCAAACTTCGGCTGACCGGGCCGCCGTCCTCGACCACCGCGAAGCAGTCCACGCGGCGGTCGCCGTCCGCCCAGGTGCCCTCCGTCGGGGTGGCATGCAGGAGCGTGACCCGGAGGTCCTCGGTGAGGACGTCGGGGTCGATGCTGGACGAGGCCGTGGCGCACGCCGCCTCGGCGCGCAGCCCCAGCTGGTCGCGTCCCGGGAACTCGGCGTCGTCGGCGTAGTTCTCGCTCGCCACGAGCTGCGCGTTGTGCGGCTCCGAGCAGTCGACCAGGACCGCCTCCTCCGTGATGTCCGTGAACTCCGCGAGGCATTCCCCGGCCGCGAGCGACGACGGATCCACCCGGCCCTCGTCCTGCCCTCCGCCGAGCAGCGAGACGAGGAGCCAGACGAGGAGCCCGAGCAGGAGGAGGGCGCCGCCGACGAGCAGCGCGAGCGGGAGGACGCCGCTCCTGGGGCGGGCGCGGTCCCGCTTCGGGTGGACCTCGCCCGCCGGTTCGCCGCCCGGTTCGCCCGGAGGCGTCGGGACCCACCCCGCGCGGGGTGCGCGGTCGCCGTCCGGGGTCTCGCGGGAGGCCCCGGGCGCCGAGGATCCGGTGCGTCTGGGAAGGCTGCCGGGATGGGCGCCGAGGCGTTCCGCGCCGGGGGCGCCGCCCTGCGGAGGGACCGCGCGGGGGCCATCGGCCGGGTGACCCGCCGTCGTTCCCGCTGTCGGTCCGTCCTCGTCCACGCGGCCCGTCGCCGGGTCGTCCTGATCTCCGGCGGTCCCTCCCGCGGGCGCGGTCCCGTCCGGGGCGGCCTTGACGGACGGGGCGTCGGGCGGCATCGGACCGCCCACCAGGGTCCCCGCCTCCTCGGCCTCGGCCGCGACGGCGCGGGCCTCCGCGGCGGCGTCGTCGAGCGACGCCGCCTCCGCGACCTCGGGGCTGATCCGCGCCGGCTCGAGGGCGGGTTCCTCGAGGTCGAGGCTGCCCGGCGCCACCGTCAGTTCGGGCTCCAGCGTCTCGCCGGAGATGTCCGGTTCGTCGAGGACCACGGTGTCCGGGTCCAGCACGGCGGCGTCCTCCATGTCTCCCGAGCCGTCGGCAGCGTCCGGTCCGGGCTCGTGGCCGGGCTCCTCACGGGGATCCCCCGGCACCTGCTCCTCGTTGCTCATGGTGGGCCGTTGTCTCCTTGCACTCCTGGCCGGATGGTCGATACCATGGCCGGCATTCCGACGTCGAGTCGACTCTATCCAAGATCACCTCCGAAGAAGACGGTCCGGGGGAGATTCTGTGGCACGGACCGTGCCCCGGTGGTCGACGGGCCCTTCGCGGGGGCCTGGCGGCCGCGCACTCGGGTGCCTTCGAAAACATGTAACCTATACTTACGACAAATCGACCAAATACTCCGGGGCCTCGCTGCAGCCTTGGGCCTCGTGCCCCAGTGACCACCTCGGATCGACGCACAAAGGGGGTCACGCCATGGGGCGCGGCCGTCAAAAGGCAAAAGCTACCAAGCAGGCCAGGGACATGAAGTATTTCAGCCCGGCCACGGACTATTCGGCACTGCAGCGAGAGCTCACAGGCCCGGGCAGTCGCGCATCCACCCGGCGTTCGGAGCCTCTCGAGCCGGTCGAGCCCGACTACTCGGAGTATGCGGACAAGTACGCCGACGAACTCGACGACGACGGCGAGGAGAGCGGCTCGCGCCGCACCGGCTGATCCGGGCCGGCATTCCTCCGTCGGTCGGCTCTGCCGACCGGCACCTTCAGAACCATACGGCGCATCGACCCCTCGGGGACGGTGTGCCGTCCTGCGTGCCCGGACGGCACTGTCCCGCCGAATACCGGCGTCAGGCCGGGAACGCGAGGAGGGGCCGGAAGGCCAGCTCCGCGGCGCCGACGAGCAGGAGCTCCGGTCCGAGCGCCGCGCGCCGCACCGTGACCCGCCCGGCGAGGGAGCCCGTGTTGACGGCGTCGGCGAGCCGGCCGCCCCGCCATTCCACGAGCGCTCCGAGGAACCCGCCGAGGACGATCAGGTCCGGGTCGAAGATGTTCACGAAGTCCGTGAGCGCGACGGCGAGCAGATCCAGCTGTCGGTCGGCCTCCGCCCGCACCGCCTCGGGCGGGTCGCCCGCCAGCACGCGTTCGAGGGCCTCGATGCCCCCACCGTCCAGGCCCGCCGCCCCGAGCAGCCGTTCGAGGCGGACCTCGGCATCGAGGCAACCCGCACGGCCGCAGTGGCATGCCCGTCCGCCCGGGCTGACGAGCGTGTGACCCAGTTCGCCGCCGTACCCCCGGCTGCCGACCAGCTGCGCGCCCCCGCTCACGATGCCGCCGCCGATGCCGCTGGCGCTGCCGTTGAGGTAGAGCGCGTCACCGACGCCGAGCGCTGCACCGAAGATGCTCTCCGCGAGCGATCCGAGGGATGCGTCATTGGCCGCCACGGCGGGGAGCCCGAGGGCGCTGCCGAAGGGACCCGTGAGGTCGACGTCGTGCCAGCCCAGGTGCGGCGCGACGAGCACGCGTCCCGTGTCCGCGTTGACGAGTCCGGGCACCGCGATCCCCGCGCCGAGCACCCGGTCGAGTCCGGCGAGGGCAGGATGCAGGCCCGCCACGATCTCGCCGGTGAGCCGGACCGCGTCCTCGAGCGAGGGGACGCCCGGGGTCTCGCGGCGGACCCTTGCGTGGACGTGGCCGCCGAGCCCCACGACACCGACCGTCAGGGCGTCGATGTCCGGGTTGACGGCGATCACCGCCACGCCCGGGTTCGCCTGCACGATCGGGCTGGGGCGGCCCACCCGGCCGCCGACGGCCGGTTCGGTCTCGCGGACGAGGTTCTTCCCGGTGAGCGCCGAGACCAGGGCACCCACCGTGGAACGGTTGAATCCGCTGCGCCGGGTGAGTTCGGCCCGGGACAGGGGGCCGCCACGATGGACCATGGTGAGGATCTGGGAGAGGTGCTGGGCGCGCAGCCCCTCGGTACCGTTCGCCCCGCCGGGTAGTGACCGCACTGTTCCGGATCCTCCTTCGTCCTGCAGGAGCCTCCTGCGCGTCGCCTCGCCCTATCGTATCCAGCGCCTCGGGGGGTGCCGCCGATCAGGCGCGCTCCCCGGACGGGAGGGTGGCGCGGACTGGGCGCGGTGCCCGTGTCGACCCCACGTGACGGGTTGCATACGCCGGCGCTGTCCACCACGATAGTAAGCAGACTGATTATGTTGTCCGGCGGTGGGAACCGTGCACGGCATGATCATCCCGACTATCGAGGAGGACCAGCATCATGGCATCAGAGAACACAGCAGGAGCGAGCACCCCGAGGGGTCGCCGGAACGACATCGTAGCCGCGGAGAAGGAGCAGTTCGGCGGGATCAAGTTCGGCTCGGCGTTCTTCGGCTGGCTGACCGCGATCGGCCTGACGGTCATCCTCAGCGCCCTCGCGACGGCGGTCGGCGTCGGCATCGGGGCCTCCTCGGCGAGCACGGCGGGCGACGCAGCGAACCAGGCCACCGAGAACGCCGGCACGATCGGCATCGTCAGCGGGATCGTCCTGGCGATCATCCTGTTCGTCGCCTACTACTGCGGCGGCTACGTCGCGGGGCGGATGGCGCGCTTCGACGGCGCCAAGCAGGGTCTCGCCGTCTGGCTGTGGGGCATCATCGTCGCGGTCGTCCTGGCGATCCTCGCCGCCGTCGCCGGTGACCAGTTCAACGTACTGTCCAGCCTCGACGGCGCACCGAGCATCCCCGTGGACGGCAGTGCCCTCACCACGAGCGGACTCATCGGTCTCGCCATCGCCGTCCTCATCCCCCTGATCGCGGCGATCCTCGGCGGAAAGGCCGGCATGCACTTCCACCGCAAGGTCGACCAGGTCGGCATCGACCACAGGGCCCGCGTCTAGCAGACCCCGCACCACCGCAGACCGCCGCGAGGCACCACCCGACGGGTGGTGCCTCGCGGCGTTCGGGCGGACCTCAGAACCGGAGGGACCCCACCGTTGTCCGGTACTGCTCGCGGATGAGCGGCCGGTGGTCGATGGGGCGGTCGGCGGCGTCGACCGACCATGACGGCCGCGAGCCCGTCATGACCCACGCGGCCTGGACCGCGGCCCCCCGCGCCACGTATTCGCCGGGGGCCGGGACGCGGACCGGCAGGTCGAACACCTGCGCCGCCACCTCCTGCACGGCGGCGTTCTGCGCGGCGCCGCCGATGAGCAGCAGATGGCGCGGCCGCACCCCCGCGGCGCGGACCGCGTCCAGGGCATCGGCCAGTCCGCACAGCATGCCCTCGATCGCCGCCCGGGCCAGGTTCGCCCGCGTGGCGGACGCGATACTGAGGTTGTGGACGCTGGCCTTCGCCGTCGGGAGATTCGGGGTGCGCTCCCCCTCGAAGTACGGCACGAGGACCACGCCGTCCGAGCCCGGCGCCGCGGTGACGGCCAGCTCCGCGAAGCCGCCCTGGTCCACGCCGAGCAGCCCCGCCGCCGAGGACAGGACCCGCGCGGCGTTGAGGGTGGCCACGAGCGGCAGGAACAGGCCGCCGGCGTCGGCGAACCCGGCGACGGCGCCGCCGGCATCCGCCACGGGTTCGGCGGCGACGGCGAAGACCGTGCCGCTGGTGCCGAGGGACACGACGACGTCGCCCTCCTCCGCGCCGAGCCCGAGGGCTGCACCCGCGTTGTCGCCGGCGCCTGCGCCGAGCAGGATGCGCCGATCGCCCGCTGCCGTGAGGGAGGGATGCACGGCGCCTGCGGTCCGGTCCGCGGGCAGGACCCGGGGGAGGATCACCGCCCCCGGGTCCGCGGCATGTGTCCCGTGCGTCCCGTGCGCCTCGCGGGCCGGGCGGCCGAGCACGTGCTCGAACAGCGGGAGGTCGTACGCATCCGCTGCCGGGTTCCAGTAGCCGGTGCCGCTCGCGTCGGAGCGGTCGGTCACGAGCTCCTCGAGCACGGGCCCGAGCGGCGATTCGCCGTCGGGCCCGAATCCGCGCAGCCGCCAGGTCAGCCAGTCGTGGGGGAGTGCCACGGCGGCGATCGCCGGGACGACGTCGGGCTCGGCGTCGCGCACCCAGCGCACCTTGGTGGCGGTGAAGGACGCGACGGGCGCGGACCCCGTGCGGGAGACGATCTCCGCGAGGCCGAGTTCGCCGATCAGGTCCCGGGCGGCGCCCGCGGAGCGGGTGTCGTTCCACAGCAGCGCGTCACGGAGGACCCTCCCGTCCCGGCCGAGCAGCACCATCCCGTGCTGCTGGCCGGCGACGGCGAGCGCGTCGACGTCGTCCCCGAGGCCGTCCGCGGCGTCCAGCGCGGTGCGCAGCGCCTGCCACCAGGCCTCCGGGTCCACCTCCGTGCCCTCCGGGTGGAGGGCACGGCCGGTACGGACCTCGGTGCCCGTGACGGTGTCGACGACGACGACCTTGCAGCTCTGCGTCGAGGAGTCGACGCCGGCAACGAGGGCCATGGGTCAGCGGGCCCCGAGCAGGTGCTCGATGAAGAGCTGCTGCAGCTTCACGAACCCGAAGCCCTTGCCGTTGAAGTAGGCGTCCGCGTCGAAGTCCTCGTAGGAGGAGCGGTCGGCGCGCAGCGACTCGTAGCCCTCGCCGGCGTTGAGCGTGGGCTCGTTGATCTCGGACACCCGGGACGCCGTGAGGGCTGCCTGGACCTCTGGGTCGGCGCGGAACGCGGCCGCGCGTTCCTTGAGCAGCAGGTAGGTCTGCATGTTCGCGGCCGCGGAGTCCCACACGCCGTCCATGTCCTCGGTGCGGCTGGGCTTGTAGTCGAAGTGGCGCGGCCCGTCGTAGGACGGGCCGCCCGCCGGGCCGCCGTTCTCCAGCAGGTCCACGAGCGAGAACGCGTTCTGCAGATCGCCGTGCCCGAACACGAGGTCCTGGTCGAACTTGATGCTGCGCTGGCCGTTCAGGTCGATGTGGAACAGCTTGCCCTGGTAGAGGGCCTGCGCGATGCCGTGCGTGAAGTTCAGGCCCGCCATCTGCTCGTGGCCGGTCTCGGGGTTGATGCCCACCAGTTCCGGGCGCTCGAGGGTCTCGATGAAGGCCATCGCGTGCCCGAGCGTGGGCAGGAGGATGTCGCCGCGGGGCTCGTTCGGCTTGGGCTCGATCGCGAAGCGGATGTCGTAGCCCTTGTCGGTGACGTAGTCTCCGAGCAGGTTCACGGCCTCGCGGTAGCGCTCGAGGGCGCCACGGATGTCCTTGGCGGCGTCGTACTCGCTGCCCTCACGGCCACCCCACATGACGAAGGTCGTGGCGCCGAGTTCGGCGGCGAGGTCGATGTTGTCCAGGACCTTGCGGAGGGCGAAGCGGCGGACGCCGCGGTCGTTGCTGGTGAAGCCGCCGTCCTTGAAGACCGGGTGGCTGAAGAGGTTCGTCGTCACCATGGGGACGATCAGTCCGGTGGCGTCGAGGGCTCCCTTGAGGCGGTCGATCTGCGCCTGCCGCTCGCCGGCGCTCGAGCCGAAGGGGAAGAGGTCGTCGTCGTGGAAGGTGATGCCGTAGGCGCCGAGGTCGCTCAGGCGGTGGACGGCCTCGACGGCGTCGAGGGGCGGGCGGGTCGCGGAACCGAACTGGTCCTGGGCCTCCCAGCCCACCGTCCAGAGGCCGAAGGAGAATTTGTCGTCACGGGTGGGCTCGATCGTCATTGAGTGCTCCAGAAGGTGTGTGCCTAATATGTTGTGGTTACAAACATATTAGGTTTGACCCCGGAGTCAAGTGCTGCGTTCTCCGTGCAGAGCCCGGACGCTCGCGCGCTGGATCAGCCGCGTGGAGAGCTCGATACGCGGACTCTCGACCGACTGGCCGCGCACGAGCCGGACGAGGGTCCGGGCCGCGAGGCTCCCCATCTCGGAGAGGGGCTGCCGGACGGTCGTCAGGGGCGGGGAGGCCCAGCCGGCCTCGGGGAGGTCGTCGAAGCCGACGACGCTGAGGTCGTCCGGGATGCGCAGGCCCTGCTGGCGCGCCGCCTCGTACACCCCGAGGGCCATCTGGTCGCTCGCCGCGAAGACGGCGGTCGGCCGGTCGGCCAGTGCGAGGAGCTCCGTGCCGGCGGAGAATCCGGAGGCGTAGTCGAAGTCGCCGCCGACGACGAGCGCCGGGTCGAAGGCGATGCCGGCGGCGTCGAGCCCGGCCCGGTAGCCGTCGAGGCGCGCCCTGCTGCACCACAGGCCCGGGCGCCCCGCCACGAACGCGATCCGGCGGTGGTTGTGCTGGAGAAGGTGCTCCGTCGCGGTGACGGCGCCCGTCCAGTTGGTTGCTCCGATGGTCGGCAACTCGAGGTCGGGCACTCCGGCCGGGTCGACGACGACGAGCGGGAGGTTCAGGCGCTTCAGTTCCGCATGCAGGAACGAATCCAGGTCGGTCGTCACCAGGATGGCCCCGTCGCTGGCCCGGGCCGCCAGGGTGTCGAGCCACTTGCGCGTCGATTCGGTGCCCCCGCGGCGGTGGATCGCCGAGACGACCACGGACAGTCCCTCCGCGTTGACCGACTCCTCGACGCCCCGGATGATCTCGACCGCCCAGGGGCTGTCGAGATCGTTGAACACGAGGTCCACGAGCCCCGAGGATGCCGAGGGTCCCGCTCCGCGCCGCCGGTAACCGTATTCCCGCAGCAGCACCTCGACGCGCTCCCGGGTGGCGGGGGCGACATCGGACCGGCCGTTGAGGACGCGGGACACCGTGGGGATCGACACGCCCGCCGCGGACGCGATGTCGGAGATCGTCACCGCAGGGTGGGCATTGTCCTGCACGGCGTCCTCCTCGGGAAGCCCCGAGGCTGCAATGAGGCACCCCCGGGGTCGGATATCACCGCACCCTTGACCTCCCGGGTGCGGTGTTCCTAACCTACAGCAACGGTATTTCCGGAAACTTCCGGAAACGTTTCGGTCCCCCGATCGGATCCGTCCTCACGTACCTCAAAGGAGAGCTCATGCAGGTTCGTCCATCCCTCGCCGCGGCAGTCCTCGCGTCGGCCATGCTTCTTCCCGCCGCTGCGCCGGCCCTCGCCGGGCAGCACCAGGCGCCCCGCCCGCACGGCATCGAGAAGAAGGACACCCTCCGCTGGGTGGCCCCGCAGGACCTCGAGATCGGCACCGCCGTCGCCGGCGGCGGCCACCACGAGACCCAGCCGTATCCGGATCCCTTCACCTTCGACCAGGACTACCGGAACCGCCTCGCCGCGGAGTTCAGCTCGGTCTCGCCCGAGAACCAGCTGAAGTGGGAATTCGTCCACCCCGAGCAGGGCACGTACCGGTTCGCCGAGATGGACGCGATCGTGGAGTTCGCGCAGCAGAACAAGCAGGTGGTCCGCGGCCATACCCTCTTCTGGCACAGCCAGAACCCCGCCTGGCTCGAGGAGGGTGACTTCACGAAGGACGAGCTCCGCGCGATCCTCAAGGACCACATCCAGACCGTGGTGGGCCGGTACGCCGGGAAGATCCAGCAGTGGGACGTCGCCAACGAGATCTTCAACGGGGACGGCACGCTGCGCACCACGGACAACATCTGGATCCGCGAACTGGGCCCGGAGATCATCGCCGATGCGTTCCGTTGGGCGCACGAGGCGGACCCCGAGGCCGCGCTGTTCTTCAACGACTACGGCGTGGAGGGCATCAACGCCAAGAGCAACGCCTACCTCGAACTGATCCCGCGGCTGCAGGCCCAGGGCGTCCCCGTGGACGGCTTCGCCATCCAGGGCCACCTCAGCACGCGCTACGGATTCCCGGGCGACCTGCAGGCCAACCTCCAGCGCTTCGACGACCTGGGCCTCGAGACGGCGATCACCGAGATCGACGTGCGCATGGACGTTGCTGCGGGAACCGCACCCACGGACGCCCAGCTCGCCACGCAGGCGGGCTACTACCAGCGCGCCCTCGAGGCGTGCGTCAACGTGGACGAGTGCAATTCCTTCACCATCTGGGGGTTCACCGACAAGTATTCCTGGGTGCCCGTGTTCTTCAGCGGCGAGGGCGAGGCGACGGTCATGTGGGACGACTTCACCCGCAAGCCCGCCTACTACGCGCTGCAGGACACCCTCGAGCAGGCGTCTCCCGGACGCGGCAACCGCTGACCATGAGCGACGACACGACAGGGAGAACCATGGGACGGCATCGTCTGGTCGCGGGCGCCACGGCCGTCGGCCTGCTGGCCGGAGCCGGCGCGCTGGCGCTGCCGGCCGCGTACGGCGAGGAGCCCGCAGTACTCCTCGCCGAGGACTTCGAGGACGGCGCCTTCGGGCCGCTGGTCCGGAACGGCGGGGCCGCGCTGTCGGTGGTCGACGCCGACGGCGACAAGGCGCTGCTGGTGCAGGGCAGGGCCAACGACTACGACGGCGTGAAGACGCCCGCCGACCTCCTGCAGGCCGGCGGCACCTACACCTTCTCCGCGCAGGTGAGACTGGCCGCCGCTCCCGGGACGACGACGTCGGCACGCTTCGTCGTCGAACCCGCCTACACCTGGGTGGGGAACACCACGGTCTCCGCCGATGCGTGGACCACGGTGACCGGGACCTTCAACGCCCCCGCCGGCGCGGACCCGGCCGCGCTCCGCGCCTACCTCGGAACGGGAGACCTCGGTGCACCGTACGACTACCTCGTGGACGACGTCATGATCACCGGGACCGCCGGGCCGGGCGACGGCGGCGCCTGGCAGCCCACGCCGGACCCCGCCTTCGTCCCGGGCGGCGCCACGAACCCCACGGCCACCCCGCTCGCTGCGGCTCGCGGCACCGGGAACGCCGTCGCCCTCACCTTCGACGACGGTCCCAATCCGGGCGAGACCGACGCCCTCCTCGACCTCCTGGGAGACAAGGGCGTCACCGCGACCTTCTGCCTCGTCGGGCGCAACATCCAGGCCCCGGGCGGTACCGAGCTGCTGCGTCGCATCGTGGCCGAGGGGCACACGCTCTGCAACCACGGCACGTCCTTCGCCGACATGGGCTCGTGGACGCAGGCGCAGGTGGAGACCGACCTGAAGGAGAACCTCCGCATCATCCGTGACGCAGCGGGCGATCCCGCCCTGCCGGTGCCCTACTTCCGGGCGCCGAACGGCAGCTGGGGCGCCACGGGTGAGGTCGCGGCCGCGCTCGGCATGCAGCCCCTGGGTCTCGGCAATGTCATCGCCGACTGGGACGGCAACGACCTCAGCGAAGCGACGCTGACCGCGAACCTCCGGAGGGCGTTCACCCCGGGTGCCGTGGTGCTCGCGCACGACGGCGGCGGGGACCGCTCGAACACCGTCAAGGCGGTCACCACCGTCGTCGAGGAGAAGCTGGCCGAGGGCTGGACGTTCACCCTGCCGCGCGGCGGGACGACCGACGCGCCGGCGGGGATCACCTCCGGCTTCGAGGCCGGGACGGACGGCTGGACGGCCCGGGGCGACGGCGTCCGGGTGACCCCCGATACCGATGCGCGCACGGGAACGGGCAGCCTGCTCGTCACCGGACGCACCCAGCCCTGGCACGGCGCCGCCCTCGACGTCACGGCGGACCTGCCCGTCGGCACGGCGGTGGAGGTGTCCGTCTGGGCGAAACTCGCTCCGGGGGAGGCGCCCGCCTCCCTCAAGGTCTCCGTGCAGCGCGACAACGGCACGGGAAGCGCCTACGAGGGCGTGGCCGGTGCGGGCGCGTCCGTCTCGGCCGACGCCTGGACGCAGCTCAGGGGCACCTACACGCTCGGCGCAGCGGCCGACAGGGCCCAGGTGTACGTCGAGGGCCCGGCCGGAACGGACTTCCTGCTGGACGACTTCAGCCTCGCGCCGATCGTCGAGACGCCGGTCCAGGCCGACCTCCCTGGGCTGAAGGATGTGCTCGGGTCCGACGGGATCGAACACGTCGGGGTCGCCGTCGACGCGCGCGAGACCGTCGGGACGGCGGCCGACCTCCTCCGGCAGCACTACAACGCCATCACCCCCGAGAACGCGGGCAAGCCCGAGAGCGTGCAGCCGGTCGAAGGCCGGTTCGCCTTCACCCAGCTGGACCAGCTCCTGGACTTCGCCGACGCGAACGACGTGAAGGTCTACGGCCATGTGCTCGCCTGGCACTCGCAGACCCCGGCCTGGTTCTTCAAGGACGGCACCCGCGACCTGACGAACAGTCCCGCAGACCAGGCCCTGCTGAAGGCCCGCATGGAAGCCCACATCAAGGGCATCGCCGACCACATCGATGCCCGCTACCCCGACGGGGACAGCCCCGTCTGGGCATGGGACGTCGTCAACGAGGTCATCGCCGACGGCGACACCGCCAACCCGCACGACATGCGGGACAGCCGGTGGTTCCAGGTCCTGGGGGAGGGATTCGTGGACGAGGCCTTCCGCCTCGCCGACCGCTACTTCCCCGACGCGGCCCTGTTCATCAACGACTACAACACCGAGATGCCGGAGAAGCGCGCCGACTACCTCTCGCTGATCGGCGCCCTCCAGGCACGCGACGTGCCGATCGACGGGGTGGGCCACCAGGCCCACGTGGACGTCGCCCGGCCGGTGGAGTGGCTCGAGGACTCCATCGTGGCGGTGGAGCGTCTGGACCCGGAGCTGCTGCAGGCCATCACCGAACTCGACGTGAACGCCTCGACGGAGAATACGGGCGCCGATGTCAGCGGTGCCCCCCAGGACCCGTACAGTCCGGCGTTCGAGGACGACGCGGATGCGGCGGCCGAGGTGGGCTACTACTACCGCGACCTGTTCGCGATGCTGCGGGACCATGACGAATCCGTGGACTCGGTGACCTTCTGGGGCATCAGCAACGCCCGCACCTGGCTGCGCACCTGGCCCATGGCACGCCCCTGGGAACAGCCCCTCCCGTTCGACGACGCGCTGCAGGCCACCCCGGCCTACTGGGGCATCGTGGACCCGTCCCGCCTGCCGGCCCGGCCTGCGGACGTCCTGCCGCCCCGGATCGCCGACCGGTCGGACGTCCAGGCCGTCTCGAACGGCGTCAGCGGCGCGAAGGTGAAGTATTCGCTACCGTCCGCCATCGACACCCTCGACGGTGAGGTGCCGCTGGACTGCGCTCCGGCACCGGGCTCGCGCTTCGTCATCGGCACGACCACGGTCACGTGCACCGCCACGGACGAAGCCGGCAACACCCGGACCAGCTCGTTCGACGTCGTCGTGACCCGCAAGCAGCCCGGGAGGCCGTGACCCGTCCCGCGCCACCCCGGCAGCAGCGAAGCCCCTGTCCTCTCCGGAGGGCAGGGGCTTCGTCGTCGGCGATGTGGATCAGGAGGCGTAGCCGCCGACGAGCCGCACCGAGCCGCCGTCCACGCCCTTGGCGCCCTGGACGTAGTCGGGTCCGTCGGTGCTCCCGCCGTCCGCGACCTGCACGCCGCCCATGACCCAGGACGGCACGCCGGCCGCGTCCAGCCGCGCCAGGGCGGCGTCGGCGCCCGCGGCCCCCACGATCGCGACCATGCCGACGCCGAGGTTGAGGGTGCGCTCGAGGTCCGGCAGGGGGACGGAGCCGAGCCGGGAGACGGTCGTGAAGACCGGCGGCAAGCCCCAGGTGGAGCGGTCCACGGTGGCCTCCAGCCCGCGGGGCAGCACGCGGGCGAGGTTCGCGGCGAGGCCGCCGCCGGTGACGTGGCTGAACCCGTGCACCTGCGCGGCGTCGTCCCGCGCGAGGGCGAGGCAGTCCGAGGCGTAGACCCGCGTGGGCTCGAGCAGTTCCTCGCCGAGCGTCCGCCCGAACTCGGGGACGTGGCGGTCCAGCGCCCACCCGGCCTCGCCGATGACGCGGCGGACCAGGGAGTAGCCGTTGGAGTGCAGGCCGGAGGAGGCCATGCCGATCACGACGTCGCCGGCCCGGACACGCTCGGGTCCGAGGACGCGGTCCGCCTCGACGACGCCCGTCGCCGCGCCGGCGACGTCGTACTCGTGCTCACCGAGCAGCCCCGGGTGCTCCGCCGTCTCCCCGCCCACCAGGGCGGTGCCGGCCACCGAGCAGGCGGCCGCGATGCCGCGGACGATGTCCGCGATGCGCTCCGGGACCACCTTCCCGCACGCGATGTAGTCCGTCATGAACAGCGGCTCCGCGCCGACCACCACGATGTCGTCCACGACCATGCCCACGAGATCGAACCCGATGGTGTCGTGGATGTCCAGGGCCTGCGCGATGGCCACCTTGGTGCCCACGCCGTCGGTCGACGTCGCGAGCAGCGGCCGGGTGTAGGTGAGGAGGCGGGAGACGTCGAAGAGCCCGGCGAAACCGCCGACCCCGCCGATGACCTGCTCGCCGTGCGTGGCCCGGACGGCGTCCTTCATGAGCTCGACGGCGCGGTCACCCGCCTCGACGTCCACTCCTGCGCTGGCGTACGTGATGGGGTTGGGGGCGCTCATACCCGCTCTTTCTTGTCGTCGACGGTCAGTACGGCTTCGAATTCGGCGTCCGGCCCCGGATCGCAGCCCACGGCGCCGGAGCGGTCGGCGGGGTCCGTGCGCTCGAGCAGGTTCTTGCCCAGGCGGTCGCCGCCGGGCAGCTCGATCGGGTACGTCCCGGTGAAGCAGGCCGTGCACAGGCGCTCGCGGGGCTGCTGCGTGGCGTCGATCATGCCGTCCTCGGAGATGTAGGCGAGGCTGTCGGCGCCCACGGACTTGCTGATCTCGTCGATCGCCGCACCGTTCGCGATGAGCTCGGCCCGGGACGCGAAGTCGATGCCGTAGAAGCAGGGCCAGCGCACGGGCGGCGAGGAGATCTTGACGTGGACCTCCGCGGCGCCGGCTTCGCGCAGCATCCGGACGACGGCGCGCTGCGTGTTGCCGCGGACGATCGAATCGTCCACCACGATGATGCGTTTGCCGCGGATGACGGACTCCAGGGCGTTGAGCTTGAGCCGGATGCCGAGCTGGCGGAGCGTCTGACTGGGCTGGATGAAGGTGCGGCCCACGTACGCGTTCTTCACGAAGCCGTGCGCGAAGGGGATCCCGGACTCCTCCGCGAAGCCGACGGCGGCCGGCGTCCCGGACTCGGGGACCGGGATCACGACGTCGGCGTCGGCCGTGTTCTCGCGGGCGAGCTGACGGCCCATCTCCACGCGGGCGTCGTACACGGAGCGCCCGGCGATGGCGGCGTCGGGCCGCGCCAGGTACACGTACTCGAAGACGCACCCGGCGGGGGTGGGGGCACCGAAGCGGCTGCTGCGCACGCCGTCCTCGTCGATCGCGATGAACTCGCCGGGCTCGATCTCGCGGATGAAGCTCGCGCCGACGGTGGCGAGCGCGGCCTGCTCCGAGGCGACCACCCACCCTCGCTCGAGGCGGCCGAGGACGAGGGGGCGCACGCCGTAGGTGTCCCGTGCCGCGTAGAGCGTCCCCTCGTCCATGAAGACGAAGCAGAACGCGCCGCGGATGCTCGGCAGCAGGGCGAGGGCCGTCTGTTCGAGGGAGCGGTCGTCGTCGCCGTCGAGGAGCGCGGTGACGAGGGCGGTGTCCGTGGTGTTGCCCTGCGCCATCTCGCCGGCGCGCGGCTTGCCGTGGCGTGCGAGGACCATCTCGTAGAGCTCGGCCGAGTTGGTGAGGTTGCCGTTGTGGGCGAGGGCCACGGTGCCCGCCGCGGTGGCGCCGAGGGTCGGCTGCGCGTTGGCCCAGTGGGAGGAGCCGGTCGTGGAGTAGCGGCAGTGGCCGACGGCGATGTGGCCGGTCAGGGTGTTGAGCGTGGCCTCGTCGAAGACCTGGGACACGAGGCCCATGTCCTTGTAGACGTTGATGCGGCGGCCGTCGCTCGTGGCGATGCCCGCCGACTCCTGGCCGCGGTGCTGCAGCGCGTACAGACCGTAGTAGGCGAGCTTGGCCACCTCCTCGCCCGGGGCCCAGACGCCGAACACGCCACAGGCGTCCTGCGGCCCTTTTTCGCCGGGAAGAAGATCGTGGGAGAGTTGTCCGTCGCCGCGCAGCATGCCGCCATTCTCTCACGACGCGGTCGGCCGCCCCTCTTCCGGGTGCGCCTATTGCGTGCCGGCCAGCTTCCCGATCAGCCGTTCCATCCGGGCGATCCCGACGAACCGTCCCGCGTTGTCCGTCACGAGCAGCGGGGCGAAGCGGGAGGCCGCCTCCCGGGTGACGGAGCGCGTGAGGGCCTCGCCGATCGGGGTGTCCACGTTGACGACCAGGCCGGTGGTGACGACGCCGAGGCGCGCCGCGTCCTCGGTGAGGACCGCCTGCGGCCTCCGCCCGTCGAGGAGGACGACGTCGGTGAGGTGCGGGTTCCCGTCGAACAGGGCCGCCGCCGCGCCCGGGGAGGGCGCCGTCGCCGCCGGTTCGACGACGCCGCGCACCGTCGACGCGGTGGTCCCGCGCTCCCGGGCGGCCAGGCGGAGCGCGAGGTCGGGGTCGAGGTCCTGCCAGGGCGGCGCCGGCCGGCCCAGGAGGTATCCCTGCACGAGGGGGACCCCGAGGGCCGCGAGGGTGTCGAGTTCCTCGACCCGCTCGATGCCCTCGGCGAGCAGCCAGGCGTCCACCCGGCCGGCGAAAAGCCCGATCATCTCCATCAGGGCACGCTTGGCCTCGTCCGTGTCGATGTCGCGTACGAGCTCCCGGTCCATCTTGATGATGGCGGGCCGCAGGGCGAGCAGGTGCTGCAGGCCCGCGTAGCCGGACCCGGCGTCGTCGACCGCGATCAGGGCGCCGGACGCACGCAGCGCGTCCAGGTGGGGTTCCAGGGCGAGGTAGGACTCGATGGGCGACTGCTCGGTCAGTTCCACGACGACGCCCGCGAGGTTCCCCTGCTCGGCCCAGACCTGCCGCACCAGGGGCGAGGAGAGCAGGGCGGGGGAGACGTTGACGGTGAGGAAGCAGTTCGCCGGGAGGGCCGCCCGGTGCACGAAGGCGCTGCGGAGCGCTGCCGCCTCGAGTGCCGCCGCGCACCCCTGCCGCCGCGCACGCGCGAACCACACCTCGGGATTCCTCTCCGCGTATCCGGGGAAGCGCACGAGCGCCTCGTAGCCGACCACCGTGCCGCGGACGGTGTCGATGATGGGCTGGTAGGCGGAGGTGATGCCCTCACCGAGGCACGCGGCGGCGAGCTCGGAGACCTCCTGCGCGGCCGTCGCCTGGCCCGGGGCCGCCATCGGGAGGGGGATCAGACGGCGACGATGCTGCCGCGGACCGCGCCGACGAGCTCGGGCGTGATCTCCGTCAGGCCGTGCGCCGACGCCGCGTGCGCGCCGACCTGGGCGAGCACCTCGTCCTCGGTGCTGCAGACCCAGCGGGCCTCGCAGCCCGGTACAACATCTCCACATGCGAATGCCTTCATGGCACAGTCCTCTTCTCCGGCTCGATGGCCCCCATCGGTCCCTACTGTCGTCACCCGGGGCCGCGCTGTAAGCAGTGTCCGGCGGAGGACCTCAGGCGGAGTCGTCCGTGCGCTCCGCCCGCGCGCGCTCGGCACGCCTGACGCTGCGGCGGTCGATGACGAGCACCAGCAGCGCGGCGAGCAGGACGCCGGGCAGGGCGAAGGCCACGGTGAAGAACCCGAGGACCGATTCGCGCGTGAGGGTCGGGTCCACCGGCCCGGTGTAGGCGAGCACCAGGGCCACGAGGAACCCGAGGACGGCGCCGAGCATCATGAAGGGCACGAACTTCGGCGCCCGGCGGACGGTCACCTCGCGGACGGGCGGCGTGGCGGGTGCGGCCTCCGCGGGACGTGCGCCCTCGGCGGGCACCGGATCCTCGCGCCGCGGATCCGGCTGGTCGGGGGAGGGAGGCGGCGCGGGCTGCTCGGGGGTCATGCTTTAAGGCTACCGGGCGTCAGCGTTCCAGCCGGACGAGCTGGTAGCCCGCCTCGTCGAACACCACGGTGTAGTCGGTTCCCGGGAACCGCTGCTCGGCGTGGGCCTCGGCGTCGGCCGGGCGGGTCGCGCCCCAGCTCCAGTCCTCGGCGTCGACGACGAGGTAGTCGGGCGGGGGATTGGTGTTGCCGAGCCAGTACACGCGGGTCTCCGGCACCAGGTAGGCCATGAGGACCACGCCGCTCTCCACCGTGGAGCCCTCGGGGACGAGGTCCATCATGCGGTGGGCGGCACCCCAGCGGTCGGACTGCCGGTACGTGGCCGGGTCGGCGAGGACGGCGAACGCCCGGCCCGGCAGCAGGACGAGGCAGGCGGCGACGGCGGTAGGGACTCCCAGCAGCGCGGCGGACCGCACCCAGCGGCGGCGGCTCGTCCGGAGGGAGTGCACGCCGTCCACCAGGCCGAGGAAGAGCACGGGCATGAGGACCGCACTGTAATGCCACTCGGGCCCCCAGTACACCTCCTGGCCGGACGCGAACCGCCACAGCAGCGTGGGCAGGAGGACGAGGCCGAGCGGCGACCGGAGGAACAGGACGCCGCCGGCGAGCAGGAGCAGCAGGAGCGTCTCGTGCTTCGCGGTGCCGGTGAGGAGGCCGACGACGGCGCCCGCGGGGTCCGCGATCATCGCGCCGGCGTCGATCCGGTCCGCGTAGTCGTACTGCCCGGCGGTGTTGAGCGCCGGCAGGATCACGCGCACCGAGAGGACCAGCCACAGCGCACCCCAGGCCGCGAGCCACAGGCCGGCCACGCTCCGGAGCCGCCAGGCGAGGACCAGCCCGAGGGCCACGACGGTGACCCCGAGGTCCTCCTTCACGAAGACGAGCAGCCCGCCCCACAGGACGGCGGGCAGCACACGCCGCGCCAGCACCGCCTCCAGGCTCAGGGCCAGCAGCGGCACGGCGAACGCGATCTCGTGGAACTGCGCCGCGACGGCCGACTGCAGGCCCCAGGACAGCGCGTAGGCGATGCCGACGGCGAGCCCGGCGGCGGACCCGAGGATGCGCATGCCGGTGCGGGCGACGACCGCCACGGACAGCCCGAAGAGCAGGTTCTGCACGATCAGGAGGGTCAGGCCCGACGGCGCGAGCGCGTAGGCGGGTCCCAGCAGCACGAGCAGCGGGTGGAAGTGGTCGCCCAGGAGGTTGAAGTCCTCGCCCTTGATGGGGACGATCGGGGCGCCGGGGCCGGCGTAGGCCTTCGCGAGCTGCGTGAAGATCCCGAGGTCCCAGGACGGCGCGTCCAGCCGGTTCCACTGCGTGACCGAGAAGACGGTGTAGAGGAGGGCGGCCGCGACACCGGTGAGCCACGCGGCGGGCGGCTGCCGGAGCACCGCCGCGGCCCTACGGTTCCGCAGGGAGGAGGGCGTGGAGGAGCGGTCCCGCGCCGTCCGGTCGGGGCTGTCCGCCCCTCGCCGGCGGGAGGCCGGCGTCGGACCCCCGGGTGCGGCGGCGGGCGCCCGCTCCGGTGCCGACGCGGCCGCGGAGCCCGACCGCGTCAGGTCCGCGCCCGCATCACCGGTCACCGGCGGCGCCCGACGAGGGGCAGCCAGGCGCTGAGGTCTGCGCGCTGGCCGGAGGCCGCCACCTTGCCGGCGGCGACGGCGTCCGGCCAGGCGGTGGCCCCGGTGGCCAGCGCGAGCCACGTGGCGGCGTCGGTCTCCACCACGTTCGGCGGCGTGCCACGGGTGTGGCGTGGCCCCTCCACGCACTGGGTGACGCCGAACGGGGGGACCCGCACCTCGACGCTGTTCCCGGGGGCGAGCTCCGCGAGCTCCTCGAGGGTGAACCGCACCGCCATGGCGAGGTCGGGCCGGCCGGCCGAGCCGTCGGCCACCCGTGCCAGGGCGCGGTGGCCGTCCTCGCCGGCGATGCGTCGTCGTGCCATGCGCCGCCCCTAGTCGAGGAGGGCCAGGACGGGGGCCGCGAGACGCAGGCTGCCCACGGAGCGGCCGCCGCCCAGGACCGGGGAGACGACCTTCTCGAGGGTGGCCCCGACCCTGTCGGCATCGATCGCGCCGGACGCCGCGAGGAGCGTGAGGCCCACGAGGGTCGCGGCGCGGGCGTTGCCGTCGAGGACCTTCAGGGCCAGGCAGGCGCCGGTCGGGGCGGCGAGGACGAGGACGCCCTCGGCCCCGCTCTTGGTGAGCACGCCGAGGTCCTCCATGACCACGGAGTTCTCCATGCCGTGGCCGTGGACGGCCCAGGGGTAGTCCAGCATCGCGGTCGCGATCGTCGCCGCGCGGGCGTCGGCGTGCTTGTCGGAGGGGGCCTTCGCGATCTTCCCGATCCCGCGGGCGAGGCCGGTCAGCGACACGGCGGCGACGGGCGCGCCACAGCCGTCCACGCCCCAGGCGGCCACGGACTCCTCCGTGTACTCCTCGATGACGGAGGCCACGGAGCGCTGCAGCGGGTGCGTGGGCTCGAGGTAGGTGTCGGTGTCCCAGCCGTTCTCCGTGCACGCCCACAGGAACGCCGCGTGCTTGCCGGAGCAGTTGAACGCGATGCGCTGCTTGCCCGTGCCGCTGCGGACGAGCTCGTTGCGGGCGTCCTCGTCCTGCGGCCAGTCCTCCGGGCACTGCAGGTGGTCCTCGGTGACGCCGGCGGCGTCGAGCATGGTCCGCACCACGTCCATGTGCTCCCTGCTGGCCACGTGGCTGGCCGCCGCGAGGGCGACCTGCGGGCCGCGCAGCGGGACCCCGGCCTTCATGCTGGCCAGGGCCTGGAACGGCTTGAGCGTGGAGCGCGGGAAGATCGGGCTCGTGACGTCCCCGAGTTCGGTCACCATGGAGCCGTCGGCGGCGAGGACGACGGCGGCCCCCACGTGGCGGGACTCGATGAAACCGTTGCGTTCCAGGACGGCGAAGTCCACGGCGTCGGCCGTAGTGAAGGTGGAGGGCATGATGCCAGTATCCCCCATCCGCTGCGAGGTCCGAGGGGACGGACGCTACGCCACGGTGAACTGCACGGACTGCCATCCGGACGCGCCGTCCGGGACGGTGTCCGCGCGTTCCTCGGTCTGGAGGCCGTCCACGGCGTCCGTGGCCCGCGCCCTGACCGTGTGCAGTCCGGGCTCGAGCGCGACCTCGTGCGACCACTGGCGCCAGGTGTCCACCGAGGCCTCGGTGGCGAGTGTCACCGGTTCCCACGCGCCGCCGTCGACCGAGACCTCCACTGCCGTGATGCCCCGCTGCTGGGACCAGGCGACGCCGCCGAGCATCACGGTCCCGCCGTCCACCCGTGCGAAGGACTGCGGGACCTCCACGCGCGCCATCGTCTTGATGGGGCCCTTCTCCGCCCAGCCGCGGTCCGTCCAGTACGCCGTCCGGTCGGCGAAGCGCGTGACCTCGAGGTCCACCACCCACTTGGTCGCCGAGACGTACCCGTACAGCCCGGGCACCACCATGCGGACCGGGAAGCCGTGCTCCGCTGGCAGCGGCTCGTCGTTCATGGCGACGGCAAGGAGGGCGTCGCGGTCGTCCTGCAGCACGGGCAGGGGCGTGGAGGCGCTGAAGCCGTCCGAGCTCGTGGACAGGACCATGTCCGCGCCGTCGAGGGGGCGAGCCCGCGCGAGGACCTCGCGCAGCGGATAGCCGAGCCACTTCGCGGTCCCGGCGAGGTAGCCGCCCACCGGGTTGGAGACGCAGGTGAGGGTGATGTGGCGTTCGACGAGGTCGGCGTCCAGGAGGTCCTGGAAGGAGAGCTCGAACTCCTCCTCCACCATGCCGTGCACCCTGAGCACCCAGTCGTCGGTCGTGAGCTGCGGGACCCTGAGCGCCGTGTCGATCCGGTAGAAGTCGTCGTTCGGGGTGACGAAGGGCGTCACGCCCGCCACGGGCGACTGCACCCCGGCGGGCAGCGCCGGTGCGGGACTGGCCGGAGCGGGCAGCCGGAGGCCCTCGCGGAGCGCGGCGACGTCGTTGCGTGCCTGCGCCAGCAGCCGGCCCCCGCCGGCAGCGGCAGCGGCGACGACGGCGGTGACCCCCGCGGCGGCGAAGAACCTGCGGCGCGACGTCGTGCCCGCCGGTGCACCGGGGGTCCGCAGCGCCGTCGCGCCGGATCCGGCGGCGTCGGTCCCGGCGACCTCCCGGATGCCCGCACCCGTCCGGGCGCCGGCATCGTCCGTCCCTGCGCTCCCGGCCGCGGGGCCCACCGCGGTGCGCCGCAGGCGGCCGATCAGCCCGCGCAGCGCCAGCAGTCCCGCGGCCGTGCCGACGACCGTCGGGAGGCCGTCGGGCAGGGAGGCGCCGGCCCGGGTGAGGACGCAGGCCAGGATGACGGCGCCCATGAACAGCACCCCGGCGACGCCGAGCGCCCACCGTCGGAACGCCACGATGCCGAGGACGGCCGCCAGCAGCGCGATGGTGATGCCCATGCCGACGAGCAGCGCCGTCTTGTCGTTGGTCCCGAACGTCGCGATCGCGAAGTCCTTCAGCCAGGGCGGGGTGAAGTCGATGAAGGTGGAGCCCATGGCGATGACGGGGGTGGCGCTCGCCCGGAAGAAGGCGCCGACGAGTTCGGCGACGCCGAGCACCACGCCGGCGGCGACGATGCCGGCGAGCGCCGCGAGCGGGGTGGCGCCGCGGCCGGGCGAGGGAAGGTTGCTCATGCGACGTATTCGGAGAGGCGCGGGGGCCGTATGGGTCGCACCGTGTGCCGTAACAGGCGCGATTCCTGTGTCCGGTCGTGAGCCCCTCCAGTACGCTGGTGGACTGTGAAGGTTCTTGTACTGGGCCCCGGCGGCCGCGAACACGCCATCGTCCGGGCCCTGGTGGCCGACCCCTTCGTCCGGGAGGTGCATGCGGCGCCCGGCAATGCCGGCATCGCCCAGGACGTGCCCACCCACGACATCGACGCGGACGATCCCGCCGCCGTCGTCGGGCTGGCCCGCCGGCTGGGATCCAGTCTCGTGGTGATCGGACCCGAGGCCCCGCTCGCGGCCGGCGTGGCGGACGCCCTGCTCGACGCCGACATCCCCGTCTTCGGGCCGACGCGCGCCGCCGCGCAGCTCGAGGCCTCCAAGGCCTTCGCCAAGCAGGTCATGGCCGCCGCCGGCGTGCCGACCGCTATGGCCCGCGTCGCCGCCACGGACGAGGAGGCCGACGAGGCGCTCTGCACGTTCGGCGCCCCCTACGTGGTGAAGGACGACGGCCTCGCCGCCGGCAAGGGAGTAGTGGTCACGGACGACCTCGCCGAGGCCCGCGCCCACGCGTCCGCGTGCTTCGCGGCGGGGGGTACCGTGGTCATCGAGGAGTACCTGGACGGTCCCGAGGTCTCCCTGTTCGTGCTCTCCGACGGCCGCACCGTGGTCCCGCTGGCGCCCGCCCAGGACTTCAAACGCATCCATGACGGCGACGAGGGCCCCAACACGGGCGGCATGGGCGCATATTCGCCGCTCGAGTGGGTGCCGGCCGGGCTCGTGGAGGAGGTTCTCACCCGCGTGGCGCAGCCCGTGATCGACGAGATGGCGCACCGCGGCACGCCCTTCGCCGGTGTCCTCTACGTGGGCCTGGCGCTCACCGCGCGCGGCCTGCGCGTCATCGAGTTCAACGCACGCTTCGGGGACCCGGAGACGCAGGCCGTCCTCGCGCGCCTCACCACGCCGCTGGGCGGGGTGCTGCTGGCCGCCGCGAAGGGCACCCTCGACCAGATCGACCCGCTCAACTGGTCGCCCCAGACCGCCGTCGCCGTCGTCCTCGCCTCCGAGAACTATCCCGACACCCCCATCACCGGCCGGCGCGTGCGCGGACTGAAGCGGGCGGCACAGGTGGAGGGTGCGCATATCCTGCACGCCGGCACCGCCCTGCGGGACGGCAAGGTGGTGAGCTCCGGGGGCCGCGTGCTCGCCGTCGTCGGGCTCGGGGACTCGCTGGAGGACGCGCGGGCCACCGCCTACGAGAGCCTGGGCCGGATCGACCTCGCGGGCGGGCAGTCCCGCACGGACATCGCCCTGAAGGCCTCCCGGTCGGGGATCAGGGTCGTCGGCCCCGCCGCGGCCACGGCATGAGCACCTTCGCGCCGGCGCACCCGGACCTGCCGGGCTGGCGCCACGTCTACTCCGGCAAGGTCCGGGACCTGTACGAGCCGGAGGACGGACGGGACGACGTCGTGCTCGTGGTGGCCAGCGACCGCATCAGTGCCTACGACCACGTCCTGGCCACGGAGATCCCCGACAAGGGCCGCGTGCTCACGCAGCTGAGCCTCTGGTGGTTCGAGCGGCTCGCCGGGGTCCCGAACCACGTGCTCGCCTCCGACACCGCCGGGGGCGTGCCCGCCGCCGTCGAGGGCCGGGCGATGATCTGCCGCCGGCTCGTCATGTACCCCATCGAGTGCATCGCGCGCGGCTACCTGACCGGGAGCGGGCTGCTGGAGTACCGGCAGTCCCGGACCGTCTGCTCCCTGCCGCTGCCCGAGGGCCTCGTGGACGGGTCCCGGCTCGACCCGCCGCTCTTCACGCCGTCGGCCAAGGCGGAGGTGGGCGAACACGACGAGAACATCACCTACGACGCCGTCGTCATGACCGTGGGCGACGACACCGCGGCCCAGCTGCGCTCCCTCACCCTCGACATCTACACCGCGGCGGAGGCGATCGCCCGCGAGCGCGGCATCATCCTCGCCGACACGAAGGTGGAATTCGGCCTCGATCCGTCCACCGGCCGCATCACCCTGGGCGACGAGGTGCTCACGCCGGACTCCTCACGCTTCTGGGACGCCGCCCTGTACGCGCCCGGGCAGGCACAGCCCTCGTTCGACAAGCAGTTCGTCCGGGACTGGCTGACCTCCGACGCCGCCGGCTGGGACCGGCGGTCGGAACCCCCGGCCCTGCCCGCCGACGTCGTCGAGCGCACCCGCGCCCGCTACATCGAGGCGTACGAGCGCCTGACGGGCCGCACCTTCGCCTGACACCCGTCCCCTCCGGCCCTTCCTCTCCGGCCCGTCCTCTCCGGCCCGTCCTCTCCGGCCCGTCCTCTCCGGCCGTGCCGTCGTGCGCGGCTTTGTGCACGGCTTTCATCGTCCCACCGCCGAATGTGCGGCGTGTCGCGGCGGGACACGCGCTTCCGGGCAGCAAACCCGTGCACGACGGCGACGCGACCACGACGGCGCCACACCGGGTCCGGGGACGATACCCGTGTGCGGATCGTTGTCGTCTCGGTCCGGGCAGCGCCCGGCCGGTCGGAGCAGGCCTCACCCCAGCCTCCCCCGACCCTGCTTCATCCGTCCCAGCTTTGTCCGACCCAGCGCCGTGCGGATCGTCGAGGTCGCGACCGGCGTCGAATCTTCGAGGAGCACCGTGAACAGCACCCAGCACACCCCGCGCCGCTCGACAGCCACCCGACACGCGACCCGAGCAGCCGTCGCCCTCGCTGCGACAGCCTTCCTGCTGCCGGCGGCGGGCGCCGTGGCAGCACCGCCGACGTCGTCCCTTCCGGCGTCGGTGTCATCCCACCGGCAGCAGGACACCACCATCCCGCTGCCCGGTGCCTCCTCCGCCGAAGGCATCGCCAAGGGCAAGGGATCCACGTTCTATGCGGGAGACCTCGGACGCGGTGACATCTTCCGCGGCGACCTCCGGAGGGGGACCGCGGAACTGTTCATCGACGCACCCGACGGCAGGGCGGCCGTCGGCCTCAAGGCCGATGTGCGGAACGGCCTCCTGTTCGTCTCCGGGGGACCGACGGGCCAGGCGTACGTCTACGACACCGACACGGGGCAGGCGGTGGCGGACTTCCAACTCGCCACGGGCGATGCGTTCATCAACGACGTCACACTCACGAGGGACGGCGCCTACTTCACCGATTCGCGGAGTGCGGCGCTGTACTTCGTCCCCGTGGGCCATGACGGGGCACTCGGCGAACCCGAGACCATCGTCCTGTCCGGACCGGCAGCAGCGGTGACACCCGGCTTCAACCTCAACGGCATCACGTCGGTGGACCGCGGCAGGACGCTGATCGTGGCGCATTCGGCGAACCAGGCCATCTACACCGTCGACCCGGACACGGGCGTCAGCGCGGTCATCGCCACAGGTGCGCTCCCCAACGTGGACGGCATCCTCGCCAAGGGAGACACCGTGTACGCCGTCCAGAACAGGATCAACCAGGTCAGCCGGATCGATCTGTCGAGGGACCTGACGCGAGGCGAGGTCGAGGACATTATCACGAGCCCGCTGTTCGATGTGCCGACAACGGTGGCGCTGTTCGGCAACACGCTCGCGCTGGTCAATGCGAAATTCGGCGTCGTCGATCCCGGCGGGTACGAGGTGGTGACGGTCCCGGCGCGCTGACCGCCGGTCCGACACTCCTATCCGGGCTGCCGTTCGGGGGCGCCCGGGTAGGCGCCTCATCCGTCAGAGGTGATGCCGGGGAATGGGCCCCGCGGCACAGTGGGGACGCAGTGCGGCAGGACGCGGGACCGGTGGGGGAGGGCCCCGCCCGGACACGGGAGAGGGAGGGCTCATGGACCGGAGCACAGGTAGGCTCGCGTGGCGGTGACCACGGGGGCCCGTGACGGCTCGTCGAGGACTCCATCCCTGACCGCGCCGCGGGCCTTCCACGTCATGTCCAAGCCGACCGGGGCGATCTGCAACCTGGATTGCGAGTACTGCTTCTTCCTGTCCAAGGACGAGCTGTACCCGGGCAGCAGCTTCCGCATGCCGCCGGACGTCCACGAGGCGTACATCTCCCAGCTCCTCGCCGCCCACCGCGGCGCCGACGAGGTCGTCGTGGCCTTCCAGGGCGGGGAACCGACCCTCATGGGTCTCGACTTCTTCCGCCGGACCCTCGAGCTCGAGCGCCAGTACGCGGCACCCGGCCAGCGCATCCTCAACACGATCCAGACGAACGCCACCCTGCTCGACGACGCCTGGTGCGCGTTCTTCAGGCAGCACGACTTCCTCGTCGGGGTCTCCATCGACGGGCCGCGCGAGATGCACGACGCCTACCGGGTGGACAAGGGCGGCAAGCCCACCTTCGACCGCGTCGTCCGCGGGATCGACGCGCTCAAGCGGCACGGCGTCGACTGGAACGCCCTGACCACCGTGAACTCGGCCAACGGCCCGCACGGGCTGGAGGTCTACCGGTTCCTCCGCGACGAGCTCGGGGCCGCGTACGTCCAGCTCATCCCGATCGTGGAACGGGTGACCGCCGAACTGCTGCCGCTCGCGGAGTCCGGCTGGGGCCGCCGGGCCGGGGACCGCCCCCTGTACCGCCAGGAGGGCCACCTGGTCACCCACCGCACGGTCGGGGCGCAGGAGTACGGCCAGTTCCTCGTCGAGGTCTTCGAGGAGTGGGCCCGGCACGACGTCGGCGACGTCTTCGTCACCATGTTCGACACCGCCCTCGCGCACTGGCTGGGCATGGACCAGGTCGGCTCGTGTGTGCAGGCCCGGACCTGCGGGGACGCGGTCGCGCTCGAGCACAACGGTGACCTCTACTCCTGCGACCACTACGTCGAGCCCGGGTTCCTCCTCGGCAACATCGCCGAGGGGCGGACCATGCTCGAGCTGGTGAACCTGCCGCAGCAGCGTGCGTTCGGCCAGGCCAAGCTCGACACGCTGCCCGCCTACTGCCGCTCCTGCGACGTCCGGTTCGCCTGCAACGGGGGGTGCCCCAAGGACCGCTTCATCACCACGCCCGACGGCGAGCCCGGGCTGCACTACCTGTGCGAGGGCTACCAGCTCTTCTTCCGCCATGTCGACGAGCCCATGCGCGTCATGGCGGGACTGCTCCGGGACGGCAGGGACGCCACCGGACTCCGCGCCTGGTATGCCGCCCGGGATGCCCGGCGCACGGCCCACGAACCGTGCACCTGCGGCGCCGGACGACCCTGGGGCTCCTGCCATGGCGCGGCGATGCCCTGACGCCCCGGGGAGGGGGTCTCACCCCGTGCAGGCGATGCCCGGGTGTACCGCCGGCGGCGAGCATTGGCGGATCGGCTACGGGCCGGGCCACCCCCAGGAGCGCATGAGGGACGACCCCGCAGGGAACGTCCTCGCCGCAAGGATCGGAGAATCGCATGAGTGACACCCAGATGCTGATCGTCGCGGGCTACCCGGACGTCGATGTCGCCGAGAGGGAGTTCAGGGCCCTCACCACCCGGGTCGAGGCCGGGGAGCTGAGAAGCCAGGGCATGATCCTCGTCGGCAAGGACGCCGACGGCGAACCCCGGCTCATGGACACCGGGAACCACCTCGGCCGCCGCGGAGCCGGCTGGGGTGGCGGCGCGGGCGTGCTCGTCGGGATGTTCGCCCCGCCGATGCTCGGAGCGGTCACGGTGGGCGCGGCCGCGGGCGCCGTCGTGGGTCACTTCGCGGGCCACAAGCTGACCCGCGCCGTGCAGGAACAGGTCGGCGCCGCACTGAAGGCCGGCACGGCCGTCACCATCGGGGTGTTTCCCGCCGAGGATCGGCTGGCCGTCGAGCGCGCCCTTCCCGGCGCCCCGCTGAAGTCCGTCGTCGAGAGCGACGAGAAGGGCATCGACGAGCTCAAGGCCAGGCTGGCCGAGGCCATGGGCAAGTTCTCGCCCGACCGCTCGGTGCTCCCGCTGCCGGACAAGCCCTTCAGCGGGGTGGCCGGCCGCACCATCGACGAGTCCGTCGGGGACTGGACCATCGTGGCCGGCGCCAAGCCGCCGGAGGACGCGCCGAACGTGCTCATCGTCCTCATCGACGACGCCGGCTTCGGCGCGCCGGACACGTTCGGCGGCGGGATCCGCACCCCTAACCTCACCCGTGTCCAGCAGCAGGGCGTGACGTACAACCGGTTCCACGTCACGGCGGTCTGCTCGCCCACCCGCGCCGCCCTGCTCACCGGTCGAAACCATCACCGCGTGGGCATGGGAGGCATCGCCGAGTTCCCCGGCCCGTTCCCCGGGTACACCGGGGTCCGGCCGCAGGCCTGCACCGCACTCCCGCGCATCCTGCGGGAGAACGGCTACGTCACCGGCGGGTTCGGCAAGTGGCACATGACGCCCGGCCGCGACATGGGGGCGGCGGGGTCCTTCGACCACTGGCCCACGGGCTGGGGTTTCGACCACTGGTGGGGGTTCCTGACCGGGGCCGCCGGGCAGTACGACCCGATCATCACGCAGGACAATTCCACCCTGGGCGTCCCCGAGGGGGAGGACGGCGCGCTGTACTACTTCCCCGACGACATCACCGACAAGGCCGTCGAGTGGCTGCATGCCGTCCGCGCGCAGGACGCCGAGAAGCCGTGGTTCGTCTACTACTCGACCGGCGCCACGCATGCGCCGCACCACGTGGCCCAGGAGTGGGCGGACAAGTACAGGGGAGAGTTCGACGACGGCTGGGACGCCTACCGCGAACGGACCCTCGAGCGGCAGAAGAAGCTCGGCATCGTCCCCGCCGACACCGACCTCGCCCCGCGCCCCGACGCGTTCCCCGCGTGGGACTCCCTCCCGGAAGCCGATCGCCGGCTCTACGCACGCCAGATGGAGGTGTTCGCCGGCTTCTCGGAGAACGCCGACTGGAACGTCGGCCGCCTGCTGGACGAGGTCGAGGCGATGGGCGAACTCGACGACACGCTCGTCATCTACATCTGGGGCGACAACGGCGCGTCCATGGAAGGCACCCTCACCGGGTCGTTCAACGAGACCACCTTCTTCAACGGGGTCGTCCTCGATCCGGAGGAGCAGCTCGCGCTCATCGACAGGTACGGCGGCATCGGCGAGCTCGGCGGCTTCCACACCGCGCCGCACTTCGCCGCGGCATGGGCGCACGCGAACAACACCCCGTTCCGGTGGGGTAAGCAGATGGCCTCCCACCTGGGCGGCACCCGTGATCCGATGGTCATCTCCTGGCCGCGCAGGATCGCCGCCGACAGTACGCTGCGGACGCAGTTCACCCACTGCATCGACGTCGTGCCCACGGTGCTGGAGGTCGTAGGACTCCCGGAGCCCACCGTCGTGGACGGCGTCGACCAGGAGCCGATGGACGGCACCAGTTTCGCGTACACCTTCGACGCCCCGGCCGCGCCCGAGGAGCACCTCGTGCAGTACTTCGAGATGTACGGCAGCCGCGCCATCTACAAGGACGGCTGGTGGGCCTGCGCGAAACTCGACAAGCTGCCTTGGGACTTCTCTCCCGCAACGCTGGCGCGGTTCGGTTCCGGCGGGACGTGGGACCCCGCCGACGACGTCTGGGAGCTCTACTACCTGCCCGACGACTTCTCCCAGGCCCACGACCTCGCGGCCGACAACCCGGGCAGGGTCGCCGAGCTCGTCGACCTCTTCTGGGCCGAGGCGGAGCGGAACCACGTCCTCCCGCTGCTCGGCGGGTTCGCGGCGTTCTTCGGGATCCTCCCGCCCCTGCCGACCCAGACGCGGTTCACCTTCGCCGGTGATGTGCAGAACATCCAGACGACGATGATCCCCCGCATCTACGGCCGGTCCTACGCCATCGAGGCGCACGTCCACGTGCCGGAGGCCGGCGCCGAGGGCGTGCTCGTCGCCTTCGCCGACTTCATCGGAGGCTTCGCGCTCTGGGTCGACGAGAACGGCCTGCTCAACCACACCTACCAGTTCCTCGGGGTCGACACCTACCGGCAGACCTCCACCGAACCGATCCCCACGGGCGACGTCACGCTCACGATGCTGTTCGAGGCCGACGAGTCCACCCCCGGCACCGGTGGCCGCGTCACGCTGCTGGCGAACGACCGGACGATCGGCGAGGGAGTGCTGCCCCGCAGCATCTCCCTGATCTTCACCACCTACGCCGGCATGGACATCGGACGCGACAACGGGGGCGTCGTCGACCTCGACTACGAGGACCGCGCCCCCTACGCCTTCACGGGTGACGTGCGCCAGGTCGTCTTCGACCTCGCGCCGGCCCGGCCCGGCCACGACGCGGACATCGCCCTGCACGCGGCGACCGTCCAGGCCGCCGTCGCCCATGGGGCTTCTGGCTGACCCCGACTGGTCCTGATCGGGAACGCGAGAGGCCCGCCGGCTGCTGCCGGCGGGCCTCTTGCTTCTGGTGGTCGGGGTGACAGGATTTGAACCTGCGACCTCGTCGTCCCGAACGACGCGCGCTACCAAGCTGCGCCACACCCCGATGTCGCTCCCGGCGGGCGGACTCCCGAACAGCAACTGTCCAAGGATAGCGGAGGATCCGCGGCGAGGAAAACCGGCGGCACTCGGCCCGGCGTCAGACCAGCGAGTCCTTCCACGCCGCATGCAGCGTGGCGAAGCGTCCCGTGCCGCCGATCAGGTCGGCGGGGGTCCCGTCCTCCACGACCCGGCCGTCGTGGACCACGAGCACGCGGTCGGCGATGGCCACCGTGGAGAGCCGGTGCGCGATGATCAGCGCCGTCCGGTTCCCGAGGAGCTTCTGCAGTCCCTCCTGCACCAGACGCTCGCTCGGGATGTCCAGGGACGACGTCGCCTCGTCGAGAATCAGGACCGCCGGATCTGCGAGGAAGGCCCGCGCGAAGCTGATGAGCTGGCGCTGCCCCGCCGAGACACGGCCGCCGCGCTTGTTGACGTCCGTGTCGAAGCCTTCGGGCAGCTCCAGGATGAACTCCTCCGCGCCCACGGCGCGGGCGGCGGCGACGATCTCCTCGCGGCTCGCCTCGGGCTTGCCGAGGGCGATGTTGTCCGCCACGGAGCCGCTGAAGAGGAAGGCCTCCTGCGTCACCATGACGACGGCGCGTCGGAGGTCGGCCGGCGCGAGATCGCGGAGGTCGACGTCGTCGAGCGTGAGGCGGCCCTCGGACACGTCGTAGAACCGCGCGATGAGCTTGGCCAGCGTGGACTTGCCGGCACCCGTCTGGCCCACGAGGGCGACCGTCTGCCCGGCGTGGATGGTCAGGTCCAGGCGCGGTAGCACCACGGGCCCGGTGCCGTAGCGGAACTCGACGTCGCGGAACTCGACGGCGCCGCGGGGGTCGGGGAGGGAGACCGGGTGCTTCGGCGGGCGTACGGTCGGGACCTCCTCGAGCAGGCCGGAGACCTTCTCCAGCGCCGCGGCGGCGGACTGAAAGGAGTTGTAGAACATGGCCATCTGGTCCACGGGCTGGAAGAACCGCTTGCTGTAGAGCAGCAGCGCGAGCAGCGCCCCGACCTCGAGTGTTCCGTCGAGCACCCGGAAGCCGCCGACGACGAGGACGACGGCGACGGTCACGTTGCCGATCAGCACGAGCCCCGGCTGGAAGACGCCGTTGAGGTTGATCGAGCGGACCGTGACCCTGCGGTAGTCCTCCGCCAGTTCGTCGTAGCGATCGGCGTTGACCTTCTCGCGGCGGAACGCCTTGACGGCGCGGATGCCGGTCATCGTCTCGATGAAGTGGACGATGAGTCTCGCCGACACCACGCGGGACTCCCGGTAGGCGATCTGCGAGTGCTTCTGGTACCAGCGGGCGAGCAGGAACATGGGGATCGCCGCGGCCAGGATCAGCAGGCCGGTCGGCCAGTCGAGGGCGAAGATGGTGGCGGCGGTGAACAGCATGAAGACGGCGCCGGAGGCCAGCGAGCTGACACCCGAGTCCAGCAGCTCCCGGAGCGCCTCGAGGTCCGAGGTCTGCCGGGAGATGATGCGGCCGGAGGTGTACTTCTCGTGGAACTCGAGACTGAGGCGCTGCGTGTGCCGGAAGACCCGGACCCGCAGGTCCAGCAGCATGGCCTGGCTGAGCTGCGCCGTCGCCCGTACGTAGCCCGCCGTCAGGACCGCGGCGAGGACGGCCGCAAGGAGGTAGGTGCCGCCGGCGAACCACAGCAGGCGCGGATCCCCCGCCAGGAGGGCGGGCAGGGCGCGGTCGATGCCGAACGCGATGATCGCCGGTCCGGCCACCCGGGCCGCCTGCGAGATCACGACCAGCAGCACGGTCCAGAGGAACTGCCGGCGGTTGGGCCGGACCAGCGAGCCGAGGAGGCGGAAGGACCGCGACCGGACGGACTTGCTCTGTGCCCGGTCGAGGAGGACGTCGTCCTCGTTCAGGACACCGGCGGAGGTGGAGCCCTGCCCGTCCCTGTCCTTCGGCGCCCCGCCGGGCGCAGCCGTGGTGCGGTTCATGCCAGCGCCTCCTCGTCGTCGTGCACGGACCCGCCGATCAGCCCGGGCTGGGCGGTCTCCTCGTCGTCGAGGCTGGCGATGACGTACCGGTAGTGGTCGTTGCGGGCGAGCAGCTCCGAGTGGGTGCCGACGTCGGCGATCCGCCCGTCCTGCATCAGCGCCACCCGGTCCGCGAGGGCCACGGTGGACGGGCGGTGGGCGACGATGAGCGTCGTGGTGGTGCGGAGCATGGCGCGGAGCCCCACCTCGACGCGCTCCTCGGTGGCGACGTCGAGCGCGGACAGGGGGTCGTCGAGGACCAGGACGGTCGGCCGTGCGGCGATCGCACGGGCCAGGGCGAGGCGCTGGCGCTGGCCGCCGGACAGGCTGAGTCCCTCCTCGCCGATGAGGGTGTCGAGGCCCTCGGGCAGGTCGTAGGCGAACCGGGCCTGCGCGACCTCGAGCGCCTCGGCGAGGACGCGCTCCGCCTCCGCGCCCGTGGCGTCGCATCCCATGAGGACGTTGTCGCGGACGGAGTTCGAGAACAGCGTGGTGTCCTCGAAGGCCACGGCGACGAGGGTCCGCAGCTCGCCGAGTGCGAGGCCCCGGATGTCCACGCCGTCGATCGTGATGCTGCCGGCCGTGACGTCGTGCAGGCGGGGGACGAGCTGCAGGAGCGTGCTCTTGCCGCACCCCGTCACCCCGACCAGCGCCATGGTCTCCCCGGCGCGCAGGGCCAGGTCGACGCCGTCGATCACGTCCCCGGTGCCCTCCTGCGCGTCGGGGTAGCGGAAGTGGACGGCGTCGAACACGACGTCCCCGCGGGGCGCCGCGAGGTGGACGGGCGTGGCCGGGTCGGTGATGGTGTTCTCCGACTCCATGACCTCGTAGTGCCGGTCGATCGCCGTCTTCGCCGTGAAGGTCATGGCGAGCAGCGGGCCGATGAACTCCACGGGTCCGGCCACGGCGGCGGCGGTCGCGAAGAAGGCGACCAGCGCGCCGATGCTCACGTCGCCGCTCGCGGCCAGCATCACGCCGACGATCAGCGATGCGCCGAGGGCGAGCTCGGGCAGCAGGGTGACGACCATGGAGAAGGTCGCGAGGGACTTCGCCTTGTGGATCTCGGTCTGGCGGAGCTCCTCGGCCTGCTCCTCGAAGCCCTCGAGGGCCTCACGGCTGCGGCCGAACGCCTTCAGGACCCGGATGCCGTGGACGGACTCCTCGACCGTGGTGGCGAGGTCGCCGGCCTGGTCCTGGCTCTTGCGGGACACCCGGCTGTAGGAGGTGCGGAAGCGGTAGCCGTAGACCATCAGCGGCACGGCGGCCGCGAGGAAGATCAGGGCCAGGACCCAGCTCATGAAGAACATGATGACGACGCCGATCACCACGGTCAGCGAGGTGACCACCAGCATGATGAGGCCGAAGGCCATCCACCGCCGCATCAGGTTGAGGTCGCTCATCGCGCGGGAGAGGAGCTGGCCGCTGCCCCATCGGTCGTGGAACTCGACGGTGAGGTTCTGCAGGTGGCGGTAGAAGGACGTGCGCATGGCGGTCTCGACCGTCGTCGCCGGGGTGATGACGAACTGGCGCCGCAGCGCCACGAAGGTCGCCTCGAGGACACCGAGGAGCAGGACGACGCCGGACGCGATCCAGACGGTGCGTGCCGATCCGCCCTCTGCGAGGGTGTCGTTGATGAGGACGCGCAGCACCTGGGGGATCGCGAGGGCCATGAGGCTGGCGCCGAGCGCGCAGAGCAGCCCGAGGACCAGCCGGGGAACGATGGGTCTGACGTGCGGGTAGAGGCGGCCGAGCGACTCCCACAGGGTGTTCTGCTTCTTCATGCCAACTCTTCGGTGATCGACGGTTGTTGGTGTCCCTCAGCAACGATCCTAGGCCACGAGGTCTGTAATGCCGGCCACAGGGCCCGGCCCGAAGAAGCAGGCGGGTGCAGGCTAGGTGCGGCTCCGGGGCGTGAGCGTCAGCAGTACTGCTTCGGGGCGGCACGCGAACCGGATCGGTGCGAAGCGGGAGGTCCCGATGCCCGCCGAGACGTTGAGGGGGACGGAGCGGCCGTCCGACTCCCACTGGGTGAGCCCCCGGGCGCGCCAGGTCGGGAGGTCGCAGTTGCTGAGAAGGGCGCCATAGCCCGGGACGCAGACCTGGCCGCCGTGCGTGTGCCCGGCCAGGATGAGCTCCGCACCACCTGCCGTGAAGTAGTCGAGGACGCGCTGGTAGGGCGCGTGCGCGACGGCGACCCGGATGTGCGGCGCCTCGGCCGACGTGCTGCTCCCGGGCGGGTAGGGCGCGAACCGGTCCCGGTTCAGATGCGGATCGTCCACGCCGGTGAAGTCGATGCGCATGTTCCGGAAACCGATCGACTGGGACCGGTTCGTCAGGTCAACCCATCCGGCCGCGCCGAACGCGCTGAACATCTCCGCCCACGGCAGATCCTGGGGCGTCGACTCCTTGGGCGCGATCGACGGACCCGCGAAGTAGCGCAGCGGATTCTTGAACATCGGCGCGTAGTAGTCGTTGGAGCCCGGGACGAAGACGCCGGGCACCGACAGGAGCGGTCCGAGCGCGTCGAGGAGGGGGCCCAGGGCCTTCCGGTGGCTGAGGTTGTCGCCCGTGTTGACGACGAGGTCGGGTTTCAGGCTCGCCAGGCTGTGCAGCCAGTCGGCCTTCGACTTCTGCCCCGGCACCATGTGGATGTCCGAGAGGTGCAGGACCCGCAGGGGAGCAGCGCCGGGCGGGAGGATGGGGAGCGTCTCCTCCCTCAGCTGGTAGAGCGTGCGCTCGACGGCCGAAGCGTAGGCGAGGGTTGCGGCCGCGGCGGTCAGGGTGAGCCCTGCTGCCCAGCCGAGCGGTGCCCCGCTCCGGGATGTCCGAGTCGATGTCACGCTAGTCGTTTCCTCCGTCGTCGTTGTTGCCGCCGTTCGTTCCACCAGTCGTACCACCGGTGGAGCCGCCCGTGCCAGTTCCCCGGTTACCCGAGTCCTGGGCGGAGCCCCGCGAGCCGTTGATCATCCGGGCGGGCGGGTCCACGAAGGGCTCCCCGACGTACAGTCCCGGGATCTGCTGCATGAACCGCGCCCAGGAAGGGCCGGCGATGAGCGAGCCGTCGATCTCCGGGTAGACCTGCCCGCCGATCTGCAACCCGCTCAGCGAACTGTCGGGGCCCTCGCCCTGCCAGTTGCCGATCCAGCTCGCCGTGACCATCCCCGAGTTGTAGCCCATGAACCAGGTCTGCGACCGGGCGTCATTGGTGCCGGTCTTGCCCGCCATCGGGATGTCACCGTACTCGAGCAGCTGGCCCGATCCTTCGGTCATCACGCGCTCGGTGGCGTAGTTGACCCCGCGGGCCACGTCCTGGGAGATCTTCCGATCGCAGTCCACGGCGGGCACCGGGTAGCTGGTGCCGTCGACGGCGGTCACCTCGGTCAGCGCGCGGGGGTCGCAGACGACACCCTCGTTGGCGAAGCCGGAGAAGGCCTTGGCCATCGACATGGGAGCGGCCTCGCCGCCGCCACCGATCAGGGCGGAGGGCTGGAAGGCGAAGCGCTCCTCCTCGCCCTCCGAGCTCTTGGCCTGGTGGACACCCATGTCGTAGGCGATGTCACGGATGCGGCACAGGTCGAGCTGCTTCGCGCTGGCCATGGTGATGGTGTTCAGGGACTTCGCGAGGCCCTCCAGGACCGTCGTGGAGTAGTAGTTCGTGTCCCCATAGTTCTGCGGCGTGTAGCCGTCCTCCTCCTGGACCAGGAACTCGCCACCCCGTGCACAGCTGGCCTCCCACTCGTCGCCCTGGCGGTAGGTCTTCTTGCTGCCGTCGAGGTACTGGTTCAGCGACTTGCCGTCCTCGACCCACGCGGCGACCGTGAACGGCTTGTAGGTCGAGCCGGGCTGGAAGCCGCCGCCGCCGCCGAGGCTCTTGGTGGGATCGCCGCCGTCGAACTGGTCGACGTTGAAGTTCAGGACCGTGTTGCCCTCGCCTGCTTCAGGGTTGTACCGGGTGTTCTGCGCCATCGACAGGATGTTGCCCGTCTTGGGGTCGAGGCTCACCATCGTGTGCCCCACCTTGCCGTCGGTCGTGTCCGGGTTGGCGGTCTCCGTCACCGCGGTCTGGGCTGCGGCCTGCACGCGGGCGTCGAGCGTCGTCTTGATCGTGAGCCCGGAGCGGTAGAGCACCTTCTGGCGGTCCTCCTGGGTCTCGCCGTAGGCCGGGTCGTTCAGGATCAGGTGCGTCACGTAGTCGCAGAAGTACGGCGCCTGGGCCGCGCCCACACAGCCGCTCAGGGTCGGGGTGACCTTCAGGCCGAGGTCCGTCGCGATGGCCGCGTCGTGCTCCTCCTGCGTGATCTTGCCGCGCGTGAGCATGGCGTCGATGACGAGGTTGCGGCGCTGGAGCGCACCCTCGGGGTTCTCGATCGGGCTGTAGACGGTGGGGCCGTTGACGACACCCGCGAGCAGTGCGCTCTGCTGGATGTTGAGGTCCTTCGCATCCACGTCGAAGAAGTACTTCGAGGCCGCCTGGACCCCGTAGCTCGTGCCGCTGAACTGCACGATGTTGAGGTACCCCTCGAGGATCTCGTCCTTGGACAGCTCCTTCTCGACGGCGATGGCGAGCTTCATCTCGCGGAGCTTGTCACCCACCGACTTCCCGCCGCTCAGCGTGACCGTGCCGCCGTTCTGCCGGGCGGAGTCGTTCAGGACGTTGGTGACGAACTGCTGGGTGAGGGTCGAGGCACCGCGGGTCGTATCACTCGTGAGATTGCTGGCGATGGCACCGAAGATGCCCTCGAGGTCCACGCCGCCGTGCTGGTAGAAGCGGTAGTCCTCGATCGCGATGAGGGCGTCCTTCATGGACGGCGACACCTGGTCGAGCGTGACCGGCTGCCGGTTCTCCTCGTACAGCGTCGCGATGAGCGAGTTGTCGGCCGCGAGGATCTTCGTGGGCTGGGCCAGCGCCTCCCGCTCCAGCTCGGCCGGCAGCTCCTCGAAGAACTGGATCGAAGCGGATGCCCCTGTCCCGGCAGCCGCGGCCACCGGTACGAGGAGGCCTGCGGCGAGCACGCCGGCGAGCCCACTGATTCCGAGGAATGCAATGATCTTGCCGAGAGTGGTAGCCGTGTCGAAGAGGGGTGATTTGCGCGCAGCCATTATTCCAGTTTACAAGCACGCGCTAGGCTTTCTTCATGACCAAATGGGAGTACTCCACGATTCCGCTCATCATCCACGCGACGAAGCAGATCCTGGATCAGTGGGGTGACGATGGATGGGAGCTCGTGCAGGTGGTTCCCGGGCCCGACGGCAACGGCCTCGTCGCCTATCTCAAGAGGGAGAAGAACTAGCAGTGTCCGCAGAGAATTCCGTGATCTCCGGGGTCGAAGCGCGTCTCGCCGATCTCGGGATCACCCTGCCGGCCGTCGCTCCGCCGGTCGCCTCCTACGTTCCCGCCGTCGTGAGCGGGCATCACGTCTACACCTCGGGGCAGCTTCCCTTCATTGACGGCAAACTCCCAGCTTCGGGCAAGGTCGGAGCGGGTGTCGATGCCGCGACCGCCACGAATCTCGCGGCGGTCTGCGCCGTGAATGCGCTGGCCGCGCTCAAGAGCGCGATCGGCGACCTCGACCGCATCACGCGGATCGTGAAGGTCGTGGGCTTCGTCGCCTCGGACCCCTCGTTCACCGGTCAGCCGGGAGTCATCAACGGCGCGTCGGACCTTCTCGGCAACGCCCTCGGCGACGCCGGTGTGCACGCCCGCTCCGCCGTCGGCGTGGCCGTTCTGCCTCTCGACTCGCCCGTCGAGGTCGAGATCATCGCGGAGTTCGTCTAGATCGTGGACCGTCTCAGCACCAGGTTCTTCCCCGTGCACCCGGACCAGCGCACGGCAGCGCAGAGCTGGGTCGAACACGGGGAGCGCACGCCCCTCAAGGCGCGCGCGGCGTCGTCCGTGGTCCTGCTGCGCGACAGTGCGATCGGCACGGAGACCTACCTCTCCTACCGCCGCGGGCAGTCCCCGCTGGGCATCATCGGCTTCCCGGGCGGCAGCATCGAGGAGTCCGACGACGACGAGATCCCCTGGTACGGCCCCACGCCGACGATGTGGGCGAAGACGCTGGGCCTCGACGACCACCGCGTGGCCAGGCGCCACGTGCTGTGCGCCATCCGGGAGCTCTTCGAGGAGACCGGCGTCCTGCTCGCCGGGCCCGACGCCTCATCGATGGTCGAGGGCACCCAGGCCCGGGAGTGGATGAAGGCCCGCGAGGCGATCAACGAGGGGGAGTGCCGGTTCTCGGACATCCTCAGCCGGCGCGGCCTCGGCGTCCGGACGGACCTCATCAAGCCGCTCTCGCACTGGCTCACACCCGACTTCGCGCACCGCCGGTTCGACACCCACTACTTCGCCGCCGCGCAGCCCGTGAACCAGGAGCCGAGCATCCTCGAGAGCAAGGGCGTGTGGGGCGAATGGCGGTGGGCCGCCCAGGAGGTGGCCGACCGCGACACCACACGGCTCGGTGACGAGGTGGGCCAGCAGAACACCGCGGGCCGCACGCTCAGCGAGCTCGCCGTGCCGGCCGTGGAGATCATCCTCGAGAAGATCGGCTCCTCGCGCGGCTGCATCGCCTACCTCTCCCACAAGCGCCCGGTGAAGCTCTACCATCCGGAACTCGCCGAGCACGACGGCGATCTCATGCTGCAGGTCGAGTGCCCCAAGCTCACCGAGGGTGGGTCGGTCCAGCGCGGGCGCTGACCGCGCTCGTCGGGCCTCCGCCTCGGTTCGTCGCGCTTCCCTTCCCCCTTGCCTCGGTTCGTCGGGCAGTTGTGGTGGGTGGGGGTGTCGTGCACCGACCGTAGCTGCCCACTCGGCGCGATGCCCTGTGGACAATCGCCCAGGACACGGGGGCCGTAGTGGACTGGGGCGATGACCCGCCGAACCGAGTTGCCGCCGTCGATCAGCGGTGTGTCCTTCGCCCTCGTGGTGGCATCCGAGGTGCCGCGCAGTCGGACGCGTTGTGCGGATCTGGTGACTCCCAGCCGGGGGATCCGGCACCCTCGCGCTGCGAGCGAGGGCTATGCCGACTTTTGTCGGCCGTACCTGCTCGTCACCCCGGATGGCTGCCTGAGCCACGTCTCAGCGGCCCGGCTGCACGGCATCCCTTTGCCTCCGGTGTTCGAGCAGGACCGGCGCGTGCATCTCGCTCGGCCGCGTGGTGCTGCCAACCCGCGCCGCCGGGGAGTGGTCGGACGGCGGTTGTCGTTGGAGGACGCCGAGACCGTCGAGATCGACGGCCTGAGGGTGACGACGCCGGCGCGGACCTGGCTCGACCTGTCCGCGCTCCTGGGTCCCGTCCCCCTCGTCGTTGCCGGTGATTACCTCGTAAGCAGGCATCGGCGGTCCTTCGGCGCGTGGACCGACCCACTCGTCCCGATCGACGAGTTGCGCACGTATGTCGAAGGTCATGGACGGGTGCGGGGGCTCGCTCTTGCACAACGCGCGCTTGATCGCCTGCGCGTCGGCGTCGACTCGCCGCCCGAAACCCTCATGCGCCTCATGCTCGAGGATGCGGGCCTCCCCGTGTTCGCGGTCGACAGCCCGATTCTGGCCCCGGACGGTGTCGCGGCACTCTGGCCGGACCTGACGAACGAGCAGTACAGAGTGGCTGTCGAGTACGACGGAGCCCATCACCTGACGCCGGAGCAGCAGACGAGGGACATGCACCGTGACGCACTGACCGCCGAGCTGGGGTGGGCGCAGGTGAAGCTGAACCGTCTCGATCTGCGGGAAGGTCCCTGGTGGGTCGCAGCCAAGGTCGGTCGCGTCCTCAGGCGACGCGGATGGCAATCCTGACGCCTCGCGTGAGCGGCATCCGGGAGTTCGGTGCGCACGTGTGGTGGGTCGGAACGCCGAGAACCCGCCACAGCTGCACACTCAGGGACGGCACACGCGTGGCGCGAGAACCCCGGGGGCTCGGTGCGCACATGTGGTGGGTCGTAACGCGTGGGACCCGCCACAGCTGTGCGCTCAGCGGAGGGGGCGGGTCGTCTGAAGCCGGCCCGGAGGTCGGTGTGCACGTGTGGTGGGTGTCCGCGCGAGGGACCCGCCACAGCTGCACACTCAGGGACGGCACACGCGTGGCGCGAGAACCCCGGGGGCTCGGTGTGCACGTGTGGTGGGTGTCCGCGCGTGGGACCCGCCACAGCTGCCCGCTCAGGGCCGGGACGGGGCGGGACGGGGCCGGCAGAGGCCCCTCGGTCAGCGGCTGCGCTGGCGGAGACGCTGCACGTCGAGGATGACGACGGCGCGCGCCTCGAGCCGGAGCCAACCGCGCTGGACGAACTCGGCCAGGGCCTTGTTGACCGTCTCGCGGGACGCCCCCACGAGCTGCGCCAGTTCCTCCTGCGTCAGTTCGTGGGCCACGAGGATGCCGTCCGTCGCGGGCCGGCCGAACCGGTCCGCGAGGTCGAGCAGGGCCTTCGCGACGCGTCCCGGAACGTCGGAGAACACGAGGTCGGCCAGCGATTCGTTGGTACGGCGCAGGCGTCGGGCCAGGGCCTGCAGCAACTGGGCCGAGACCTCGGGGCGCGTCTCGAGCAGTGCCCGCAGGTTCTCGTTCTTGAGGCCGGCCAGGCGTGTCTCGGACACGGCGGTCGCGGTCGCGGTGCGGGGGCTCGGATCGAAGAGCGCCATCTCGCCGAACAGCTCGCCGGGGCCGAGGATCGCGAGGAGGTTCTCCCGGCCGTCCTGGGCAGTGCGTCCGAGCTTGATCTTGCCGGAGACGATGAAGTACAGCTGGTCGCCCTGATCGCCCTCGCGGAAGACCGACGACCCGCGGGGCAGATCGACCTCGATGAGCTCGTCCGTGAGAGCGGCGAAGACGTCGTCTCCCAGTGATGCGAAGAGGGGTGCCCGGCGCAGTACCTCGATGTCCATTGATTCTCCTGATGCGTCTGTAGTGCGTCGTTCCGCGGCGGTCCCCGCCGTCGTCTCCTGTCCATCTTGCCGTACCGGGGCGGCTGTGACGACCGCTACACGCCTCCGGCCCGTATTGCGGGCGGGAAGCGGGCCTTCTCCCCGCTTTCTCCCAAGCTTCGCCGCTAGACTCGCTCGCAGTGCCGGGACCCGCGCCGCAGTCCCGCACCCATAGCCAGGGGAGAATGTACGTGCCGGAAGTCAGTCTCGGGGAGTTCACCCTCCTCGACATCATCCTCGTGGTGGTCCTCCTCGGCTATCTGGTCGCGGGGCTCCGCAACGGGTTCCTCGTGACGCTCGGCGGCATCGCCGGCTTCGTCGCCGGAGCGGTGGCGGCCTTCTTCGCCGTCCCGCTGGTCAGCGGCTGGGTACCCGACAACCCGTGGCGCCTGATCGCGGTCATCGGCACCGTCATCGTGCTCATCGTCGTCGGCCAGGGCATCGGCTCCGCCCTCGGGGCGTCCATCCGCCGCTGGTCCGACTTCCCGCCCCTGCGCCTCATCGACCGGCTCCTCGGCGGGGTGGTGAACGTCGCCGTCGCCGCACTGGTGCTGTCGATGCTCGCCTTCAGCGTCGGCACCCTGGGCGTCCCGCTCCTGTCCCAGCAGCTCGCCTCCTCCCAGGTCATCCGGACCATCGACACGGCGACACCCGGACACGTCCGCACGTGGATGGCCCAGCTGCGCACCATCGCGGTCGACGACGGCATCCCCACCATCCTCGAGAGCGTGGGTCCCGCGGCCCCCGCCGAGGTCCCCGACGCGTCGGTGGACACGCCCGAGCTCGCCGCCGCGGGCGCATCGGTGGTCCGCATCACCGGAACCGCCTTCCAGTGCGGACAGAACCAGACCGGCTCGGGCTTCGTCATCGCGCCCGGACGCGTCGTCACGAACGCGCACGTCGTGGCCGGCGTCGAACGGCCCGTCGTCGAGGTGCCGGGCGGTGGCGCGCTGCCGGGCCGGGTGGTGCAGCTCGACACCGTGCGCGACGTCGCCGTGATCGCCGTCGACGGCCTGCAGGCCCCGCCGCTGTCCCTCGGTGAGGAACTGGCGAACGGCTCGACGGCGGCCTTCGCCGGCTACCCCGCGGGCGGCCCCTACCGCATCCAGCCGGCGAGCGTGCAGGGTCTCTCGCCCGTGCTCGTCAACAACATCTACGGCGCCGACCCCCGGCCCCTGCAGATCTACAGCCTCGCCGCCAACGTCCAGCAGGGGAACTCCGGCGGTCCGCTGCTGGACCTGCAGGGCCGGGTGGCAGGCGTCGTCTTCGCGAAGTCCACGGCGGACGCCCCCGTCGGCTACGCCCTCTCCCTCGAGGAACTGCGGCCCATCGCCGAGAGCGCCGAAGGCCTCGACGACACGGTCTCCGCAGGACAGTGCACCCGCAGCTAGCCGGACCGATCCGGGACTTCCTGCAGCCAGGCGATGGACTGTCCGTGCGGACCCGTCCGGGCCACCGACCGGCCGTTGTGCTGCAGCACGAACAGCCCGTCCTGCTCCCCGGGCGCCGGCTGCATGGCGCCGGGCACGCCGGTGAGCGTGCGATGGCCCTCGTGGGACAGCCAGTGCAGCGGGCGGGTCCGGTCCGCCGCGAGCCTCAGCATGGTCCGGGCGAAGCGGTCGCGACCCGTCCGGCCGAGGTAGGGGAGCACCGCGCTGTGGAACACGACGACGACGGCGTCCCGCGGGGCGCGCTCGACGAGAGGCTCGATGTGCTCGTTCAGGTCACCCCGGACGAGCAGCGGCGGATCGGCCCGGACCACGTCGAGGGCGGTGCGGAGCCGCTCCGCCCGGAACGCGTGCTCCGGCCAGACGAGCGCCTCGAGCCACCGGACGTCGTCCTCGTTCCGCGCATCGAGCGGGTTCAGGTCGATCCCGGCCCGCCAGGTCACCTCGGGCAGGCGCGAGGGCAGGGGCACGTCCCCGGACACGGCGCACTCAAGGGGCGGGACGGGTGATCCGGTGCGCGGGCGGACCGTTGGGCCCGGGGTGTAGGCGTAGGCGTACCGATCCGGGTAGAGACAGAGACCGGCCGAGGCTCCGACCTCGATGAGGGCGAGCGGCCGCCCCTCGTCGGCGCTGATGGCGGCGAGGAGCGGGAGCAGGACCGCGCATCGTCCGGCCTCGTTGGTCTGGGTGGTCCTGGTCTCCACGACGTCCCGGATGGAAGCCCACCGGGCGAGGACGAAGGAGCGGAAGGCGGAGTAGTCGCCGAGGGGCACCCCGACGAACCGTGCAGCGCCGAGGAAGAGGACCGGCTGGCGTCGCTCGGGCGCCAGGGTGTCGAGACGGGCGAGGAGGTCGTCGTCGTCGGCGATCCCAGTGCACCACTCGTCGTAGAGCGGCGAGTAGCCGCGTGCCTCGATCGCGGCGAAGCGGCGGTAGCGCTCCGCGGTGGTCGCTTCCGTCTCCGTCATCGGTCCTCCTGGCCGGCTGCGCCGTCGACGTGCCCGTCCGGCGCGCCGACGATACCAAATCGTAACCACCCGGACCCCCGAAATACCGTTTGAGCCCCGTCTGGAAGTTAGGCTCATCACACCTATAGCGCGTCGTCGTCGCGATCCCCAGGGTCCGGCACGGCCGCCAGGAATCACTCGTCACCAGGGAGTACTACATGTCCAACCGAGGCACATCCGTGCGCGGCGCAGGTTTCGTCAGGAAGCGCGCCGCTCTCACCGCGGGAATCTCCATCGCCGCACTTCTCCTCACCGGCTGCGTCCAGAGCCAGCGCGAGGAGAACACCGGCGCCGAAGGGGACTCCGGGATCGACTCCACCTTCGTCTTCGCCGCGTCCTCCGACCCGAAGTCGCTCGACCCCGCCTTCGCGAGCGACGGCGAGTCCTTCCGCGTCAGCCGGCAGATCTTCGAGGGCCTCGTCGGCGTGGAGCCCGGCACCGCCGACCCCGCACCGCTGCTCGCGGAGTCCTGGGAGACCAGCGAGGACGGCCTGTCCACGGTCTTCCAGCTCAAGGAAGGCGTCTCCTTCCACGACGGCACGCCCTTCGACGCCGAGGCCGTGTGCTTCAACTTCGACCGCTGGTACAACTGGACCGGCATCCAGCAGGCCGAGACGACGTCGTACTACTACGGGTCACTGTTCCGCGGGTTCGCCGACAGCCCCGAGAATGCCGTCTACGAGTCCTGCGAGGCGAACGGCGACAACGAAGTCACCGTCAACCTCGCCAAGCCCTTCGCCGGGTTCATCGCGGCACTCTCGCTGCCCGCCTTCGCCATGCAGAGTCCGACGGCTCTCGAGGAGTATTCCGCCGACGAGATCGGCGGGACCGCCGAAGCCCCCTCGCTGAGTGAATACGCCCTCGGCCACCCCGTGGGCACCGGCCCCTTCAAGTTCGACTCGTGGAACGTCGGGCAGCAGCTCGAGCTCTCGATCTACGACGACTACTGGGGCGACAAGGGGCAGATCACCAAGACGATCTTCCGCATCATCGACGATCCGCAGGCACGCCGCCAGGCCCTGGAGGCCGGTGACATCGACGGCTACGACCTCGTGGCACCCGCCGACACGCAGTCCCTGAAGGACGCCGGCTACAACATCACCCCACGCGACCCGTTCACCATCCTCTACCTGGGCATGAACCAGGCCATCCCCGAGCTCAAGGACCCGAAGGTCCGAGAGGCCATCGCCCACGCGATCGACAAGGACGCCCTCGTGGCGCAGACCCTGCCCGAGGGTACCGAGGTGGCCACGCAGTTCATCCCCGAGGTCGTCGACGGATACAACGAGGACGTCACGACCTACGACTTCGACCCCGCCCGCGCGAAGGAACTGCTCGCCGAGGCCGGCTACCCCGACGGCTTCGAGGTCACGTTCAACTACCCGACGAACGTCTCGCGTCCGTACATGCCGACCCCGGAGCAGGTCTTCACCAATCTGCAGGCCCAGCTCAGCGAGGTCGGCATCACGGTCAAGCCCGCTCCCGCCGCCTGGTCCCCGGACTACCTGAACCAGGTCCAGGGCACCCCGGACCACGGTCTGCACCTCCTCGGCTGGACCGGCGACTACAACGACACCGACAACTTCATCGGCGTCTTCTTCGGCCAGGAGAAGCTGGAATTCGGCTTCGACAACCCCGAGCTGTTCAAGGCCCTCGACGAGGCCCGCGGGATGAGCGACCGCGACGAGCAGACGGAGCTGTACAAGGAGATCAACGAGCAGATCGCCGAGTTCAACCCGGCCATCCCGCTCGCCCACCCCGCTCCGTCGCTGGCGTTCGCGAAGCGCGTCACCTCCTACCCGGCGAGCCCCGTCAACGACGAGGTCTTCACGGACATCGAGCTGAGCGAGTAGTAGCCTCACCCAGTGCGGGCCGGCCACTGATCCCGGTGGCCGGCCCGCACTGTTCTACCCGCCCGTCACCCCGGTTCACCCGGAAGGATCCCCAGTGTTACGCGTCATCGGTAAGCGGCTAGCCCTGCTCGTCCCCACCCTGTTCGGTCTCTCCATCCTGCTGTTCCTGTGGGTGCGGAGCCTCCCGGGAGGTCCGGCCACGGCCCTCCTCGGGGAAAAGGCCACCCCGGAGGCCATCGCCCGGGTCAACGAGCTGTACGGGTTCGACCGCCCGCTGATCACCCAGTACCTGACGTACATCGGCAAGCTGCTCCAGGGCGACTTCGGCGTCTCGATCAACACGGGGCGCCCCGTCCTGGAGGAGTTCGCCACCCGGTTCCCCGCCACCCTCGAACTGACGATGATCGCCCTCGTCTTCGCCATCGGCGTCGGCGTGCCGCTGGGGTACCTCGCGGCACGGCACAACGGGCGGTTCATCGACCACAGCTCGGTGGTCCTCAGTCTGGTCGGCATCACCGTGCCGGTTTTCTTCCTCGCCTTCATCCTCAAGTACCTGTTCGCGATCCAGTGGTCGCTCCTGCCCCCGGACGGCCGGCAGGACCCGAGGATCGACGCCACCCACTACACCGAGTTCTACGTCCTGGACGGCCTGCTGACGGGCGAGTACGACGCCGCCTGGGACGCGTTCCTGCACCTGATCCTGCCCGGGATCGCCCTCGGCACCATCCCGCTCGCGATCATCGTCCGCATCACGCGTGCCTCCGTGCTCGAGGTGCAGAACGCGGACTACGTGCGGACCGCCCGCGCGAAGGGCCTCATGGAACGCAGCATCCGCAACGGCTTCATCCTCCGGAACGCCATGCTCCCGGTGGTGACGACCATCGGCCTCCAGCTGGGCCTGCTCATCTCCGGGGCGGTGCTGACCGAGACGGTCTTCGCCTTCAACGGGATCGGCCGGTTCCTGCGGGACGCCATCTTCGGGCTCGACTACCCGGTCCTCCAGGGGTTCATCATCTTCATCGCGATCCTCTACGCGCTGATCAACCTGATCGTCGACCTCTCCTACTCCGTCATCGACCCGAGGGTGCGTGTGCAATGAGTACCATCCTGCCTCCCGCCGCCGGCGGCTCCGCGGCTCCGAACGATCCCGCCATCGACACCGGGCGCGGTACCGGCCTGTGGAAGGACGCGTACCTCCGGCTGCGCAGGAACCCGCAGGCCATCGTCGGCGCGATCATCATCGGGATCTTCCTGATCGTGGCCATTTTGGCGCCGATCCTCGCGCCCTACGGCGGCGACGACCTCCCGGGACGCACGTCCATCACCCCCACCACCATCCCCGGGCCGGGAGAGATCGACGGCTTCCCGCTGGGACTCGACCGCTTCGGCGGGGACGTGCTCAGCAAGCTCATCTGGGGTGCCCGGGCGTCGCTGCTGATCGGCGTCGTCTCGACGGCGCTCGGCCTCGCGGGCGGGATGCTGCTCGGCGTCCTGGCCGGGGGCATCGGCGGCTGGGTGGACAACGCCATCATGCGCTTCGTGGACATCCTGCTGTCCGTCCCCAACCTCCTCCTCGCCGTCAGCATCGCGGCGGTGCTGGGCCAGAGCTCCTACGCGATCATGATCGCCATCGGCGTCTCGCAGATCCCCATCTTCGCGCGGCTCCTGCGGTCCACCATGCTCTCGCAGCGGGGTGCCGACTACATCCTCGCGGCACAGACCCTGGGCCTCAGCCGCCGCACGATCACGATGAGCCACCTGTTGCCGAACAGTATGGGGCCCGTGATCGTGCAGGCCACCCTCACGCTCGCCACTGCCGTGATCGACGCCGCCGCACTGTCCTTCCTCGGCCTCGGCGGCGGGCTGCCGCAGGCCGCCGAATGGGGGCGCATGCTCACCTACGCGCAGGTGGAACTCGCGGTCGCTCCGCAGCTCGCCTTCCTGCCGGGTGCGTGCATCGCCATCACGGCGCTCGGCTTCACCCTGCTCGGCGAGTCGCTGCGCGAGGCCCTCGACCCGAAGACCCGCAAGAAGTAGACGGCGCGAGCAGGACGCCGGACAGGAGTGGCCATCAGCCTCCGGGCGGGTGGCCGCTCCTGCGCCGTTCAGCGCGCGTGCACCTCCAGCCGCCGGGGGTCGGTCAGGAGCCGCGCGTCCCAGCCGCCCGCCGCCGCGGCCGCGTCGTACGTGGCCCGCAGGAAGGCGAGCAGCACGGCGTCCGGGTCGTCGGCCTTCCGCACGGTCTCGTAGGGCAGCAGGAACTGGCGGTACTCGGCACTGTAGAACACGCCCTCGACGTCGACGGGTGCGTCCCGGTACCCCTCGGGTTCGGGGTAGGCGTACGAGTAGAACGCCCCCTCCTCGCCGCCTCCGGGCCAGAATCCGCAGCTCGAGAGTTCGTGGGAGTATCCCTCCTCCATGACCCAGTCAGGGCAGTTCGGGGCGCCTCCGGGATGGGTGGGCGCGGGCCGTCCCGAGAAGCGCGTGCAGGCCAGGTCCATGCTTCCCCAGAAGAAGTGCACGGGGCTCACCTTGCCCAGGAACTCGGCCCTGAACCGTGTGAGGACGCGGTCGGCCTGGATGAGCTGGCGCCAGAAGGCCGCGACGGCGCCGGCGTCGTAGGAGGCGTGCCCGTGGTCCTCGGCGAAGGGCACTGCCGGCTCCACCTCCGTGGGGACCGAGCGGATCGGCGCGTCGATCCCCAGCTCGGCCAGCGCCCCTCGCGTCCGCTCGTGGAACCGGGCCACGGACTGCGGCTCGAGGGGGACCACGCGGTCCTCACCCGAACTGGCGCGGAGGAGCAGACGGTGGTTCACGACGTCGAACTCCAGGTCGAAGAGGCCGTTGCCATAGGGGATCGACGACGTGCCCCAGCCGCGTGCGGTGAGGTAGAACGGCACCTGCCACCAGTGGTTGACCAGGGGAGCGTGGGCCATCCGGATCTTGCCGACGATCTGGCACCACATGTGCAGGGTTGCGCGGGTGTCCTGCCAGTCCTCGACCCGGAGGGCGGGCCAGCCGCCGGCCGTCGTCGTCCCGTTCATCGTGCCGTGCCCGCTCATGGTGTCCTCCGTCGTCGCGTGCGGACAATTTATGCGGCGCGCGGGCTGCCCGTACAGGGCGGGCCCGGACCGCTTGCAGGTGTGACAGCGACGGACCCCGGCCGAGGCGGGCAGCGTACGCCGTGCGCGGTCCTCTCCGGGGCTGCCCTGGGGCACGCAGGCCGACAGGCACAGGGCGCCTCAGGCGCCCGACTGCGCTCCGCACAGCCCCGGAAGGGCCGACGTCGTCGTCGCCGAGGGCCACACCGTGAACCGGCGGAAGACCCGGGTGCGCGGCGCCGGTCCGGCAGACGGTGGCCGGGGTCGTGGTGAACGCGCGCACCAACGGGGCGCGGACGGACTACGACGCCCTGACGGCGATCCTCCACAACTGCCGCGTATACGGGCCGGAGTCCCAGCGGCGCGGGCAGGCCGATCTTCGGGCGTACTTGCGGAGCGGATCTCCTGGGTGGCGTCCCTGAACCCGCAGCGGGGCCGCAGGCTCAGGGACGCCTTCGAACGGATCAGCTGGTGAGGGGCCCTAGGAGGCCAGTTCCCCGATGTTGAGCTCGTTGCCGGGGATGGACGCCAGGAGCTTCCGCGTGTACGGGTGGCGGGGGTTCTGGAAGACCTCCTCCGAGCTCGCGGCCTCGACCAGTTCGCCGTCCTTCATGACGCAGACGTAGTCCGAGATGAGCCGCACCACCGCGAGGTCGTGCGAGATGAACAGGTAGCTGAGGCCGAGCTCCGACTGCAGGTCGCCGAGGAGTTTCAGGATCTGGGCCTGGACCAGCACGTCGAGGGCGGAGACCGGCTCGTCGCACACGATCAGCTCCGGCTTCAGCGCCAGGGCGCGCGCGATCGCGACGCGCTGCCGCTGCCCGCCCGAGAGCTCCGCAGGGTAGCGGCGCAGGGCGTTCTGCGGCAGCGAGACCTGGTCCATCAGTTCGCGGACCCGGGCCGCGCGCTCCTTCTTCGATCCGCGCTTGTACGCGTTCAGGGGCTCCTCGACGATGCGCTCGATCGTGAACATCGGGTTCAGCGAGGAGTAGGGGTCCTGGAAGATGGGCTGCACGCGCTGCCGGAAATCGCCCAGCTGCGCCTTGTCGAGGGTCGCGACGTCCATGCCGTCGAACGTCATGGTGCCCGACGTCGGTTCGATCAGCTTCAGCAGCATGCGCGCCGTCGTGGTCTTGCCGGAGCCGGACTCGCCGACGATCGCGACGGTCTGCCCGCGCGGGATGTCGAGGGTGACGTTCTTCGCCGCGTAGAAGTCCTCCGTGCTGCCGCGCCGCCTGTACACCTTCGTGAGGTCGCGGATCTCGACGATGTTCGGGGGAGCGGCGGGTGTCCCCGTGCTCGCGGGCGGAGCCTGCCGGTCCGATGACGACGTCGCCGCGTGCGCCCCGCCGGCCGCGGGCGCGGTGGACGGGGAGGACTCGGCGGGTGCGGCGTCGTGCTCATCGAGGGCGGCCTCCGCAAGCTTCAGGCGGCTCGCGGCGTCCGCGGTGTAGGCGCCCGGGCTCAGGCGGACGGCGGCGACGCTCGGGGCGGCCCGCACCAGCGACTGCGTGTAGGGGTGCTGCGGGTCGTTGAGCAGCTGCGCGGCCGGACCCGTCTCGACCACCCGACCGCGATGCATGACCACGAGCTGCGAGGCGCGTTCGGCGGCCAGGCCGAGGTCGTGGGTGATCAGGAGCACCGACGTGCCGATCTGCTCCGTCATGCTCTCGATCTGGTCGAGGATGGTGCGCTGCACCGTCACGTCCAGGGCGGACGTCGGCTCGTCGGCGATCAGCAGGCGCGGCTGGCAGGCGAGGCCGATCGCGATGAGAGCGCGCTGGCGCATACCGCCCGAGAACTCGTGCGGGTACTGCTTGGCCCGCTCCCCGGCGTCGGGCAGGCCTGCCGCGGTGAGGACCTCGATGACGCGCTGCTTGACGTTCCTCTTCGTGGCCATCCCGTGGACGAGGAGGGTCTCGGCGACCTGCGTCCCGATCTTGGTGACCGGATTCAGGTTGGACATCGGATCCTGCGGGACGAGGCCGATCGCCCTCCCACGGATCGAGCGCATCTTCGCCTCGGACAGGCTCGTGAGGTCCTGGCCCTCGAAGAGGATGCTGCCGGAGGTGACCCTGCCGTTGCCCGGCAGCAGGCCGATGCAGGCCATCGCCGTCGTCGACTTCCCCGACCCGGATTCGCCGACGATGGCCAGGGCGCTGCCGCGCCGGAGGGTGAAGCTGGCCTCCTCGACCGCCTGGACCTCGCCGTGGGTGGTGCGGAAGCTCACCGCCAGGTTCCTCACCTCGAGCAGGGGTGCGTCGGGGTCGAGGGGCTGGGCGGCGGCGCTGCCGGCGGGGGTGATGTCCGTCATAGGACCATCGTGCCTCATCCGCCGGGAGATCGGTGTCGTGGCGACCGGTGCCGGGGCTAACTTTCCGGTGTCGGCGCACCGTTCGTGGCCGATGCGCCCAGCCGCCCGGCGAGGTGGTCGACGGCGAGGCGGTAGCCGTCGATGCCGGCGCCGACGATCACGGCGTCGGCCACGCCGGAGATGTACGAGTGGTGCCGGAAGTCCTCGCGGCGGTGCACGTTGCTGATGTGGACCTCGACCACGGGCAGTCCGACCCCCGCGAGCGCGTCGCGGATGGCGATCGAGGTGTGCGTGTAGGCGCCGGCGTTGATGACGATGCCGTCCGCCGTCGTCCGGGCGGCGTGGACGGCGTCGATGATCCCGCCCTCGTGGTTGGACTGCATTGCGCTGAGGGCGCAGCCTCGGTCCCGGGCCGTGTCCGACGCCAGCCGGACGACGTCGTCGAGCGTCGCCGTCCCGTAGACGTCCGGTTCCCGTGTGCCGAGCAGGTTCAGGTTGGGTCCGTTGATCACGAGGATGCGGGGCGTGCGCGGGGTCATGCCCTAACTATGCCGCACCCGCGGGGCGGAGGGCGTCACGGGTCGGGCTCAGGCCGGCAGGGGAGTGTGGCGTCGCGCGCGCAGGCGCACCGCGCCGAGCGCGCCGGCCGCGGTGACGAGGCTCATCGCGGCGAGGACGACGCCCGGGTGCCACCACGCGCCGTCGGTGGCGATGCCGAACTGCTGCGTGATGGACGGCGCGAAGCCGGCGACGATCGCGGCGATGCTGTAGGCGAAGGACAGTGCGGTGAACGCCGTCGCCGGGGTGAAGATGTCCGCCATGAGTCCGCCGAGCGCCGCCCAGCTGGCGGTCGGGAGGATGCCGCCGAGGATGATCGCCGCGACGTACACGGGTTCGGTGGCGATGCTGATGACCCAGTACAGCGGGAAGGCGATCAGTGCCGTGCCGAGCGCCCCGCCGGCGACGACCCGCGCGGAGCCGATGCGCATCGCCAGGTAGCCGAACGCGGGGATGGTGACGAGCTGCAGGACGGATCCGACGAGGGCCGCGTTCAGGACCGTCGCCTGGGACAGTCCCAGGGTCCCGGTGCCGTACGCCTGCGTGTAGGTGACCATCAGGAAGTATGAGCCGATGCCCAGGACGGCGGAGGCGATGGCGACGACGATGGCGACCGGCTGGGATGCCAGGACGGCGAGGAAGGGGATCCGGGGGAGCGCCTGCCCGCGGCTCGTCTCCTTGAAGACGGGCGTCTCGTCGATCGCGAGCCGCAGATAGATCGCGATGGCGAGGAACGGGAAGGCGAGCAGGAACGGGATGCGCCAGCCCCACGTGGTCATGACCTCCGGCGCGACGACGGTGAGGGCGAGGAAGATGGCGGAGATCAGCATGGTGCCCACGGGTGACCCGAGTTGGGGGATGGAGGCGTAGAGCGCCCGTTTGCGCGGTTCGGCGTGCTCGGTGGCGATGAGGATGGAGCCGCCCCACTCGCCGCCGAGCGAGAGTCCCTGCAGGAGGCGGAGCACGGTCAGGATGATCGGCGCCCAGATGCCGATGGTCGAGTAGTCCGGCAGCAGACCCACCGCGCCGGTCGCCAGTCCCATCAGGGTGATGGTCCAGATCAGCGTGCGCTTGCGGCCGATCCGATCACCGAGGTGGCCGAAGAGGATGGCGCCGAGAGGACGGGCGACGAAGCCCATCGCGAAGACGAGGAATGCCGAGAGGGTGCCGGCCAGGGGGTCCTGTGCGGTGAAGAAGACCGTGTTGAAGACGAGCGCTGCCGCCGTGCCGAACACGTAGAAGTCGTAGGACTCGAGGGCCGTCCCCACGAACGAGGCGCCGGCGACGCGGCGGGCCATGCGGGGATCGGTGGCGGGAGGCTGCTGCAGGGTGGTGGACACGCTGAAATCATCCTCTCGCCGCAGGGTACCGGCCACCTTTCAGGACGAACGTCACATCCGGACCGGACCGGACGGGACCGGCCCGAGCCCGGCTCAGGCCGGCAGGGGAGTGCGGCGCCGCGCGCCGATGATCGCCCGTCCGGCCGTGGTGAGGGATTCGGCCACCGCCGTCGGGTCTCCCATGAAGCCGTGCACCATGGCGCCGTCGCGCAGCATGATGAGCTGGTCCGCGACGACGGCGGGTCCCTCCACCGCGAGCTCGGTCAGCAGCTCGGTCACCACGGCGTGCAGCCAGGCCCGGTACTGCCCGACGGCGTCGCGGACCGGGCCCTCCGCGGGGTACTCGGCGGCCGCGTTGATGAACGTGCATCCGCGGAAGCCGGGCCGGCACGCCGCGGCGCCGTTCGCGGCGGCCAGCCGGAGCAGGATCTTGCAGGCGTCCGAGCCCTCGGCCCGCGCGGCGTCGACCGCTTCCTGCAGGTGGTGCAGCTGGTCCTCGAGGTACGCCACGACGAGGTGGTCCTTGGTCGGGAAGTGGCGGTAGAAGGTCACCTTCGTGGTGCCGGCGTCGGCGATCACCCGGTCGGCGCTGACCGAGCGGATGCTCGTGGCGTCGAACAGGCGGGTCGCCGAGGCGAGGATGCGCTCGCGGACGGGAAGGGTGGTCATGCTGCTCCGATCTGCGGTCGTCGTGCTGATTTGGCGGGAGTGGAGTTACTAGTTAGTCTACATAGTCGGCAAGGGCATCCGGCCCCCACGACGAAAGGAACGACACCATGAGCGCTCTCTACACGGCAGTGGCGACGGCGACCGGTGACGGTCGCAACGGCAAGGCACGCACTGACGACGGCCAGCTCGTCGTCGACCTCGCGGTCCCCACGGAGATGGGCGGTGCCGGCGGCGCGACGAATCCCGAGCAGCTCTTCGCCGTCGGCTACGCGGCCTGCTTCCACAGCGCCCTCAAGCTCGTCGCGTCCCGCAGCAAGGCCACCATCAGCGAGACGGCGGTCACCGCGGAGGTCGGCATCAGCGCGACCGACGGCGGCGGGTTCCAGCTCTCCGTCGCCCTGCACGCCGAGATCGGCGGGGTGGACCAGGAGACCGCTGACCGGCTCGTGGAGCACGCGCACCAGGTGTGCCCCTACTCGAATGCCACGCGGGGCAACATCGAGGTCACGGTCGACGCGACGATCGGCTGAGCCGATCCGACGCGAGGAAGGCCCCCGCAGGTGCGGGGGCCCTCCTCGTCTCCGCGAGCCGCTACTTGCGCAGCGACACCGCGATCTGCTGCATGATCGTCGGGTCGGACAGCGTGGTGGCGTCGCCGACCTCGCGGCCCTCCGCGACGTCCTTGAGCAGCCGCCGCATGATCTTCCCGCTGCGGGTCTTCGGCAGTTCGGGGACCACCAGGATGTTCCGCGGCTTCGCGATCGGGCCGATCTCCGTGCCCACGTGGTTGCGCAGGGTGGTGACGATGTCGTCGTCGTCCTTCGCGGAGCCGCGCAGGATCACGAACGCGACGATCGCCTCGCCCGTCGTCTCGTCGCTCGCCCCGACGACGGCGGCCTCCGCCACCGAGGGGTGGCTGACCAGGGCCGATTCGATCTCGGTGGTCGAGAGCCGGTGGCCCGAGATGTTCATGACGTCGTCGACCCGGCCGAGCAGCCAGATGTCGCCGTCGGCGTCCTTCTTCGCGCCGTCGCCGGCGAAGTACATGTCGTCGAAGCGTGACCAGTAGGTGTCCTTGAACCGCTGCGGGTCGCCCCAGATGCCGCGCAGCATCGCCGGCCACGGTTCGCGGATGACGAGGTAGCCGCCGGCGCCGTCCGGGACGGACTGCCCCATCTCGTCCACGACGTCGACGGCGATCCCGGGAACGGCGACCTGGGCCGAACCGGGCTTGGTGGCCGTCACCCCGGGCATCGGGGCGATCATGTGCGCTCCGGTCTCGGTCTGCCACCACGTGTCCACGATGGGCGCCGTGCCTCCGCCGATCACGTCCCGGTACCACATCCAGGCCTCCGGATTGATGGGCTCCCCGACGGAGCCGAGCACGCGGATCGACGAGAGGTCGTACTTCTTCGGGATGTCCCGCCCCCACTTCATGAAGGTGCGGATGGCCGTCGGCGCTGTGTACAGGATGCTCACCTTGTACTTCTCGACGAGTTCCCACCAGCGGCCCTGGTGCGGGGTGTCGGGCGTCCCCTCGTACATGAGCTGGGTGGCGCCGTTCACGAGCGGCGCGTACGCGACGTAGCTGTGCCCGGTGACCCATCCGATGTCCGCGGTGCACCAGAAGACATCGGTCTCCGGGCGGAGGTCGAACGTGTTCCGGTGGGTGAACGCGGTCTGCGTGAGGTACCCGCCGGTCGTGTGCAGGATGCCCTTGGGCTTCCCCGTGGTCCCCGAGGTGTAGAGGATGAACAGGGGGTGCTCGGCGTCGTGCGCGACGGCCGTGTGCTCGTCCGGGGCGCTCTCGACGACGTCGTGCCACCAGAGGTCGCGTCCCTCGCTCCAGGCGACGGGCTCGTTGTTGCGCCGGACCACGACGACGTGCGAGACGGTGTGGCCGTCCTTCTCGAGGGCGCCGTCCACGGCCGGCTTGAGGGCGCTCGGCTTGCCGCGGCGGTACGTGCCGTCGGCCGTGACCACGAGCTTGGCCTCGGCGTCGTCGATGCGGCTGCGGAGGGCGTCCGCGGAGAAGCCGCCGAAGACCACGGAGTGGACGGCGCCGATCCGCGCGCAGGCGAGCATCGTGACGACGGCCTCGGGGATCATCGGCAGGTACACGGCCACGCGGTCGCCCTTCTGCACGCCGAGGGCCCCGAACGCGTTGGCGGCCTTCTTGACCTCGCGGGTCAGCTCCGCGTAGGTGATGGTGCGGGTGTCTCCGGGCTCGCCCTCGAAGTGGATGGCCACCCGGTCGCCGAGGCCGGCCTCCACGTGCCGGTCCAGGGCGTTGTAGGCGGCGTTCACGGTCCCGCCGACGAACCACTTGGCGAAGGGGGCGTCCGACCAGTCGAGGGTCTGGGTGAAGTCGCGGTCCCAGGTGAGCAGTTCGCGGGCCTGCCTGGCCCAGAACTCGACGCCCTGCTCACGGGCCTCGTCGTAGAGGGACGGCTGCGCGACGGCCTGTGCCGCGAACTCGGCGCTCGGCGGGAAGCGGCGCTCCTCGTGCAGCAGGTTCTCGAAGGCGTCGCCTTGTCGTTCGGCGGTCATGATCTACCCCTTTGTGACGTGGTCGGTAACGGACAGAAGTAGCGTGGTGCGCCGGTCCGGCGCACCACCACGTGCTCTACGCCGACACTATCGAGTTCTCCCGGCCGCGTGTGCCCGCCGTCACAGGACCTAGCCGAACTGCGGCGATTGTGCGATGAGCGGCGCGGGCGCCGGCGCCCGCGCTTGGTGGAGAAGGGGTGGGCCGGTGGCTAGGGTGGAGGGAGGCAATCGACGTCGGAGGCCGCTGGTGCTCCGGCCGGACACCAGCGCCATGAACGGGAGAACACCATGACCGAAGCATCCGAGGAACACCGCAGCACAGGCCACGGATCGTCCGGCGGCGCGGAGCGGTCCTCCTCCTCCGCGCAGGCCACCGGATCGGATGCGCCGTCCACCGGATCGGACGCGCCGTCCACGGAGAGCCGCCCCGTCGGCCGGAGCCGGGCCCTCGTCGGACCGTTTCCGCTGCGGGAGGTGCTGTTCGGCGGCGGTGTGCTGCTCGTCTTCCTCGGCACCCTGCTGCCGTTCATCGACGGCATCGTGCGCTACGAGAACTTCTGGAACACCGCTCCGCTCTTCTTCGTCGGGATCGGGATCCTCCTGCCCGTGATCGCCCTGGCCCTCGTCGCCGGGCGCCGGCTGGGTAGCTCGGGGCTGCGTGTCGGTTCGCTGTCCGTCGACCAGTTCGCCTCGGTCTCGTCGGTGCTGGCCACGACCTACTTCTTCCTGCAGACGGTGACCCAGTTCCACGTGGGACCGCTGGTGGCGCTGATCGGCGGGCTGGTCATGCTGACGGCGACCGTCCTCGCTCCCTTCCTGCCCGTCCTCAAGGACGATTTCGCGGACCGCCCCGAGGTGCCTGCCCACCCCGCGGCGCGCTCGATCACGGCGGCGCAGCCCCGCCCCGCCAAGCCGGTGAAGGAGGACGCCGCCGCGCAGCCCGCCCTCACGAAGGACACCGCCGCGAAGGACGCCGCCCCATCGGGCCCCCGGTTCGGTCGGAAGGACAAGTCCGGGGTGAACCCCGCCGCTGCGACCGTCCTGCAGAACGGCGCCGGCCTGTACGGGGTGGGGGGAGCGGGAGCCGTGGGCGCCGGCGCCGCTGCCTCGGGCCAGTCCGGGATGGAGCCCGGCACGGCCGACACCTCGCGCAGCACGCCCGGCGATACGTCCGCTGACACCTCCCGCAGCACGCCCGGCGATACGTCCGCTGACACCTCCCGCAGCACGCCCGGCGATACGTCCGCTGACACCTCCCGCAGCGTGTCGGAGGCATCCGAGGGCGGATCCCACGCCGTCGAAGACCGCGACGCGGCTCAGGACGCCGTGGAGGACACGACGTCCTCCACGGCGGTCCAGGCGTCGTCCCCCGGCGAGACCCGGGTCCACGAGGCCGTCCGGGAGGAGCCCGCCCCCGACACCACGCGTCCCTCCGAGGAGCGGGAGCGCCAGGAGCCGATCACCGCGACGCGCTCGGCGGAGGAGGAGCCCGTCGTCGAGGCGTTCTGGTTCGCCGTCGGGTCCCCCCGTCCGGTCTTCGACGAGCAGACGGGCCAGGAGGTCTTCACCCTGCAGCCCGGCGACTGGGAGGTCGGCATCGAGGACCGCGGCAGCGAATTCCTCGTCCAGGACAAGCGGACGGGCGCGATCGGCATCCTCCGGAACCTCCGCAACATCGAACGCGCCCCCCAGGACTGACCCCACCGCTGCGATCCCGACGGGCAGCAGCACCGGAAGGAGACACACGAGTGGCAGGCAGGACAGCGCAGACCGACGAGGAATCGCCGGTCGCACGGAAGCGACGCGCCCGGAAGATCAACCGGATCCTCGGTGAGACCTACCCCTACGCGGTGGCCGAACTCGATTTCAGGAGCCCGTTCGAACTGCTGGTCGCGACGGTGCTCTCGGCCCAGACCACGGACGTGCGCGTCAATCTCACGACGCCCGCGCTGTTCGCGCGCTATCCCGACCCGAAGGCCCTGGCCGAGGCCGAGGAAGCCGAGCTCCAGGAGCTCATCCGGCCCACGGGGTTCTACCGGGCGAAGGCCAACAGCCTGCTCGCACTCTCCCGGCGCCTCGTCGACGACTTCGACGGCGACGTGCCGGCGACGCTCGAGGAACTGGTGACCCTGCCCGGCGTCGGGCGGAAGACGGCCAACGTGGTCCTGGGCAATGCGTTCGGCATCCCGGGAATCACGGTGGACACGCACTTCGGTCGCCTCGCCCGCCGCTTCCGGTGGACGGCGTCGGAGGACCCGGTAAAGGTTGAACAGGACGTGGCGGCCCTCTTCGAGCGCAGGGACTGGACGATGCTCTCGCACCATGTGGTCTTCCACGGCCGGCGGGTCTGCCATGCGAAGAAGCCCGCTTGTGGCGTCTGTCCCGTGGCCGCGCTCTGCCCGTCCTACGGCGACGGGGAGACGGACCCGCTCAAGGCGGCGAAGCTGCTGAAGTACGAACTCGCGCCCGGCCGGGAGGAGCTGCTCGCGTCGATGCGTGCCGGACGCACCCGCGCCGAGCTCCGCGAGGCAGGGCACGGACTGGGTGCCTAGGACCGCCCACCCGCGGCTCGCACGGGAACGCCGGCGCGGACGCCGTCGCAGGGCCGCCCGGCCGGTCACCGGCCGACCCGCGAGGGCCCCGCGGTGACGGCGCGCGACGAGCTCGCCCGCTGGGTGCAGTCCATGCAGGTGACGACGACCCTCCTGCGGACCGACGGGTGGCAGTTCGCGACCCTCGACCCCGCGAAGAGCCGTCGGGCCGCCGTGCTCATCCTGTTCGGGGCGAGGGAGGACCTGCCGTTCCCGGCCTCGGCGCGGCCCGCACCGGACGACGTCGACCTCCTGTTCGTGATGCGCGCCAGTTCCCTGGCACACCACCCCGGGCAGGTGGCGTTTCCCGGCGGGACCATCGACGCCGGGGACCGGGACGAAGGCGCGGCGGCGCTGCGTGAGGCGCGCGAGGAGACCGGCGTGGATCCCGACGGCATCGACATCCTGGGCACGCTGCCCGAAGTGGGACTTCCGGTCAGCAACTTCCTGGTCACTCCGGTGCTCGCGTGGTGGACCGAGCAGTCCCCGGTCTACGCGGTGGACACCGCGGAGTCCGAGCTCGTCTTCCGGTGCGCCGTCAGTACGCTCCTCGATCCGGAGCGTCGGAGGACGGCCGTGGTGCGGCGGGACGGGTTCGTCAGCCGGACCCCCGCCTTCCTCACTCCGGACGCCGTGATCTGGGGGTTCACCGCGATGCTGCTGGACGCGATCTTCGACGGGCTCGGCTGGACGACGCCGTGGGACCGGTCGCTGGAAATCCCCGCACCGCTGTGAGGCGCCGGTGCCATCCGTCGGGGGCCTCCGGTCCGGACGGTTACTTCGCGTCGGCGTAGGAGGTGACGGTGACCGTCGAGATCGAGAACTCGATCGGGATCTCCCCGAAGACCAGCCGGGTCGCGGCCTGCGCGGCGTCGGCGAGGATCGTCGCAGCCTCGGCGGCGTGGTCCTCCGGGACGTGCAGGACCACTTCGTCGTGGAGGAAGAACACGATCCGGCCGCGCGGCTCCGTCATGGTGCTCTCGGTGAGCCGTCGCCGGATCTCCGCGAGCCAGCACAGGGCCCACTCGGCCGCGGTCGCCTGGACCACGAAGTTCCGGGTGAAGCGTCCGCGGGCCCGCGCGGCGCCGTCCGCGCGGCGCTGTTCCTCCGCCGTCGTCGTGCGCTGCCGGGCATGCCACTCCTCCGAGGCGGGCGGGCAGCCCCGGCCGAGGTGGCTCGACACGCCGTCGCCCGATTCCCCGGCCCGCGCGGCCGCCTCCACGACGCCGATGGCCCGCGGGTACGCGCGCGTCAGCTGGGGCATCAGGCGCCCGGATTCGCCGCTCGTCGCGCCGTACATGGCCCCGAGCATGGCGAGCTTCGCCTTCGAGCGGTCGCCGCCGAAGCCCTGGTCGGCGATGCCCTGGTAGAGGTCCCGGCCCCGGGCCGCCGCCGCGAGCGCCGAGTCCCGTCCGAGGGCCGCGAGGACCCGCGGCTCGAGTTGCGCGGCGTCCGCGACGACGAACACGTGCCCCGGGTCGGCGCGGACGGCGTCCCTGACCTGCCGCGGGATCTGCAGGGCTCCGCCACCGCGTGAGGCCCATCGCCCGGACACCGATCCACCCACCACGTACTCCGGCCGGAAGCGCCCGTCCCGGATCCACGTGTCGAGCCAGGTCCAGCCGTTCGCCGTCAGGAGCCGCGACAGCTTCTTGTAGGCGAGCAGCGGCTCGATGGCCGGGTGCTGCTGCTGCTCGAGCTCCCAGGACCGGGTCGTCCTCACCTCGATGCCTGCCCGGTGCAGGGCCCGCAGGACCTCCTGCGGGGAGTCCGGGTTGAGCGCCGGGCTGCCGAGGGCCTGGCGCAGTTCCCCGGCGAGCCGTTCGAGTCCCGCCGGCCGGACGCCTTCGGCCGGTCGCGGCCCCAGGGCCCGTTCGAGGAGGTCCTCGTGCACGTCCGCGCGCCAGGGCAGCCCCGAGTGCTCCATCTCGGACGCGATCAGCGCGCCCGCGGATTCCGCGGCGACGAGGAGGCCCAGGCGCCCGGGATCGGCGGCGCCCGCGATCGTGGAGAGCTGCTGGGTGAATTCCTCGACGACGTCGTCGAGGAGCGGACCCGTGGCCTCGCGCGGCTCGTCGAACAGCGAGTGCTGGTTGGGCGGGGGCGGGGGAGGGAGCAGCGTCCGGGGAGGTTCGGTGCCGTCCGTCGCGAGGGCCGCGGTCCGGATCGACGCGAGGTAGGGCGACGGCGGGCAGGACGGGGCGTTCGCGAGGAGGGCGCGGGTGAGGCCGAGGTCGCGGCAGCGGTCGACGTCGACCCCCGCCGCCAGGAGATCGGGATACCAGAGCCTCGTGCCCGCCCAGACCCAGATCGGCCGCGGGGGCCCTGCCTGTGCGACGGCGGCGGGCAGTCGGTCGGCGTTCACCAGCAGCGGCTCGCCGACGCGCCGGCCCGCGGCGTCCAGCGGCTGGAGCGCCACGGAGCCGCGGCTGTCGCGGGTCGGCGGACCGGGCGCCAGAGCGATGTACATGTCCATATCATCGGCCGCACCACTGTCATTCCCGCAATCCGGGGCGTTGTCCACATAGGGCGTCCCGGGCACGCCGCACGGGTCCCTCCGGGGAATGCTTCAGGGATGACTCAGCAGACCCTTCCCCCGACGGAACGACGGCCGGTGGTCCTCGCCGGCGGTTCCCAGTTCGTCCAGGACCAGGTGGCGCGTGCCTGCGCGGCCGCGGGGGTCACCCCGCACTTCGCCCCCGACCTCGCGCAGGCCCTTCCCCTCGAGCCGGCCGTGCTGCTCCTCGGCGCCGACCAGGCGGTCGGCGGGATGCCGGGGCATCGCGAGGTCATCGTCGTCGGCGCAGCGGACGACGAGGCGAGGGCGTGGACGGCCGCGGCGACCGTCGCGTCCTCCCGCGTGGTCATCGTCCCGCAGGGGGCAGGCTGGCTCGCGGAGCACCTGGGCAGACGCCTCAACCCGGCGGCGTCGGGCGCAGTGGTCGGCTTCCTCGGGGCGGCCGGCGGGGCGGGGGTGAGCACGTTCGCCTTCTGGTGCGCACGCCATGCCGCCGACCTGGGGACGTCCACACTGCTGGTGGACGGGCATCCCCTGGGCGGCGGTCTGGACCTGGCCCTCGGGATCGAGGAGCGCCCGGGTGTGCGCTGGCACGACCTGCGTGATCTCCGGGGGACCCTCAACGTCGAACAGCTCGCGGCGGCGCTGCCTGCCGAAGGGCGCCTCGCCGTCCTGTCCCACGCCGCGCATCCCGACGCGGCAGGCCCACACCCCGGCCACGGGATGGAGTCCGCCGCCGCCGTCCTCGATGCCGCCCGCGGGGCGTTCGAGCTCAGCGTCGTCGATCTCGGCAGCGCCGGGAGCGCGGCGATCCAGGCCCTGGTGCCGCTGTGCGACCAACTCGTCCTCCTGGTGCCGTCCCGGCCACGGAGCGCCGTCGCGGTGGCCCGCATCCTCGAGGCACACGGCTCCCTGCCGACGACCGTCGTCCTGCGCGGCCCGGTGCTCGACGGACTAGACGCTTGGCTCGTCGCCGATCTCGCCGGGCGCCCCGGGCCGCTGCCGTACCTGCCCTTCGTCCGGGGATCCTCGACGGCGGAAGCCACCGGCAGGATGTTGGACTTCCCGCTGCCCCGAAGGGCCAGGAAACTCGTCGAATCGGTCGTCGCCGGTCTGGAGGTGGCGGCATGAGACGGTCCGGGGAGAACGGCATGACCGAGGCGTGGGCGGTCCGGGGCACCGTGGGAGCGCCCACCCGGCGACAGCTGCGTGCGACGGGCGGACGGGTGCCGACCGCCGTGGGCGGGGCGACCGACGCGGGAGCAGGGGGTGACCCGGGCACGGAATCGATGGTGGAATCGGTTCGCCGGGCCGTTCTCGCGGGGACCGTCCCGGCCACCGGAGCAGCATTCGCGGACGCCGTCGGCGCGAGCGGCAGGCTGCTCGGCTCGCAGGGCACCCTCTCCGCGCTCGACCGGGTGCGGGCGGAACTCAAAGGGCTGGGCCCACTCGAGCACCTCCTCGCCGAGGAGTCGATCACCGACATCCTCGTCAATGGACCGGACGATGTGTGGGTGGACGGTCCGAAGGGCCTGCGCCGCATCGGGTGCGCCTTCGCCTCCGATGCGGACGTGCGGGCACTGGCCGTCCGCCTGGTGGCGGCGGGCGGACGGCGCCTCGACGACGGCTGCCCCGCCGTCGATGTCCGGCTCGAGGGTCTGCGCGTGCACGCCGTCCTCCCGCCGATCTCGACGGCGGGGACCCTGCTCTCCATCAGGATCCGCCGCGCACGGATGTTCTCGCTCGGGGACCTCGTGGACAGCGGCACGGTCGCGCCGATGATGGCCGAGGTGCTCCGGCAGGTGATGCGGCACCGCCTGAACTTCCTCATCAGCGGGGCGACGGGGACGGGCAAGACCACCCTCCTGGCCACCCTGCTCGGCCTGGCCGGGCACCATGAGCGCGTGGTGCTCGTCGAGGACGCAGCGGAGCTGAGCCCCGAGCACCCGCACACGGTCGGGCTGCAGGCGCGCCACGGCAACCTGGAGGGCGCGGGCGTGCTGGACCTCACCGAGCTCGTCCGGCAGGCGTTGCGGATGCGACCGGACCGGCTCGTGGTGGGGGAGTGCCGGGGCGCCGAGGTCCGCGAACTCCTCGCGGCGATGAACACGGGGCACGACGGCGGCGGCGCGACCATCCACGCCAACTCCGCCGAGGCGGTACCCGCGCGGCTCGGCGCCCTCGCGGCCCTCGCCGGGCTCACCCCGGAGGGGGTGGCGCTCCAGGCGGCGAGCGCCGTCGACGTGGTGGTGCACGTGGTGCGCGATGCGCGGGGCAGGCGCGTGGCGAGCATCGGCAGCCTGGAGCTGGCCCGCACGGGGGAGCTCACCGTGACGCCCATCCTCACCGATGCAGGGGAGGGCTGCCGCCGCGCTGCTGGCTGGCACAGCTTCGCGCAGCGGGTGGGTTGGCCCGGGACCGGACGGGAGGCCGACGCAGCGGCGGACGCACCGCAGGGTGAGGGACAGCCCCCGGACCGCGACCACGGGCCGGGGCGCGGGCCGGGGCGTGGACAGCACGTCCGGTGACCGGGATCGCTGTGGCCGTCCTGCTGGCCGCCGCCGGCATCACCTTCGCACTCTCGCGGACCGGCCGGCGACGCGTGGTGCCCGGGGCCGGTCAGGGACGTGTCCTGACGGCAGGCTCCGCGCAGCCACGGAGGTCCCTCGGCGAGGACCACGGACGGGCGGCGGCACACCGCACCGTCGACCTGCACGAGCTTCCCCTGTTCGTGCACCAGCTCGCGGGTCTCCTCCGCGCGGGGCGCCCTCCGCATCACCTGTGGGAGGACATGGAGCGCGTCCACACGGACGGACGGACCGCTTTCGCGGCGGCCGCGCTGCCGGTGATCGCGACGGCCCGGCGGGCAGCCGAGCTCGGACTGAGCGTCCCCGATGCTCTCCGTCAGGCGCTGGACACCGGATCTGGCCCGCCGAGGGGAGGGGCCGGTGCCCAGGTCGACCGGCTGTGGATCGACCTCGCCGGGTGCCTGATCGTCGCGGAGCGCAGCGGCGCGCCCCTGGCCGGCATCCTCGAGCAGTACGCCAGGCAGCTCGACACCCAGCTCGACAGCCTGTCCGCGCGCGAGACGGCGCTCGCCGGACCACGAGCCACGGTCCTGCTTCTCGCCTGGCTCCCGGCCGTGGGACTCGTCCTGGCCCTCGCCCTCGGCGTGAACCCGCTGGAGGTGCTCCTGGGGTCCGCCCTCGGACGGTTGACGCTCGCCGTCGGCGTCGTGCTCATGCTCCTGGCCCGCCTCTGGTCCCGCCATCTGGTCGGGCGGGTCGACGGTACGCCGTGATGGCAGGGCTGGTCGTCGGCCTCCTCCTCGCCGGCGGAACGCTGGTCCTGACCGCGCCGTCGGGCCGCCTGCAGCGCGTCACCGGCGCACCGATGGATCGGGCGTTCCGCGGGGGCGTCCAGGACGGCCCCCTCATCCTCGATCTGCTGGCCGCCGTGCTGTCCGCGGGAGCATCCGTCGAAAGCGCGCTCATGGTGGTGGGGGAAGCCTGTGATCCCGCCGTGGGTTCGGTGCTGGCGCGGGTGCGTGCTGCCCGGCTCCTCGGTGCCTCCTGGGATGCCGCGTGGGATGCCGGGGCGGTGGACGGCCGCTCCGACGCCGAGCCGTCCACCGGCGTGCCGCCCGCCGATCGGGGCGCGGACGGTCGTCGGGTGGCAGGCCGGTGGTCCATGCGCCCGCGGTCGCCGTCCGGACGGTCGGCCCGCGTCCGGTACGACCCGCTGCTGATCGTCGAGGACGTCCGGCAGGGTCTGCGGTTCGGCACGGCGACCGGGGCGCCGTCTGCTGCGCTCCTGCACGCGCACGCGGCCCAGCTTCGACGGCGACGCAACCGCGAGGTGGACAGGAGGGCCGCCGCGCTGGGTGTCCGGCTCGTCATGCCGCTCGGCCTGTGCTCCCTCCCGGCGTTCATCTGCCTGGGCATCGTCCCGGTGGTCCTGGGTCTGCTCCCCGACCTGTAGCCCGGCAGTCTTCGCCGGCCCGTCGTGCCGCCGGCCCGTCGTGCCGCCGGCCCGTCGTGCCGTCGCCGTCGTGCCGCCGCCGGGCCTTCGTACCGTCGCCCCCGTCGTGCCTTCGCGCCGTCGCCCCCGTCGTGCCTTCGCGCCGTCGCCCCCGTCGTGCCTTCGCGCCGTCGCCCCCGTCGTGCCTTTGTGCCGGACGGTGCCGGCCGATGCGGCCCGTACACCCTGCACGACCACGCGGCCGTCTCCGACGGGGCGGAGCCCGGTTATCCACTTAGCCACTGCTCCCGTCCACGGCCGACTCCCGGCTGGCCAGAGTTGATGCAGCGACATTCGTCGCTCACAGCATGTGGGGGTGACTCCACACCGATGAAAGGGCATGCCATGGCGATCGAGACGCAGCATACGGAGGAGTGGGCCTCGGCACTCCGGGCTCCCCAGACGGAGTCCGGAGGCCTCCGCGCCGGTCGAAGCAGCGCGTTCACAAACGCTGCAGAGCACGGGGCGCAGGGCCAGACGCCGGGGAGCCGGTCGGGGGAGCGCCGGCGGGAGCCGATCCTGATGCCCCCGGTGCCATCGCTGCCACCACGGTCTCCGCGCGGCGAGGAGTGTGCGGGGAACCCCGTGTCGTTCATCCGGTGGGCACCGTCCACGGAGGCTCAACCCGAGGCCGAGGCCGAGCAATCCGATGGCCCTGGATCCGGTGGGTTCGCGGACCGGGCGACACGGCGGGCCCAGGCACGGCGCCGGCGGGCCAATGATCGGGTCATGCGGCAGGGCCGGGGACAAAGTACGGATCAGGAGGCCGGCATGGCGACCGCCGAGTACGCCATCGCCACGCTCGCCGCCGTCGGGTTCGCAGCGCTCCTCGTTGCGGTCCTGTCCAGCGGTGAGATCAAGGGGCTCCTCATGTCCCTCATCACCTCGGCGCTGAGCTTCGGCTGATGCGGACCGGCCGGGGAGGGGCTGGTCGGACCGGGGCGGAACGCGCGGACAGGGAACCCCCGACACGATCGCGGGAGCACGGGCCTCCCTCCGCTCCGTGCTGCCCGGTGCTCGCCCGGCCGCTCCGCGGGAGGCACACCCGGAGCGAACGGGCAGCGGGGACGCAGCGAGGATCCGTCACCGCCGAGGTCGCGGTCGTGCTCCCCGCCGTGGTCGTCCTGCTCGCACTCCTGCTCGCGACAGCCCACGTCGGCGCCGTGCAGCTGCGCCTGGAGGAGGCTGCGCGGGCCGGTGCACGGGAGGTGATGCGGGGCGAGAGCACCGCGAGCGTGCAGCAGACCGTGCAACGCCTCGCCGGGCGCACCGCGACCGCGCAGGTCGGGCGGGACGGGGAATGGACGACCGTCGAGGTGCGGGCGCGGGTGGAGGGTCCGCTCGTGGAGTTCATGGACCTCGACCTGCACGCATCGGCATCGGGACGGAGGGAACACGATGGATGAACCACCGGAGGAGGAGCAGGCCACGTCGCGGGGGAACGCGGCGCCCTCGCGCCCTGCCGACGCAGAGCGGGGCGCCGGCACGATCCTGATGGGGGCACTCTCCCTCCTGGCGCTCCTGCTGGTCGCCTCGGCGGTGCTCCTGCTCCAGGCCGCATCAGCAGCCTCGAAGGCAGCGACGGCGGCCGACCTCGCGGCGCTCGCTGCCGCGGACACCGCCCGGGGGCTCTCCTCCGGGGAGCCCTGCGCGGCGGCCTCGGCCGTGGCGGGACAGCACGGTGCCGTGGTCGAGGCCTGCGAGATCGGTGCGACCGGTGTCGGGACCGCTGTCGTCCGGGTGTCCGTGGGCGTGCCCGGCCTGCTTCCGGACGCCGGGGGCAGAGCTCGGGCCGGTCCGCCGCCATGACGCCGGCGCCGACGCCGACGCCGATGGTGACGCCGCCCCGGACAATGACCCCCGGACCGTCAGGCTCCGGAGGCCCTCGCTCCGGTCTTCGGTCCCGACGGCACGTCCTGCCCGGACGGAGTCTCCCGCCCCGGCGCATCCGATCGCGACACCCCGGGGAGGGCGCCACCGGAGGTGGTGCTGCCGGCGGCCTGCTGGAGGATCAGGGACAGCACCGCCACGGCACCACCCTTGCTCAACGGGTTGTTCCGGTTGCCGCACTTCGGGGATTGGACGCAGGAGGGACAGCCGGACTCGCACTCGCAGGCTTCGATCGCGTCGCGGGTCGCCGACAGCCAGGTGCGGGCCGCCTCGAACCCCCGCTCGGCGAACCCGGCGCCGCCCGGGTGTCCGTCGTAGACGAAGATGGTCGGCAGGCCGGTATCGGCATGCAGGGCTGTCGACACACCCCCGATGTCCCAGCGGTCGCTCGAGGCGACGAGCGGGAGCAGTCCGATCGCCGCGTGCTCGGCGGCGTGGAGCGCCCCCGGGAGCTCCTCGGCGAGGATCCCTTCGGCTTCGAGCAGCTCCGGACTGATCTCGAACCAGACGCTCTTCGTGAACAGGTTACGCGCCGCCAGTTCGAGCGGCTCCTCGCCGAGGACCTCGTTCGAGGAGAAGGCCTTGCGCTGGAAGGAAACCACCTGGGTCGTCACCTTCACGTCCCCGAAACTCGCGAGGACGCCGCCCCACAGGCTGCTCACGTCCCGGTCGATGACCTCGATCTGCGTGACGTCCCGCGCCTGCGTGTAGTAGTCGGGGTGGGCGCGCGCCACGACGGCACAGCGGTCCTGCTCATTGAGGTCCTGGACGACGTACGTGCGGCCCTGGTGCACGTACACGGCGCCGGGGTGGGCCTGGTAGTGGCTCTGTGGCGAGTCCATCGTCCCGAGCAGGGCGCCGGAGTCGGTCTCCACGATGTTGATCGGCCCGCCGCCGTCGGCCCTGAGGTTCACCATCCCGGCGGCACTCTGGGGGTGGGTCCAGAACCATCCGGCGGGACGGCGCCGCAGGAAGCCCTGCTCGCACAGCGTGCCGAGCAGGTCCTCCGAGGTGGGACCGAACATGGGCAGATCCTTCTCGGTCAGCGGCAGTTCGGCTGCGGCGGCACAGAGGTGCGGTCCCAGCACATAGGGGTTCGACGGATCGAAGACCGTCGCTTCGACGGCGAGGTCGAACACCGCTTCCGGGTGGTGGACGAGATAGGTGTCCAGGGGGTCGTCGCTCGCCACGAAGGCCGCGAGGGCGTCCTGGCCGGAGCGGCCCGCCCGGCCGATCTGCTGCATCAGGGAGGCGCGGGTTCCCGGCCACCCCGCCACGAGGACGGCATCGAGGCCGGAGATGTCGATCCCGAGTTCCAGGGCCGAGGTGCTCGCCACGCCCAGCAGTTCGCCGCTGCGCAGCGACGCCTCGAGGGCACGCCGCTCCTCCGGGAGATACCCGGAACGGTAGGCGGCGATGCGGTGCGGCAGGCTCGGGTGCACGTCCTCGAGCATCCGGCGCGAGGTCTGCGCGATGCTCTCCGCGCCCCGCCTGGACTTGATGAACGCGATGGTCCGCACGGAGGAGGAGACGAGGTTGGCCAGGAGGTCCGAGGCCTCGGCGATCACGGTCCGCCGGGTGGGTGCCCCGTTCTCGCCCTTCCTGCCGGTGAGCTGCGGCTCCCAGAACGCGACCGTCGTGGAGCCGTGCGGCGAGCTGTCCCGGTCGACGGCGCGCGCCGGAGCGCCGATGAGCTTCCCGAAGGACGCGGCTGGCTCCGCCGACGTCGCGGATGCCCCGATGAACACGGGGTCCGCGCCGTAGCTCGCGCAGATGCGCCGCAGGCGCCGCAGGAGGTTCGCGACGTGGGACCCGAACACGCCACGGTAGCTGTGGGCCTCGTCGATGATCACGTACTTCAGGCGTCGGAAGAACCGCGCCCACCAGGTGTGGTTCGGCAGGATGCCGTAATGGAGCATGTCGGGGTTCGCGAGGACCAGGTTGGCGTGGTCGCGGATCCAGCGGCGGGCTCCCGACTCGGTGTCACCGTCGTAGGTCTCCGCGCGGACCGTGGGCAGGCCCAGCGCGTTGACGGCCGACAGCTGGTCGGCGGCCAGCGCCTTCGTGGGGGCCAGGTACAGGGCGACGGACCCGGTGGGCGCCAGCGTGGCGCGGTCCAGCAGTTCGCTGCGGTGGATCTCGTCGAGTACCGGCAGCTGGTAGCAGAGGGACTTCCCCGACGCGGTCCCGGTCGCGATGATGGTGTGCGCGCCGTCGTGGGCGGAGGTGGCACCCTCCGCCTGGTGGCGCCAGGGCTGGTGGACGCCGCGCCGGGTGAACGCCTCGACGACGTCGGGGTGCGCCCAGGCCGGCCACGGCGCGTTCTCCGCGTCGCGGGCGGGGATCTCACGGACATGCAGCAGCTGCTCGGGGTCGGGTCCACCCCCGAGCAGGGGGATGAGGGAGTCACGCGCAGCCACCGGGCCATTCTTCCATCGGCGGACGGCCGGGACGGTGGAAATGCGCCTTATCCTCTGATGACGAACACGTCGGCGAGGTGCTCCCAGTCGAGGAACTCGTAGAGCGCGCGGCCGTCGGCCGACGCCATGAGCAGGCCGGTGGTCACGTCGTCCTCGAGGACCCCCGCGGTGAGGGCGCGCATGACGAAGCTGCCCAGCCCCCGCCGTCGGTAGCTCTCCTCCGTGATGATGCGGTCATAGACCGCGTAGTCGCCCACGGCCACCACGGACCCGCGGGCCGCGAGCTCTCCGTGGGCGCGGACCAGGACGCGGCGGCAGCCGTCGTCGCCGATACGCTCCAGCGTGTAGTCGTCACCGGGAGGGCGCGGATCCTCGACGTCCTGGCCGCTCATGTCCACGCTCATCAGGGCCTGCTGTCGGTCGGTGACCCGCACGCCGAGCGGGTGCGCCGCGTCGATCAGCTCCCGCATCCGGTTGGTGACGACCGTCAGCTTCCGTGTGGGGTCCTGCTTCGTCTCGGCGGCGAGCTCGAGGAACTGCTCGGTGGTGGGTTCGAACAGGAAGTGTTCGGTCTGGTTCTGCTCGTCCGTGAGCACGACGGAGGTGCTGCGACCGTCGTCATGACGCTCGTAGCCCCGACACCTGGACCATCCGGTGAGCCAGGTCTGGAGGAGTTCGTTGTCTGCATGGGCGTTCATGTCCTGACGATAGTTGTCCGGCGGCGCCGATGGTATAAAAGGCCCCGAGGTGACGGTTATGAGTCGCGAAGTAGGCTTTAAATCGTGTCGATGAACCGGATTGCCCTGTACTACGCCTTCGCGCCCCTGCCCGATCCCGAAGCCATCAGGCTGTGGCAGCGGGCCCTCTGTGAGAAGTGGGGGCTGCGCGGCAGGATCCTCATCTCCAAGGACGGCATCAACGGCACCGTGGGCGGGGAGATCGGCGCTGTGAAGCAGTACGTCAGGACCACGCGCGAATATCCGGCCTTCAAGGGGCTGGAGATCAAGTGGTCCGACGGCGGCGCGGAGGACTTCCCGCGGCTCAGTGTCAGGGTCCGCGACGAGATCGTCTCCTTCGGCGCCCCCGGCGAGCTGAGGGTCGACGGGAACGGCGTGGTGGGCGGCGGTGTCCACCTGGCCCCGGAGGAACTGCACGCGCTCGTCGACGCCCGGCGCGAGGCGGGGGAGGAGGTCGTCTTCTTCGACGGGAGGAACGCGCTCGAGGCGCAGATCGGTCGCTTCAAGGGCGCAGTCGTCCCCGATGTGCGGACGACGCACGACTTCGTCCGCGAGCTCGACTCGGGCAAGTACGACGACCTGAAGGACAAGCCCGTGGTCACCTACTGCACGGGCGGGATCCGCTGCGAGGTGCTCTCCAGCCTCATGGTCAACCGTGGCTTCCGGGAGGTGTACCAGCTCGACGGCGGAATCGTCCGCTACGGCGAGAAGTACCGGGACGCCGGGTTGTGGGAGGGCTCGCTGTACGTCTTCGACAAGAGGATGCACCTCGAGTTCAGCGACGACGCCGTGACGCTCGGCAGGTGCGTGCGCTGCCAGGCTCCGACCAGCACGTACGAGAACTGCTCCAACCAGTCCTGCCGCAACCTCACCCTGTACTGCACCGCGTGCGCGGCCGATCCCTCGACCCTGCGGTGCCCGCAGGGCTGCGAGTCGGACGAGGCCGAGGCGACGGCTGCGGGCGCCGCGTGATGCGGGCGGATGCCCCGGCCTGGCCGGAATTCGACGACGACGTCGCGTCCGCGCCGTCGAGCCGGGACCTCGACGCCCTCGCGGTCCTGGCCGAGGACCTGCGCTCCCTCGACTACTCGGTCGAGGGCGTCGAGGCCCTCCTCGGCGCGGCCGCGTACACGGCCCTCGGCCGGGGCCAGCTCGTCCCGGCCCTGCTGGCATCGCGTCGCCGCGCCGACGCGGACGACGCGCGCGCCACCCCCGTGCTCCTGTGGCTGCTCGGCGAGACCGTCGCCGGGCAGGACCTCGGACGGGCCTTCCCCGGCAGCGGCTTGGCGGGCCTCGAGCAGCTGAGGCTCATCGAGCGCGTGCCGGAGAGCGCGACGGCCCCCGCCGTGCCCCGCTGGCGCGCCGCCGTCGAGCTCCGCCCGTACGGTTCCGACGTCGGAGGCAATCTCTGGGTGGCGAGCGACCTCGGCTCCGAGCAGCGCCCCGGCCCCCTGCGCCACGACCACGTCCTGGGAATCGGCGGAGCCTCACTGACCCTCGCCCAGACGGTCCTGAGGACGCCGGTCGGGCGGGCGCTGGACCTGGGGACGGGCTGCGGCATTCAGGCCTTCCACCTGCTGGGCCACGCCGCCCACGTGACCGTGACCGACATCTCGGCCCGGGCCCTGGCCTTCGCCCGCTTCAACCTCCTCCTGAACGCGCCAGCGCTGGACGTCGATCCCCGCCGGCCCGGCACGCGGGTCAGCCTCCGCCTCGGCAGCCTCCTCGACCCGGTCCGCGGGGAGGAGTTCGACCTCGTGGTGTCCAACCCGCCCTTCGTCATCACCCCGCGCACCGGTACGCCGGAGGAGTCCTACACCTACCGCGACGGCGGCCTCGCGGGCGACGCGATCGTCGAGACGCTGGTCGGGGCGTTGCCGGACGTCCTCGCGCCGGGCGGGGCGGCGCAGCTTCTCGGCAACTGGGAGATCACCGAAGGGACGCCGTGGGACCGCCGCATCGGGCAGTTCGTGCCTCCCGGCGTCGACGCGTGGGTCATCCAGCGCGAGCAGCTGACCCCGGTGCAGTACGCCGAGACGTGGCTGCGGGACGCCGCCGAGAACCGCGACCGCGACGCGTACGTGGCGAGCTTCGCCGCCTATCTCGCCGACTTCGCCGCCCGCGACGTCGAGGGCATCGGCTTCGGGTCCGTCTGGCTGCGGCGCCCCCGCACCCCGAGCGACCTCGTCCGGGTGACGCTCGAGGAGATCACCCACGACATCGAACAGCCCGTGGGCCCGCACCTCGCCGCGGCGATCGGCCGCAGCGACTGGCTCGCGGCCCACACCGAGCAGGCCGCGTCCGGGATCGGCATCGCCGACGAGTTCCTGCTCGTCGCCGAGGACGTCACCGAGGAACGCCACCAGCGGCCCGGCGCCGAACACCCCGGTGTCATCCTGCTGCGGCAGGGTGCCGGTCTCCGGCGCACCACCCTGCTCAGCACCGAATTGGCCGGGTTCGCCTCCGCATGCGACGGCGAGCTCACGGCCGGGCAGATTGCGGGAGCGCTCGCCATGCTGCTGGACAGGCCCGACGCCGCGTTCACCTCGGAGCTGCTGCTGGACGTCGAGCAGCTCGTCCGGGAGGGCTTCCTCCTTCCGGCCCCCTGAAACCTGCCATTAGTCTTGTGCGGGTACTCATGGCGCATACTGTGAGGTGAGCCCGGCAGCGGGATCCGGACCGGATACCGAGGATCTGCCGCGGCACCCGCTCGTATATATAGGAGAGAAGTGCCGACCAAGGCCACGGACAAGAAGCACGGCAAGAAGCTCGTCATCGTTGAGTCCCCCAGCAAGATCAAGAGCATCTCGGGCTACCTCGGCGAGGGTTTCCAGGTCGCCGCGTCCATGGGACACATCCGCGACCTCCCCCAGCCGTCCGACCTCCCCGCCGAGCTGAAGAAGTCCTCGGTGGGCAAGTTCGCTGTGGACCTCGACAAGGACTTCGAGCCCTACTACGTGGTCTCCCCGGAGAAGCGGAAGACCGTCGCCGAACTGAAGGCCGCCCTGAAGGACGCCGACGAGCTCTACCTTGCCACCGATAACGACCGCGAGGGCGAAGCCATCGCCTGGCACCTGCTGCAGGTCCTCAAGCCGAAGGTCCCCGTGTACCGCCTGACCTTCGGCGAGATCACCAAGGAAGCGGTGACGCGCGCCATGGGTGAGCTGCGCGACGTCGACATCCCCATGGTCGACGCCCAGGAGACCCGGCGCATCCTCGACCGCCTGTACGGCTACGAGATCTCCCCGGTGCTGTGGCGCAAGGTGGCCCGCGGGCTGTCCGCCGGCCGCGTGCAGTCCGTCGCCACCCGCCTCGTCGTCGAACGCGAGCGTGAGCGCATGGCGTTCCGGACGGCGTCGTACTGGGACCTGACCGGCACGTTCACGCCCGAGGACACGACCAAGGGCAGCGCCTTCCCCGCCAAGCTCGTCGCCGTCGACGGCAACCGGATCGCCTCCGGCAAGGACTTCTCCGACCGCGGCGAACTGAAGGCCGCGAACGTCGTCCGGCTGGACGAGGAGGCCGCACGCTCACTCGCCACCGGGCTCGGGAGCGCCACCTTCGCGGTGCGCTCGCTCGAGACGAAGCCCTACACGCGCCGTCCCGCCGCACCGTTCACGACGTCGACCCTGCAGCAGGAGGCGGCCCGCAAGCTGCGGTTCAGCTCGAAGGTCACCATGCAGGTGGCGCAGCGGCTGTACGAGAACGGCTACATCACGTACATGCGGACCGACTCGTCCGCGCTCTCCGACCAGGCCATCAACGCCGCCCGCCGCCAGGCCTCGGAGCTGTACGGCCCCGAATACGTGCCCGAGTCCCGGCGCGTCTACAAGGGCAAGGCCAAGAACGCGCAGGAGGCCCACGAGGCCATCCGTCCTGCCGGCGACTCCTTCCGGACCCCCGCCCAGGTGGCGCAGTCCCTGCGCGGCGACGAGTTCCGCCTGTACGAACTGATCTGGAAGCGCACCGTCGCCTCGCAGATGGCCGACGCGAAGGGCTCGACGGCGTCACTGCGCCTCGGCGCGAAGAGCGCGGACGGCCGGGACGCCGAGTTCGCGGCCTCCGGCACCGTCATCACCTTCCGCGGCTTCATGGCCGCCTACGAGGAGGGCCGCGACGCGGGCCGCGACGAGGACACGGCGGACGGCGACGCCCAGGGCACGCGCCTGCCGAACGTCGCCAAGGGGGATGCGCTCGGTGCGACGGCGATCGAGGCCCTCGGCCACGAGACGTCGCCGCCCCCGCGCTACACGGAGGCCTCGCTCGTCAAGGTGCTCGACGAGCGCGGCATCGGCCGCCCGTCGACGTACGCCGCGACGATGTCCACGATCATGGACCGCGGCTACGTCCGCAGTCGCGGCCAGGCCCTGGTGCCGAGCTGGATCGCGTTCTCGGTGGTGCGCCTGCTCGAGGAGCACTTCAACGACTACGTGGACTACGACTTCACGGCGGAGCTCGAGGAGGACCTCGACCGCATCTCGCGCGGCGAGGCCGGCCGGGTCGAGTGGCTCAACAGCTTCTACTACGGGGACCGCAAGGAAACCGGGCTGCACACCATCGTCAACGACCTCGGCGAGATCGACGCGCGGAGCATCAACTCGGTGGAGATCGCGGAGGGGATCACGCTGCGGGTCGGCAAGTTCGGGCCGTACCTGGAGAAGCCCCTGCCGGCCGACGCCCCCGAGGGCACGGAGCCGCAGCGCGCCAACGTCCCGGAGGACCTCGCACCGGACGAGCTGACGGCGGAGAAGGCCATCGAACTGATGGAGGCGCCGACGTCGCAGGAGCGTGTCCTCGGCACGGACCCGGAGACGGGGAGGACCGTCGTGGCGCGCGACGGCCGGTACGGACCGTACGTGATCGAACTGATCACCGAGCCGACGGCGGAGGAACTCGCCGCCCAGCCCGTCGAGTACTACAAGAACGGCAAGCCCAAGCCCCCGAAGAAGCCAGCGAAGGTCAAGCCCCGCACCGGGTCCCTCTTCAAGTCCATGTCCGTGGACACCGTGACCCTCGAGGACGCGCTCAGGCTCATGAACCTGCCGCGGGTCCTCGGCACGGACGAGGAGGGCAAGGAGGTCACGGTGCAGAACGGCCGGTTCGGGCCCTACCTGAAGAAGGGTAGCGACTCCCGCTCCATCGGCTCGGAGGAGGAGATCTTCACGATCACCCTCGACCAGGCCCTGGAGATCTACAAGCAGCCCAAGCAGCGCGGCGGCCGGACCGTCACGCCGCCGCTGGCCGAGTTCGGTGACGACCCGGTGAGCGAGAAGCCGATCGTCGTGAAGGACGGCCGCTTCGGGCCCTACATCACCGACGGCGACACGAACATCACCGTCCCCGGGTCGATGGCGATCGAGGAGCTCACGCGCGAACAGGCGATCGACATGCTCGCCGAGAAGCGCGCCAAGGGACCGGCGCCCAAGAAGACGACCCGCCGGACTCCCGCGAAGCGGAAGGTCGCCGCAGGGAAGTAGCCCGAAGGGCACGGCAGGCACACACATTGGCGGGGGATGAGCTGGAAGCGCGGGAACGATGCGGCTAGGCGTACTGGACATAGGGTCGAACACGGTTCATCTGCTCCTCGTGGATGCCCACCCCGGGGGGCGGCCCGTACCCTTCGCGAGCCACAAGAAGCCCCTGCAGCTCGTGGCCTACCTCGACGAGGACGGCAGCATCTCCCGGGCGGGGCAGGACGAGCTCGTCGGTTTCGTCCGCGAAGCCCGCGAGTTCGCGGAGGGACACGACGCCGAGGACTTCCTCGCGTTCTGCACCTCCGCGATCCGGGAGGCGGCCAACGGCAGCGACGTCCTCGACCGGGTGCGCCGGGAGACCGGCGTCGACCTCCAGGAGCTGTCCGGGGACCAGGAGGCCGCGGTGACCTTCCAGGCCGTGCGCCGCTGGTACGGCTGGGGCGCGGAGTCCATCCTCAACCTCGACATCGGCGGCGGCTCCTTCGAGATGGCGATGGGCACGGACGAGCTGCCCGAGGTGGCCCTCTCCGTCCCGCTCGGCGCGGGGAGGCTCACGCGCGACTGGCTGCACGGGGACCCGCCGTCGGCCAGGAGCGTCAAGGAACTGCGCCGCTACATCAGGGCGACCCTGCGGGAGGCCGTCCCGCACTTCGCCCACCTCGGCACCCCGCACCTGGTGGCGGGCACCTCGAAGACCTTCCGCTCCCTGGCCCGGATCGCGGGATCCGCGCCGTCGGCCGCCGGGCCCTTCGTCCGGCGCGAGCTGCGCCTCGAGGACCTCGGCCTGTGGACGAAGCGGCTCGCGGCCATGACCGTGGAGGACCGCACCCACCTCGACGGCGTCTCCGAGCTGCGCGCCCCGCAGGTGCTCGCCGGCGCACTCGTCGCCGAATCCGCACTCGACCTGTTCGGCGTCCCGTCGATCAGCATCTGCCCGTGGGCGCTGCGCGAGGGACTGCTGCTCAGGCGCTTCGACGCCAAGATGTTCGACGCCGACGAACCCCTCCCGGGAGCCGGGGTGGGCCACACCCAACTCGACGCCACGCCGCGCACCCCTGTCGCGCGGGGGGCCTGACATGGCGCGCGCCGGCAGCCTGCCCTCCATCCCCGTCGCTCTCTCCAGCGCGTCGGTCTACCCGCTCGCCGTCCACGACGCCTTCGCGCTGGCCCAGGACCTCGGGTACGACGGCGTCGAGGTGATGGTCACCAACAACTCGGTCAGCCAGGATCCGGCCCAGCTCTCCTCGCTGAGCGAACGCTACGAGCTCCCGATCCTCGCCGTCCATGCCCCCACCCTGCTCCTGACCCAGCAGGTCTGGGGCAGGGCCTGGACGAAGATCGAGATGTCGGCAGCGATGGCCGCGGAGGTGGGCGCCTCGACGGTCGTGACCCATCCGCCGTTCCGCTGGCAGACCGGGTACGCCGAGGAGTTCCCCGAGGGGATCGCCCGCATCGCGACGGAGTACGGCGTCGACATCGCCGTCGAGAACATGTACCCGTGGAAGGTGCGCGGCCGCGAGGCGAAGGCCTACCTGCCGCACTGGAACCCGATCCCCGAGCCGTACGAGCGCGTCACCTGGGACTTCTCCCACGCCGCGATCGCCGGCATGGACTCCTACGAGGAGATCAGGACGCTCGGCAGCCGGCTCGCGCACGTGCACCTCACCGACGGCACGCCCAATGGCAAGGACGAACACCTCCTCCCCGGCCAGGGCCAGCAGCGGTGCGCGGAGGCGCTTGCGCATCTGGCGGGGTCGGCGTGGGACGGCGTGGTCGCCGTGGAGGTGAGCACGCGCCGCGCCCGGGCCGCCGGGGAGCGCGAGGACTGGCTCGCCGAGACGCTCCGCTTCGCCCGGGAGCACCTGGGCCACTGACCGGTCCCCTCAACGAGGAATGGCGCCGGCGGTACCGGATGGTGGGGGATCCATCCGGTACCGCCGACGCCGGGCCGGATCAGGAATTTCCGGCCGCATCACTCGCACCCCTATGAGGTAGCTCCAACACTAGGGCTCCTCCTTGTGCCTCAACAGCACGCAGGCTGGGAGTACCCTGTGAGACCTGCGTGGCAGGATGGAAGCATGACTACCCAGGGCGCCCCGCGCATCGCCTTCCTCGGCTGCGGATCCATGAACGAGTCCATCCTGGCAGGCCTCCTCGCCGCCGGCCTCGACCCCGGCCGGGTCACCGCGACGGTGCGGCGCGCCGAGCGCGCGGCGGAGCTCCGGCAGCGGCACGGCGTCACGGCACGCGCGACGGCGGACGACGACGCCGCGAACACCACGGCCGTGCAGGATGCCGACGTCGTCATCCTCGGGGTGAAGCCTGCGGGGACCGTCGCGCTCGCCCGCGAGATCGGCCCCTTCCTGAGGCCGGCCGCCGTCGTCCTCAGCGTCGCTGCCGCCGTGTCGACCGCGATGATCGAGGCCGTCCTGCCCGACGGCCAGCCCGTCATCCGCTCGATGCCCAACACGCCGTCGCGGCTCGGTCGGGGAGTGCTCTCGATCTCCGCCGGGGCGGCGGCCGGTCCCGGGCAGATGGCACAGGCCCGGGAGCTCCTGGCGTCCGCCGGGACCGTCGTCGAGATCCCCGAGGAGCAGGTGGACGCCCTCTCCGCCGTCAGCGGGTCCGGACCGGCCTACGCGTTCTACCTCGCGGAGGCGATGGCCGCCGCCGGCGCCGAGCTGGGTCTCGACGCCGGCCTGGCCGCCCAGATCGCGCGGGAGACCGTCGCGGGAGCGGGCTTCATGCTCGCGGAGGAGGGCGCGGACGCCGCGGCCCTCCGCCGCGCCGTCACCAGCCCCAACGGGACCACGCAGAGCGCCATCGAGACCTTCGACGAGCTGGGCCTTCCCCGCATCGTGGCGTACGGCGCCCGCGCCGCCACGGCACGCGCGGCGGAGATCACCCGCGAACTGACGCGTCCCGCCGGCTGACGGGGCGGAGCGCCCACAGGGTCAGCAGGGCCACCGGCAGGATCACGCCGAGGCCCGTGAAGACCCGCAGCGGCAGCGGGCCCGTGCCGGAGACCGCGCCGGTGAGCGTGAGGGTCACGGTGATCGAGGAGAACAGCATCACGGGCACCAGGAGCGCCAGCAGCGCCCGGCCCACCGCGCGTGGGGCACCCTCCTGCCGCCGGGCGAGGACCCAGCCCGCCGGGAACACCAGGGCGATCCACACCCAGTGGTGGAACCAGGAGATGGGCGAGATCGCGAGCATGACGACGGCGTTGGCGGCGATCGCCCGCACGGGGTCGCCGTCGTCGTCCGCGCGCCGGATCGCCGCGTAGCCGACCGCGATGACGGCCAGCGACGCCAGGATCCACACGGGCCGCTGCAGGCCCTCCGCCAGGCCCGACTGCGCCACGACCGAGTTCAGCGACACGTTGTAGAGATCGGCCGTCGCCCCGACGCGTGAGGGGTCGAGGAGCGCGTCCAGCCAGAAGATCGCGGACTCGCGGGGCGCCAGGAACCAGCCGACGGCCACCGTCGCCGCGAAGGACCCCGCCAGCCAGGCCAGCGACCGCCAGTCCCGGCGGGCGAGGAACACCAGGCCGAACGCGAGCGGTGTCAGCTTGATCCCGGCGGCGATCCCGATGAGCACGCCCGAGGGCAGCCGGGTGGAGCGCAGCAGGTCGGCGAGGACCAGCACCATGAGGAGGGCGTTGATCTGTCCGAACCCGAGGCCCTCGCGCCAGGGCCCGCTGACGCCGATGAGCAGCACCGCGGTCAGGACGGCGGCGGGACGGCCGTTCCGCGGCACCTCCGGCAGCACCCCCGACGCGCGCAGGTAGCGCACGACGGTGACCGCCACGCCCACGAGGCACACGCAGGTCAGGGCGGTGACGATCCCGAGGGCGAGCGACTCCGGGACGAGCGCGAGGGGCACGAAGAGCAGGGCTGCGAAGGGCGGGTAGGTGAACGGCAGCCCCCGCGTGTCGGTCAGGATCAGGGCGTCGTCGTACAGGTCCTTCCCCTCCGCGCGGCCGAGCAGCGCGAGGGCGCCCTCGCGGTACACCGAGAGGTCCAGCCCGTGGATCTGCGCGGCGAGCACGACGACGGCGAGCACGAGGGCGCCGCCGGCCGCGGCAACCCACCGGCAGGCCGCCGACCGCGCGGCCGCGGTGCGTGGTCGACGGCGGGACCCGCCAGGCGTGCGCCCCCGCCGGGCCGGGGCGCCGGCGGCGTCCGTGCGGCTAGGGTCGGCCGGCAAAGCGCTCCAGCAGGTCCACGTGCCCGGACACGATCAGCATGTCGCGGCTGGAGACCTTGGTGTCGGGGCGCGCGTAGGTGAAGTCCTCGCCCGGGGACTTCACGCCGACCACGGTGACGCCGTACTTCGACCGCACCGCGGACTCCGCGAGGGTGAAGCCCTGGGTCTCCTTCGGCGGGTACATCTTCACGATCGCGAAGCCGTCGTCGAACTCGATGAAGTCGAGCATGCGGCCGCCGACGAGGTGCGCGGCGCGCTGCCCGGCATCGGCCTCCGGGTAGATCACGTGGTTGGCGCCGATGCGCTTGAGGATCTTGCCGTGCGAGGGCGTGATCGCCTTGACCCAGAGGTGGTCGATGCCGAGGTCCACGAGGTTGGCGGTGATCAGCACGCTCGACTCGATCGAGGTGCCGACTCCCACCACGGCCGCCGAGAACTCCTGGGCGCCGAGCTGGCGGAGGGCATCGAGGTTCGTCGCGTCGGCCTCGACCACGTGCGTGAGGACGCCCGAGAACTTCTGCACGAGCTGGGGGTCCCGCTCGATGGCCAGTACCTCCCGTCCCTGGCGGACGAGCTGTTCCGCGGTCGCCGCGCCGAACCGGCCGAGGCCGATCACGAGGACGGGTGCATTGTGGGCGGGTCTCTCAGCCAATGATCGGCCTCTCGTCGGGGTAGCGGTACAGCGTGCTGCGTTGCCTCAGCGCGAGCGCCGAGGCGAGGGTGATGGTACCCATGCGCCCGGCGAACATCAGGGCGGACAGGACGTATTTTCCTTCGGGCGGCAGCTCGGCGCTGAGGTTGGTGCTGAGGCCGCAGGTCGCGAACGCGGAGATGACCTCGAAGACCACCTTGTCGAGCGGCTCGTCCGTCATGCGCAGGAGCAGGCCGCTGCCGATGAGGACGAGGGTGGCGCCCATGAAGATCACGGAGATCGCCACGCGCATCACGCCGGAGGGGATGGTGCGGCCCCACGCCCGGACGTCCGAGTCGCCGCGGGCCTCGGCCACGATGGCGAGGAACATGACGGCGATGGTGGTCACCTTGATGCCGCCGGCCGTGGAGGCGGAACCCCCTCCGGCGAACATGAGGGCGTCCGTCAGGAGCATCGTCGTCGTCGTCATGTCGTTCTGGTCCACGAGGTTGAACCCGCCCGAGCGGGTCATGACCGAGGCGAACAGGGCATGGATCACCCGGTCCGTGACGCTGAGCGTGCCGATCGTGTGGTCGTTCTCCCACTCCAGGAAGCCCCACGCGAACGTCCCGGCCGCGAGCAGGATCAGCGACACGGAGACCGTGAGCTTCGCGTGGAGCGTCCACTTGCTGAAGCGGTGCCGCACCTGCACGAGGACCATGATCACCGGGAAGCCGAGGCTGCCGAGGAACACCCCGACCATGAGCGGGGTGAGGATCCACAGGTCCGTCTCGTACGGGACCAGCCCGTCGCTGTGCGGGGTGAAGCCGGCGTTGTTGAAGGCGGAGATGGAATAGAAGATGCCGTGCCAGACGGCCTGCCACCAGGGTTCGCCCAGGATCATGAAGCGGGGGATGAGGACGACGGCGAGGACGATCTCGATCACCACCGACGTCGTGATGACGATCCGCAGGAGTGTGCCGATCTCGCCGAGGCGGCTCGCGTTGTTCAGCGCCTCCTGGGCCAGCAGCTTCCCCCGTACCCCGAGGCGCTTGCTCACGATCAGCGCGAGCAGCGAGGCCAGCGTCAGCGTGCCGAGCCCTCCGATGAAGATGCCCAGCAGGATCACCAGCTGGCCGAAGAAGGACCAGTAGGTGGCGGTGGACACCACGGTGAGGCCCGTGACGCACACGGCGGAGACCGCCGTGAAGAAGGCGTCGTGCAGGGGGGCGGCGGTCCCGCTGCTGGTGGCCATCGGCAGGCTCAGCAGCGCGGTGAACACCAGGATCACGGCGCTGAAGATGAACAGGGCGAGACGCGCGGGGGAGCTGTTCGCGAACGAGTCGGCGAAGTCGCGGATCGACGCCAGCAGCCTGATGTACCCGCGGCGATCGTCCGTCAGCCATCGTGGCTGTTGACCTACCATTGACGTCCGCTCTGCCTTCTTCGCTGGTCCTACCGCCGAACCGGCGCGTAACCATGCCTGATTGTCCCTTGCAGTAGTAAAGCATCTCACCGGGAGGCGGCATCGGAGCATCGCGCATCGCGTAGCCTTTCAGGAATGTCTACGCACTCACGGTCGGCGGTCCCCCTCCAGGTGGCCTGGGACGAGTCGATGCTGGCCTACGACTTCGGCGGGCACCATCCCATGAACCCGGAGCGGCTGCACCTGACGGCCCGGCTCGCGCGCGACTGCGGGCTGCTGGACCTCGACGGCGTGACGGTTGCCGCTCCTCCCGTCGCGTCGGACGACGAGCTGGCGGCCGTGCACAGCCCCGACTACATCAGGGCGGTCCGCCGGGTCAGCGGCAACCCCTGCACCTCGGACGCCGCCAGGGGCCTCGGCACGGAGGACACCCCCGCCTTCGCGGGGATGCACGAGGCCAGCGCCCGGCTCGCAGGCGGGTCGCTCGGCGCGGCCGAGGCGATCCTCCGGGGTTCAGCCGTACGGGCGGTGAACTTCGGCGGCGGCATGCACCATGCGGCGCGCTCCCGCGCCAGCGGCTTCTGCATCTACAACGACGCCGCGGCCGCGATCCAGCGGCTGCTCGATCGCGGCGTCCGGCGCGTCCTGTACGTCGACGTCGACGCACACCACGGCGACGGGACGCAGAGTATCTTCTGGGACGACCCCCGGGTCATGACGATCTCGCTGCACGAGACGGGCATGAGCCTCTTCCCCGGTACCGGCTTCGCCAGCGAGACCGGCGGACCGGGAGCGGAGGGGTACGCGGTGAACGTCGCGCTGCCCACCGTCGCCGGGGACGCGGCGGTACTGCGGGCCTTCCACGCCGTCGTGCCGCAGCTCGCCGGGGCTTTCGCCCCCGAGGTCATCGTGAGCCAGCACGGCTGCGATTCCCACCGCGAGGACCCCCTCACGAACCTGCGGGTCAGCGTCGACGCCCAGCACGCGCTGATGGTGGGCGTGCGGGACCTGGCGGACCGCCTGTGCGAGGGGCGGTGGGTCGCGACGGGGGGAGGCGGGTACGCCCTGGCGAGCGTGGTGCCGCGGTCCTGGGCGCTGCTCGTCGCGGTGGCCGCCGGTGCGCCGACAGGCCCGGCGACGCCGGTCCCGCCCGCCTGGCGGGAGTATGTGCTCGAGCGGCACGGTGTGGAGGCGCCCCGGCTGATGGGTGACGGCGCGGACCTCTGGTGGCGTTCGTGGGAGGTCGGGTACGACCCCAACGACGACCTGGACCGGACGGTGATGGCGACGAGGAAGGCCCTCTTCCCCCTCCATGGACTGGACCCCTGGTTCGACTGACCGGGACCCGCCGGCCACGTCAGGATGCCGTGCGGCGTATATATCGCTAGGGTAGGCGGATGGGAATCGATGATGTATTCGCCGTCGTCGCCGAGGGCACACGCAGGCAGATCCTCGAGAATCTGCGGAACGGCGACAGGGCGGTGGGGGAGCTCGTGATCGAGTTGCAGGTCAGTCAGCCGACGGTGTCGAAGCACCTGAAGGTGCTGCGGGAGGCGGGCCTGGTGAGCATGCGGGCCCAGGGACAGAAGCGCTACTACTCGCTGGACGCCGCGCCGCTCGGCGTGGTGCGCGACTGGCTTGCCGGGTTCGAGGATGCCGGGACCGCGGGACCGCCCGCGGCCCCCGCGGATGACGGACTGGACCGGCCGTCCCCGGAGTTCGCGACGGTGGCGGACGTCGTCGCGGCGCTCGAGCCGGAGACGGTCGACGCGCCGGGTGCCGCGGCCACGCCGGCGCTGGCCACCGCGGTCCTCGCGGCGCAGTCGGGACCCGCCGGAGGCGACGCACCGCGGCCCCCGATGGGGCGGACCATGGGCCGTGCGGCGGAGCGCGCCGCGGACCTGCTGGCCCAACTGCGCCGACGGCGCGATCCGTCGGCGTAGGCCCGTCGGCCGTCTTTCACTCCAGCCCCATCTGCCACTAGAGTGATCCTCTAGGCGGATTATCCTCTTGCTACAAGGCGACACGCCGATCGGTCGCCCGGGCAGCGCTTTCGATAGGCCCCAGGGTGAAGTGCAAGCCTCCATGCGAAGGAATAGTGGTGAGATGGCAGACGGGAACAACTTCTCGGATGTGCAGTTCCTGACGGTCGCGGAAGTGGCCGAGCTCATGCGCGTCTCGAAGATGACCGTGTATCGGCTCGTGCACGCCGGAGACCTGCCCGCCGTCCAGTTCGGCCGCTCCTACCGCGTCCCCCAGTCCGCGGTCGAGGGGTTCCTCCACCGGTCGCAGGTCGACGGGCAGGCCGCGAGCGCCTGATCGCCGGTCGTCCGCGGGTTCCCCAAACGGATGTACCCTGTTAAGGAGCGTTTTGGGCGGGTCTCGAGCCCGCCCGACTTAGTGCATCACACGGGCGACTGCCACCAGGCACGCGTCTTTCGTCATCACCAGGGCGGTCCTCGAGGCCCCGCGCCGCAGTACGCCCTGGCAACACAACAGTTTGTGAGGACTCTATGGGTTCAGTAATCAAGAAGCGCCGCAAGCGTATGGCAAAGAAGAAGCACCGCAAGCTGCTTCGCAAGACCCGTCACCAGCGCCGCAACAAGAAGTAGGCACTCGTCCGGCCTCGAGCCGGAGGATGCCGACCGGCCCGGATTCCCGCATTCGTTGCGTGGAAGCCGGGCCGTCGTCGTTCACGGGGTCCGTCGGGTGCTGCTCCTGAGGTCAGCGGGTCCTGAGCCGGGCGTACCCGCGCCACAGCCCGTAGAGGGATCCTGCGACGGTGGCGGCGCGCAGGCCGAGGGTCGCCGCCCGCCGTCCGCTGCGGAAGTCGTAGACCGGCCAGTTGTTCGCCCGGGCATGCCGGCGGAGGCGGCGGTCCGGGTTGATCGCCACGGGATGCCCGACGGCGCTCAGCAGCGGGACGTCGTTGTAGGAGTCGCTGTAGGCCCAGCAGCGCGCGAGGTCCAGGTCCTCCCGCTGCGCCAGGGCCAGCACGGCCACCGCCTTGGCCGGCCCGTGCAGGAACTCGCCGACCAGCCGGCCGGTGTACAGGCCGTCCGCGACCTCCCCCACGGTGCCGAGGGCCCCGGTGAGGCCGAGGCGTCTCGCGATCACGCCGGCGACCTCCACGGGGGTCCCGGTCACCAGCCAGACCTGCCGGTGCGCGGTCAGGTGCTGCTCGGCCAGGGCGCGCGCCCCGGGCCAGATCTTCGAGGCGATCATCTCGTCGTAGACCTCCTCGCCGAGGGCCAGGACGTCCTCGTGGGCGATCCCGATGGCGAAGGCGAGGGCGGCGTCGCGCACCGAGTTCACATCCGTCATCGTCTCGCCGCGCATGATGAAGCGGAGCTGTTTCCAGGCCAGGCCCGCGGCGAAGCGCAGCGTGAACGCCTTGCGCTGGTACATCTTGCGGCCCACGTGGAAGAGGCTCGCGCCGCGCATCAGCGTGTTGTCCACGTCGAAGAAGGCGGCCTCGCCCTCGACGGTCGCCGAAGGCTGGAGGGTGGGGTGCGTGACCCGCGCGGCGTCCGGCATGCCCCCGAGTCTAGTTCTTCGGCAGGACACCCCGACGGCTCGTCCTGCCGGTCCGGTCTCCTCCGCCGAGGCCGGTCGGGCGCAGTACCGTGGAGGGATGGAAACTCCCGCGGAGACGCCCGGCGCCGGCGTCGTGCTCCTCACCCGCCCCGGGTGCCATCTCTGCGAGGACGCCCGCGTTGTGGTGCGGAGGGTGACCGGCGACCTCGGCCTGGGCTGGCGCGAGGTGAGCGCGGCCGAGCACCCCACGCTCGGCGCCCGCTTCGCGGAGGAGCTGCCCGTCCTGTTCATCGACGGCGTCCAGCGCGACTTCTGGTCGATCGACGAGGCGCGGCTGAGGCGGCTGCTGACCACCCCCTGACGAGCCCTCGCCGGGCCGGCCCCGCACCCATGCACGCCGCCCGTCATCCGGCTTGGAGGCCCCGCTCCGGCGGCATACAGTGGTTGTACTTCCGCCCCCGACGCCGAGGGATCACGGAACCGCGGCTCCCGCACCGGGCGCGGCGGTGCGAGCAACGGAGCCGATGACAGTGACAACGCCGGACATGCCAGGCCTTCGCCGCGTGGACGACGCGGCGCGCCACATCCCGCCGGCGTCGCTCGCCCGTCTCACCATCTACCTGCGGGCGCTGAACTCCCTGCTCGCCGAGGGTATCGAGCGGGTGTCCTCCGAGGAACTCGCGGACGCCGCCGGCGTGAACTCGCCCAAGCTCCGCAAGGACCTCTCCTACCTCGGGTCCTACGGCACCCGCGGCGTCGGGTACGACGTGCAGTACCTCAACCGGCAGATCTCCGTCGCCCTCGGGCTGACGCTCGACTGGCGCGTCGCCATCCTGGGTGCGGGCAATCTGGGACGGGCGCTCGCCGGGTACTCGGGGTTCGGTTCGCGGGGCTTCGAGATCGTGGCGCTCTTCGACGCCGACCAGCTCGTCATCGGCTCCGAGGTGGGCTACCTGCGGGTCAGCGCCGTGCACGACCTCGAGGCCGTGCTGGAGCGCACCCGCACCAACATGGCGGTACTCGCGGTCCCGGCGCAGGTCGCCCAGGAGCTGTGCGACCGGCTCGTCGCGGCCGGGATCTCCAGCATCCTCAGCTTCGCGCCCGTGGTGCTGCAGGTGCCGCCGCACGTGCAGCTGCGCAAGGTGGACATGTCCACCGAACTGCAGATCCTGGCCTACCACGCACAAAGGGCGCAGGAGCCGGACCTCGGTCCGATCTCCCACGCCCAGTAGTGCCGGAGGGCCCGGCTCCCGTGCAGTGGCCTCAGTACCCGAGCTTCTGCGGCGCGAAGTACGGCCGCGACGGCTTCAGGTAGGTCAGGACGACGCCGGCGACGCCGAGGATCAGGATGATCACGCTGAGCGCGATCGACAGCCCGGACACCGGCACGGCCTCCTGGCCCGAGGCCTCGATGGCCTGGTTCGCCAGCGGCAGGAGCAGCAGGCCGCCGACGGTGACCAGTACATTGAGCGCCATGAGCACCGTCGCGGTGATGCGTGCCCAGTTCCGGCCCCGGCGGATGAAGATCGCCAGGACGACGTAGACCGCCGCGGTGAGGGCCGCGAAGAGCACCTGGAACACCATCTGGACCGGCGCTCCGGGGCCGTCGGGGATCTCCGTCAGCGAGAGGATGGAGGCCAGGAAGTGCAGGATGCCGGCGGCGAGGATGAGGTAGTAGGCCCGCTGGACCTCTTTGGGTGCCGGTCCCTTCTCGGTGAGGCCGGGCGCGGCCGACGTCGGGTAGGCGTAGTTCGGGGACTGGGCGCCGGCGTCCTGCCGGCCGTAGGGCGACGGGGCCTGCTGGGACGGGGGAGTCTGGCCGCCGGCCGATCCCGGTGCGTTCCAGCCCGCCCCGCTGTCCTGTCCGTTCGGGGTGTCCTGTGGTGTGCTCATCGTTGCGTCCTCCGCTGATCGAGGGGTGGTCATCCTGCCGATGGTGCCCCCATGGACGCGCGCATCGTGGATGTGGTCACCGTCAGCCTAGTTCCCGGGCCCCCGGAGGACGCTCGACGAAACGCCGACGGCCGGCGTCGTCGGGAGGACGACGCCGGCCGTCGGGCCTGCAGCCGGGCGCCGGGGCCCGGGGCGACGGATCAGACCGTGGCGACCGCGGGGGCCACGAAGGCGGCCTCGATGGTGATGGTGACCTTGTCGCCGACCAGGACGCCGCCGGCCTCGAGGGCCGCGTTCCAGGTGAGACCGAAGTCCTTGCGGGAGATGCTGGTGGAGGCGGAGACCCCGGCGCGGGTGGCGCCGAAGGGGTCCACGGCCACGCCGTTGAACTCGGCGTCCAGGACCACGGGCTTGGTGATGCCGCGGATGGTGAGGTCGCCGTTGATCCTGTAGGTCTCGCCGGAGCCCTCGTGGGAGGTGGACACGAAGGTCATCTCGGGGAACTGCTCGACGTCGAAGAAGTCGGCGCCCTTGACGTGGCCGTCGCGGTTCTCGTCGCCGGAGGTGAAGGAGGCGGTCTTGATGGTGGCGGAGATGCTCGAGTCCTCGAGGGAGGAGCCGACGGTGAGGGCGGCGTCGACGTCCTGGAACGAGCCACGGACCTTGCTGATGCCCGCATGGCGGACGCTGAAGCCCACCTCGCTGTGGGAGGGATCGAAGGACCAGGTGCCGGCGGTGAGGCCTGAGGGGACAGTCATGGAGAACTCCTGAGGATGGTGGCGTGCGGATGCTTACATGAAGCAGAAGCATGCATATGCATGTTTTATTCCTGACTTTGGTCGAAGCTTCAACTGATTCGGATGCGGGAGTCGATTGGCCGTCGCGTACGGCATGCGCGAAACTGGATGGATGCAGCGATCAACCGTCCACCTGGTGCGCCACGGTGAGGTCCACAACCCCGAGGGGGTCCTCTACGGGAGGCTCCCCGAGTTCCATCTCTCCGATCTCGGCCGTCGGATGGCGGCGCAGATGGCCCGGCACTTCCAGGAGCGGCGGGACGACGGTGCCGACATCGTGCACCTCGTGGCCTCGCCGCTGGACCGCGCGCAGGAGACCGCGCAGCCGCTCGCGGACGCCCTCGGGCTCGCCATCTCGACCGACGAACGGATCATCGAGGCGGAGAACCGCTTCGAGGGGATGTCGGGGATCAAGAGCCGGATCCGTCAGCCCCGCAACTGGCCGTTCCTCGTCAATCCCCTCCGCCCCTCCTGGGGTGAGCCCTACCACGGGCAGGTGGAACGCATGATGGTCGGCATCCACGACGCCCGGCGCCGGGCCCTCGAGCTCAGCGCGGGCAAGGGCTCGGACCGCCCCGCGGAGGCCGTCCTGGTCAGCCACCAGCTCCCGATCTGGGTGACGAGGCTGGCCGCCGAGCACCGCCGGCTCTGGCACGACCCCCGCCAGCGCGAGTGTACGCTGACGTCCGTCACGTCCCTCGACTTCGAGGACGGGGCCATCCGTCGGGTGCGCTACGCCGAGCCGTGTGCGGACCTGCTGCCCGAGGCGGCGAATGTCCCCGGCGCGTAATAGAATTACTACACGTCGTAGAATTCAACGGAAGAAGCCGTGACCCCACCCCTCCGTCCCGTACCGCGCCGCCGCCTGCTCAGGCTGCGGATGGCGCTGGCCTTCGCCGTGCCGCTCTCGCTCGCCGTGACGTCCTGCGCGGCGGAGGATCCGCTGGCGCAGCAGGCCGCCGCCGGGGACGGCAAGAACTACATCGCCGGCGACGGCTCGGTCACCGAATACGCGGCGAGCGACAGGGGAGAGCCCGTCGAGGTCTCCGGCACCCTCTTCGACGGTACCTCCGTATCGAGCTCGGACTGGGAGGGCCAGGTCACCGTCCTCAACTTCTGGTACGCCTCCTGCGCCCCCTGCCGTGAGGAAGCCCCCGACCTCGTCTCGCTGCACGACGACTACGCACCGCAGGGCGCCGCCTTCTACGGTGTGAACATCCGCGACGAGAAGGCCACGGCGGAAGCCTTCGAGCGGAGCTTCGGCATCCCGTACCCGAGCTTCGCCGACAAGGACGGCGGCGTACTGCTGGACATGACGCGGTACGTCCCGCCGCAGGCTGTCCCCACCACGATCGTGCTGGACCGCGAGGGGCGCGTCTCGGCGCGGATCCTCGGACTCGCCGACCGCAGCACGCTCAAGGCCCTGATCTCCGATGCCCTCGCTGAATAGCGCGCGGGTCCGGGAGCGCGGATGACGGGGCCGTCGGTTGCGCCGGTGCCCCTCGCCGTGGGCAACGCCTTCGCCGACGCCGTCCTGAACGGTTCCATGCTCCTGGCGCTGCCCGTCGCGCTCCTGGCAGGTCTCGTCTCCTTCGCCTCGCCCTGCGTCCTTCCGCTGGTCCCCGGGTACCTCGGGTACGTGACAGGACTGACCGGCGTCGATCTCGAGAAGCAGAAGAAGGGCCGCATGCTCGCGGGGATCGGCCTGTTCGTCGTCGGTTTCTCGGTGGTCTTCATGGCCTACGGGACGCTCTTCGGCCAGCTCGGAGCCTTCCTGCGGGTCTCGCAGGGCTGGCTGCTCCAGGCGCTCGGCGTGATCGTGATCCTCCTCGGCATCATCTTCATGGGCGGACTCTCGTGGTTCCAGCGGGAGAGCCGCATCCACGCCAGGGTGCCGGCGGGTCTCCTGGGCGCTCCGCTGCTCGGGTTGACCTTCGGGCTCGGCTGGGCACCGTGCATCGGGCCCACGCTCGGCGCGGTGCAGCTGCTCGCCATCTCCGGCAACGACGCCACCGCCCTGAAGGGCGCTGTTCTCACCTTCGTGTACTGCCTCGGGCTCGGGCTGCCGTTCCTGCTGATCGCCCTCGGCGTGCGGCGCGGGATGGGTGCGCTCGCGTTCTTCCGGCGACACCGGCTGCTGCTGCAGCGCTCCGGGGGTGGGCTCCTCGTGCTCGTGGGCGTCCTCATGGTCACGGGCGTCTGGAACCTGTGGATCACCCAGCTGCAGGATCTGCTGATCGGCAACGTCGTGCTCCCGATCTGATCGCGGGCGCACCACGGCACGGAATCGAATCGACTTGATGGAAGGCCCACAGTGAAGCAGGACCTCACGCAGGACACGAGGGACAGGCCGGGCGCACCGACGTCCCGGTCCGACGTCGTCCTGCCCTCCCTCGGGTTCCTCGGGACCCTCCGGTGGGCCTGGACACAGCTCACGAGCATGCGCACCGCGCTGTTCCTGCTCCTGCTGCTCGCCGTCGCCGCTGTTCCGGGCTCGCTGTTCCCGCAGCGCCCCGCGAATCCCGCCGTCGTCACGCAGTACATCGAGGACAACCCGGACACGGGGCCCGTCCTCGACTGGTTCCAGCTGTTCGACGTCTACTCGTCGGTCTGGTTCTCCGCCATCTACCTCCTGCTCTTCGTCTCGCTCATCGGGTGCGTGATCCCACGGGCGATCGCGCACTTCAGGGCGGTGCGCTCCAAGCCGCCCCGCACGCCGAAGCGGCTCTCGCGACTGCCCGTCCACGGCACGCTCGAGGTGCCGGCGGATCAGGCCCGCGGCGCGGGGCTCACGCCCGCCGCCGCCGCCGAGCAGGCCGCGGCCCTCCTCCGGAAGCGCGGCTACCGCGTGGATGTGCGCGACGCCGGGACGGACCGCCCCTCGGTGGGCGCCGAGCGTGGACTCGCCAAGGAACTCGGGAACCTCGTGTTCCACACCTCCCTCATCGGGGTCCTGGTCTCGGTGGCCGTCGGAGGGCTGTTCGGGTACAACGGGCAGAAGATCGTCGTCGAGGGTGACAGCTTCGTCAACACCCTGATCGGCTACGACTCCTTCAGCCCGGGCTCCAACTTCTCCGACGACCGGCTCGAGCCGTACTCCCTCCGGCTGGACTCCTTCGACGTCCGCTTCGACCGCGACCAGGAGAGCCACTACGGGCAGCCCCTGGACTTCACGGCGAACGTGACCACGCAGGACGGCCCCGGCGCGGCCGAGGAGTCCCGGGTCCTCAAGGTCAATGCGCCGCTCACGATCGGCGGGACGAACGTGTACCTCGTCGGCAACGGCTATGCCCCGGTCGTCACGGTCCGCGACGGCGAGGGCAACATCGCCTCGGAGGGGCCGGTCGTCTCGGTCCCCTCGGACGGCCTCTACACGTCGCTCATCGTCATCAAGGCACCGGACGCCAAGCCGGACCAGCTCGGGTTCGTGGGGTTCTTCCTCCCCACCGCGTTCGTGGACGAGCAGGGCGTGTCCTTCTCCCGCGACCCGGACCCCTTCAACCCGCAGCTCAACCTGAACTCCTACTACGGGGATCTGGGGCTCGACGACGGCACCCCGAAGAACGTGTACGTGCTGGACACCGAGGACCTGACGGAACTGAACAGCCGGACCAGCGACGACGGCGGGATCGTGCTCGGCGTGGGCCAGACCTACGACCTGCCCGAGGGCAAGGGATCGGTCACGTTCGACGGGCTGAAGCGGTACGTCGCCCTCGACATCCACCACGATCCCGGGGAGGTCGGTGCGCTCGTCTTCTCGACGCTCGCGCTGCTCGGCCTCACGGCGTCGCTGTTCATCGGTCGACGGAGACTCTGGGTCCGCACCGCCGAGCACCCCGACGGCCGCCTCATGGTCGAGTACGGGCTGCTCGCACGCGGCGAGGACCACCGGCTGCCCGCCGAGGGCCAGGCCGTCGAGAAGCTGCTCAGGGACCGCTGGTCGGTCCCTGACAGCGGCACGGGGGAACATAAGGTGCCGGAGGCCGCGTCGGCGGCAGGCACGCAGCAGTCGCACCACAACGCAAAGGACAACTGATGCCACAACCAGTCAACGCAGAGCTCGGGCAGGTCAGTGAGCTCTTCATGCTGCTGGCCTCCATCGCCTATGTGGCGGCCCTGATCTTCTTCGTGCTCGACCTCGTGCGGTCGAGCACGACCATCGGCTCGCTCGAGACCCGTCTCGCCGAGGAGCAGGCCACGCCTGCGCTCGCCGGCGTCGGGGGGCGGAGGGGCCCGACGTCGACCGCCGCGCCGACCGCCCCCGCCACGGCCGACGACTCGATGGACTACGGCTCCGGGCCGCGGCGCGGCGCCGCGCGCATCGCCGTCGCCCTGACGGTGCTCGCCGCCGTCATCCACGGCGCCGCCGTCCTCACCCGGGGCGTCGCGGCGAACCGCGTGCCGTGGGGCAACATGTACGAGTTCTGCACCACGGGCGCATTCCTGGTCGCCGTGATCTTCCTGGTCACGCTCACCCGCAAGGATCTCCGCTTCGTCGGGTCCTTCGTAGTCGGTCTCGTCGTGGTCATGCTGTGCGCGGCAACCGTCGGGTTCCCCACCCCCGTGGCACGGCTGATCCCGGCGCTCCAGAGCTACTGGCTGATCGTGCACGTCTCCATCGCGGTCGCCGCCTCCGCCCTGTTCACCATCACGTTCGCCATGTCGGTGCTGCAGCTCCTCCAGTCCTCGCGGGAGGCCAAGATCTCCGCGGGCAAGGCGGACTCGGCCCGGTTCCTGCGCCTCGTGCCGTCCGCGCTGAGCCTCGAGAACCTCGCCTACCGCCTCAACGCCATCGCGTTCGTCGGCTGGACCTTCACCCTCATGGCCGGTGCCATCTGGGCGGAGCAGGCCTGGGGCCGGTACTGGGGCTGGGACACCAAGGAGGTCTGGACCTTCGTCATCTGGACCGTGTACGCCGGGTACCTCCACGCGCGTGCAACGCGGGGATGGACGGGGACGCGCGCCGCGTGGCTGTCGATCGTCGGCTACCTCTGCATCGTCTTCAACTTCACGATCGTCAACATCTACTTCTCGGGCCTCCACAGCTACTCGGGGGTCTAGGCGGACAGCCCGGCAGCCGGCCCCGGCCAGGACATAGGAAGAGCCCCGCAGCTCCTGCTGCGGGGCTCTTCCTGTGTCCTGGCTCCCGTCCGCGCGGGAACGGACTCCCGTGCCGGCTGGGACCCCGTCAGGGCTGGTGTGCGCCTGTCGGACCGGACCCGGCGTCGTCGTTGCCGTCGCCGTCGGGCTTGCCGTCCTGCACGGGCTTGTTCTTCCCGGCCTCGCGGGCCTTCGCCTCGCGCTCCTTCTGCTCCTGCTCGCGGCGGCGCCGCTCCTGCTCACGGGCCTGCTGCCATCGCTGGGCCTCGAGGTTCTGCAGGAAGGCGGGATCGTCGTCGGGGGCGGTCGGCTGGCGGGACGCCGGGCGGCGCGGACCGGGGGGTCGCTCGGTGCGCGGGCGGCCCAGCAGGAACCACATGCCCGCTCCGATGAGCGGCAGCAGCAGGATGGTGATGAACCACGCGGTCTTCGAGATGCTCCGCACTTCGTGTTTTCGGCTCATGACGCAGTCGATCAACGCGTAGATGATGACGGCGACTCCGAGGATCGCGGCGAACAGCAGGAGGCGGGGCATGCGCCAATTGTAGGCGAGTAAACTTGGAGCGTGCCCTTCCTCAAATTCACCGCCCTCCGGCTGCTCCTGATCGTCGTCTTCTACGTCGCGTGCGTGCTGCTGGGGCTCGGACTCTTCCTCTCGGCGATCGTTGCCGCCGTCCTCGCGTGGTGCGTGACCTACCTCTTCGCCCGGGATCTCCGGGATGCCGCCGCGGCCACCCTGCAGCGCCGCATGACGCCGGGCGCCCCGCCGGTCCGGACGGCGGTCGAGCTCGACGACGCCGCCGCCGAGGACGCACTCGATCCCAACACGCCCGTCAACGCGGACCGCAAGCCCCGCCGCGACGCGGCCTGATCCCCGCTCCCGGGGGCGTCGGGGCGGGAGCCCCGCCGGGTCCGGACGTCCAGCTGTACTGCCCGGGCAGGACGGCTAGCCGAGGGTCCGCGTCAGCACGATGCCCGCCGCGAACAGGATGCCGAAGGCCAGGCTGATAAGCCCCGTCTGCTTCAGGACCGGGATCAGGCTCATGCGCTGGCTGCCCGTGAGCATCAGCCGGCTCGGCCTGAGGCACGCCGGGACGAGCAGCAGGACGAGCAGCATCCACGGATACTCGCCGCTCAGGAGCAGCGGCAGCAGGACGGCGGCGGCGAGCATCATCACGTAGCTGATCCGTGCGGCGGTGTCCCCGAGCCTCACGGCCAGGGTCCTCTTCCCCACGGCGGTGTCGGTCGGGATGTCCCGCACGTTGTTGGCCATCAGCAGGGCCATGGCGATCAGTCCCGTGCTCACCGCGCCGATCCACGCGGCGGCGCTGAGCTGGCCCGCCTGCGTGAACGTGGTGCCGAGGGTCGCGACCAGCCCGAAGAACACGAAGACGAACACGTCGCCCAGCCCGAGGTAGCCGTACGGGTTCTTGCCACCCGTGTAGCCCCACGCCGCCGCGATGCAGCCCACACCGACGAGCAGCAGGATCCACGACGCCTGGGACAGCAGGATGAGGCCGAGCCCGGCCAGCATGGCGAGGCCGAAGCAGGCGAACGCGGCGAGCTTCACGTGCCGGGGCTGCGCCGCGCCCGAACCGGTGAGCCGCAGCGGGCCCACGCGGACGTCGTCCGTCCCGCGGACGCCGTCCGAGTAGTCGTTCGCATAGTTCACGCCGACCTGCAGCAGCACCGAGACGACGAGCGCGAGCGTCGCGTTGAGGGGCCTGAAGGACCCCAGCCCGAAGGCGGCCGCGCTTCCGGCGATCACGGGGGCGAACGCCATCGGCAGCGTGCGGGGGCGGGCTCCTTCGAGCCACTGAGCGGCAGTCGCCACGGGTCGGTCCTTCGGGTCGGGGAGGTACTGCGGAATGGGGTCGGACGCCTACGCGCGTTCGAGGAGCGCCTGGATGGTCCGGCGGTCGGGCTTGCCGCCCGGCAGCAGGGGGAGGGCGTCCAGCATCACGACGGCCTTGGGCACGGCGTGCGCTCCCAGTTCGACGTGCACCGCCTGCCGGACGACGTCGGCGTCGACCTCGCCGACGATCGCCGCGGCGACGGCCGTGCCCCACTCCTCGCTGCGGATCCCGAGCACCAGGGCCTCCTCGACGCCGGGCAGCGCCTGGATGACGTCGGAGACCCTCGTCGCCGAGACCTTCAGCGCCCCGGTGATGATGACGTCGTCGAGCCGGCCGTGGACGGTGACGGAACCGTCCGTCGCCACGTCCCCGGCGTCGTCGGTCACGAACCAGCGCCGGCCGGATGCGGAGACGAACTTCTCCTCCGTGAGCCCCGGTGCATCGAGGTAGCCGTCGGCGAGGACGGGGCCGGCGATGCGCAGGCGGCCCTCCACCGACCGGAGTTCCACGCCGTCGAGCGGTGTGCCGTCGTAGACGCACCCGCCGCAGGTCTCGCTCATGCCGTAGGTCTCGACGATCGTCAGGTCCTGGCTCCGGGCGAGGGACCGCAGGGACGCCCCGGCGGGAGCTCCGCCGAGCAGGATGGCGTCGAAGCGGCGCAGGACCTTGAGCGTCTCGGGGGACGGGTCGGCGAGCAGGCGGTGCAGCTGGGTGGGGACCAGGGAGGTGAACCGGACGCGGTCGGTCAGTTCGGCCGCGGCGTCGGTGAAGGCCTGTGGCGTGAACCCCCCGGAGGTGTCCATGACCCAGGGGCGGGTCCCGGCGTACAGGGAGCGCACGAGGACCTGGAAGCCCGCGACGTAGTGCACCGGCAACGTGAGGAGCCACTGGCCCTCGGCCTTCAGGGCGAACGCGGTGCCCATGGCCGAGGCCGCGAGCGCGTCGACGCCGAGCATGGTCTGCTTGGGGGTCCCCGTGGATCCCGAGGTGCTGATGACCGCTGCGATCCCGTCGTCGGGCAGCTCCCCGGCGAACACCTGATCCGCCGGCGTATGCGGGGCGACGGCGGGACCCTCGCCGGCGAGTGCCGCGGCGAGGGGCGTGAGCAGCTCGAGGGCGTCGAAGCCCGCGGGGGTGTGTACGGGGAGGAGTTCCACGCCGCTCCTAGAAGTAGTAGGGGAAGGATGACCAGTCCGGGGAGCGCTTCTCGAGGAACGCCTCCTTGCCCTCCACCGCCTCGTCCGTCATGTAGGCGAGGCGGGTCGCCTCACCCGCGAAGACCTGCTGGCCGGCGAGGCCGTCGTCGGCGAGGTTGAACCCGAACTTGAGCATCCTGAGGGCCTGCGGACTCTGGCGGGCGATGTCCGCGGCGTACGCGAGCGCGGTCACCTCCAGCTCCTGGTGATCCACGGCCTCGTTGACCGCGCCCATGGCCACCATGTCCTGCGCGGAATACTCGCGGGCGAGGAAGAAGATCTCCCGCGCCTTCTTCTGGCCGATCTGGCGGGCCAGGAGGGCGGAGCCGTAGCCGGCGTCGAAGCTGCCCACGGTGGCATCCGTCTGCTTGAACCGGCCGTGCTGCGCCGACGCGATGGTGAGGTCCGCGACGACGTGCAGGCTGTGGCCGCCGCCGGCGGCCCACCCGTTCACGACGGCGACGACCACCTTCGGCATGGTGCGGATCAGCCGCTGCACCTCGAGGATGTGCAGCCGGCCGGCCCGCGCCGGGTCGATCGTCTCCCTGGTCTCGCCCTCCGCGTACCGGTAGCCGTCGCGGCCGCGGATCCGCTGGTCGCCGCCCGAGCAGAAGGAGTGGCCGCCGTCGCGGGGGCTCGGCCCGTTGCCGGTGAGCAGGACGGTGGCGACGTCGGGCGTCATGCGGGCGTGGTCGAGGGCCCGGTACAGCTCGTCGACGGTCCCGGGCCGGAACGCGTTGCGCACCTCGGGCCGATTGAAGGCGATCCGCACGGTGGGCAGGTCCCGGAGGACGCCGCCGTCGGCGCCGCGCTCCACCTGCCGGTGGTAGGTGAGGTCCGTGAAGTCCTCGAAGCCCGTCACGACCCGCCAGCGGGTGGGGTCGAAGATGTCGGATACCTTGGCGGGGAGCTCTGCAGTCACCCGTCGAGTCTAGCGGCGCGGGCACGCCGGGGTACCCGGTCCCGCGGTCAGGCGATGCAGAACTCGTTGCCCTCGGGATCGAGCATCACGTACCAGGCGTGCGGGCCCTGGGAGTGCCGTTCCAGATAGCGGGCGCCGCGCGCCTCCAGCCGCGCCCGCTGGGCGTCGCGGTCGGCGCCGTCCAGGTCGACGTCGATGTGCATGCGGTTCTTGGTGGTCTTCGGTTCGGGCACCGGCTGGAAGAGGATGCGCTCCCGGCCCGGGCGGCCGACGTCGTCCGCCCGGCAGATGGCGGCGCCGTCCTTCCAGACCCGCGTGCCGTTGTGGGTGACCACGTCCGACTCCCGCGCGTAGCCCTGCGCGATCATCCGGTCGACGAAGGCCTCGTCGGTCGGTTCGACGGTCCAGCCGAGCGTCTCCGCCCACCAGTCCGCCTGGGCGTGCGGGTCCCTGCAGTCGATCGTGATCTGGATGGTGAAGGGCATGACGGAAGGCTAGGACGTCGGGCAGGGGATGGGAAGGGCCCCCCGCACCACGGCCCCGCAGGGGCGGTTGCTACGCTTCGGCCATGGATGCGACCCCCTCCACCGGCCTCACAGCGGACACGGCGGCCGCGCTCCCGGGCACCGGGCCGGCGACGGTGGCCGCTCCGTGGGACGGCGCGGTGAACGCTCGGGACCTCGGCGGTGTCGGAGGCTCCGTCCAGCCGGGTCGGCTCTACCGCATGGGCCGCCGCGAGTGGCTCACGGAGGCTGGGTGGCATCAGGCCTGGGCACAGGGCGTCCGGACCGTCCTCGATCTCCGCCACCCCGTCGAGATCGGCCGCCGCGGAACGGATCCGCTCGTCGACCCCGCTGCCCTGGAGCGGTTCACGTTCCTCAACCTCCCCACGGAGGACCAGGCGGACGAGGAGTTCATGGCGCTCTGCGGTCCGTATCTCAGCTCCCCGGAACACTACGGCGAGAACCTCAGGCGGTGGCCGGAGAAGTTCGCCGGCATCGCCCGCGCCTTCGTGGCGGCTCCGGCCGGGGGAGTGGTGGTGCACTGTGCTGCCGGGAGGGACCGCACGGGGCTCGTGGTGGCGGTGCTGCTCCGTGCGGCGGGGATCGGCCTGTCGGAGATCGTCGCCGACTACGAGCGGGCCGTCATCACGATGAACGAGCGCCACCGCGGCCAGGCGACACCGCACGAGACACCGAAGACCGATGCCGAGCTCGCGGTGTGGCTCGCCCGGGCGCGCGGGCAGCTCGAGGGCCTGCTGTCATCGCTCGACGCCGGACGATACCTCCGCGACGCCGGTCTGACGACGGCGGAACTCCGCGGCGTCAGGGCGCGCCTGACGCACTCCGTGCAGGCCCCCTAACGCTGCAGCTGGGCGAAGTTCACGGAGCTGCGCACGGCGGGGAAGTAGCCGGACCGGTAGCCCTCCGCCGTCGGGTGCAGATTGTCGATGGCGCCGGGCTGGAAGGTGATCCAGGGATCCGCGGACCCGAGTCCGTGCCCCTCGAACTTCTGCACGAGGTCGACGAACGTGAAGCCGTGGGCCTCGGCCCGGTCCCTGATCACCGCGTTCACGGCGTCGGTCGCGTCGTTGAATGCGGTCTGCGACGCGACTGGCAGGAGCACGGGCATCCCCGCCTCGGGGGAGAACAGGTGCGGATAACCGGTGACCACCACGGTCGCGCCGGGCGCCGCGGAACCGATCGTGCTGTACAGCGTGTCGAGGGTGCGCCCGAGCGCCGGCAGGGCCGTGGCGTTCTGGACGGCGATGAACTGCTTGCACTCCGCGACGGGACGGGTGGCACACACACCGGCGACCTGCCCGAAGCCCGCGTCGTTGCCGCCCGCGGAGATGGTCACGAGGTCCGTGGACGGGGAGAGGGCACCGACGGCGGCGACGCGTGCCACCTGTTCCGGCAGGTCCTGGGGTCCTCCCGGCTCGGTTCCCGCCTTCGCGCCGGCGCAGGTGGCGTCGGCCACCAGGTCCACCTGCTTCTTCGAGTCCAGGATGCCGGGCAGGCCGAGGGGCGACTGGCCGCACGCGTTCACGTAGGAGCCGGCACCGAACCCCGAGGCGTACGAGTCCCCGAGCGCCACGTAGGCCAGCGGTGCCGGCGGTGCGGCCGCGGCGGGGCCTGCAGCACCCCCGATCAGGGCAGCCGAGGCCGCCGCGGCAAGGGCGGCGAGCCGCGTGGACCTGATCCTGGTGGTGCGCGTCGTGAGGTTCATGGGCTCACCGTACCGGGGATCGGCCTGTCCAGCAGCAGGTTGGTGATGCGGAGCGTGCACAGGCGCCGTCCGGCGTCGTCGGTGATCAGCACCTCGTGGGTGGTGAGCGTACGGCCGAGGTGGATGGGCGTGGCCGTCACGGTGACGGTGCCCTCCCTCACGCTGCGGTGATGGGTCGCCGAGACATCGACGCCGACGGCCGTCCTGCCGAGCGTGGAAGCGTGGATCACCGCGGCCCAGGACCCCACGGCCTCACCGACCGCGAGGGATGCGCCGCCGTGCAGGAGCCCGAAGGACTGGCGGTTCCCCTCGACCGGCATCGTCGCCACCACCCGGTCCACCGACTGTTCCACGATGGTGACCCCCATCCGCTCGTCGAGCTCTCCGAGGGTGATGGTCCAGGGGGGTGGGGCTTCGTCGGTCACGGCGTGTTGCTCCTGTGGTTCGGTGCGTGAGGCGGGGATGCCCGCCACTCTAGTGCCGGGCGATCACGATCCCTGACAGGCGCCTCCCATAACGATTAGGTCACGGCTCCCGCCGCGCCCCCTCGCTGACCTGCGACGACGCTGGTTATGCCCGCGGAGAAGTGCCCGTGGAAGCGCTCCCACTTGACAGTGTCCTACGTCACAGCAACGATGGATGACACAGCGTGAGAGCGCTCCCACCGGATTCGTCCCGCGGAACCGCACTCCTCACCGCTACCACCACCCGCATCCGCGGGAGTGCCCACCCGTGCCCTCCTGCGTCCGTCGGCGCCTTCGACCTCCTGAAGGAGAAGCACCAGCCGACCGTTTCAGCCTGCGTCCCTGCGGACGCGGGTGCCATCAGGAAAGCCCATTCAGGATCCGCTGCAGACGCAGGGATCCGAGTTGACGAAGGAGTCACCCGTGCAGAACCGAGCACGAATCACCGCCCTTTCGGCCGCAGCAGCATGCCTCGCCCTGACCCTCACCGCCTGCGGGTCGGGCGGCGAGACGAATGCCGGCGTGGAGGGGGAGACCGGCACCGAGGAGGTCACCCTCTCCGTCGGCACCTTCAACGAATTCGGCTACGAGGAGCTCTTCACCGAATACGAGGAGCTCAACCCCAACGTCACCATCGAGCACAAGAAGGCCGCCACCTCGAACGAGGCCCGCGACAACCTCACCACGCGGCTCGCCGCCGGCTCCGGCCTCTCCGACATCGAGGGCATCGAAGTGGACTGGCTGCCCGAACTGCTCGAGTACCCGGACCAGTTCGCGGATCTCTCCGATCCCGCCGTCGAGGGACGCTGGCTCGACTGGAAGACCGCTGCCGCCACCACCGAGGACGGCGCCCTCATCGGCTACGGTACGGACGCAGGGCCCCAGGCCGTCTGCTACCGCGCGGACCTGTTCGAGAAGGCGGGGCTCCCGAGCGACCGCGAGTCCGTCGCGGAGATGCTGGACGGCTCCTGGCAGGACTACTTCGACGCCGGCGAGAAGTTCGTCGCGGCGAGCGACGGCGTGGCCTGGTTCGACTCCGCCGGAGCGACCTACCAGGGCATGATCAACCAGGTCCAGAACGCCTACGAGGAGAACGACGGCACGGTCATCGCCACCGAGAACCCCGAGGTCAAGGACATCTACGAGCAGGTCCTGCAGGCATCGGTCGACGACGGTCTGTCCGCGCACCTCACGCAGTGGGAGGACGACTGGGTGGCCAGCTTCCAGTCCGACGCCTTCGCCACGAAGCTCTGCCCGGGGTGGATGCTCGGCGTCATCGAGGGCAACGCCGAGGGCGTCGAGGGCTGGGACATCGCCGATGTCTTCCCCGGCGGCGGCGGCAACTGGGGTGGCTCCTACCTGACCGTCCCCACCCAGGGTGAGAACCAGGCCGAGGCCAAGAAGCTCGCGGACTGGCTGACGGCCCCCGAGCAGCAGATCAAGGCCTTCGAGTCCAAGGGGACCTTCCCCAGCCAGGTCGACGCACTCGAGAGCGACACGCTCCAGGGCCAGACCAACGCGTTCTTCAACGACGCCCCGACCGGTGAGATCCTCGCCAACAGGGCCGCCGCCGTCGACGTCACGCCGTTCAAGGGCCCCAAGTACTTCGCGATCAACGATGCGATGCAGCAGGCCCTGACCCGCGTGGACGTCGACAAGACCGACGACGCCGCCTCCTCCTGGGAGAAGTTCGTCACCGCTGTAGGCGCTCTGTAGCCCATGGCTGTCACGGATCGGGTCCAATCCCCCCACCCCACGGGAGGGCAGGCGCCACACGACAAGAGCGTGAAGCGGCTGGCCTTCTCCCAGAAGGTGTCGAAGTGGGACGTCAAGCTGTCGCCGTATCTCTACATCTCCCCGTTCTTCCTGCTCTTCGCCGTCACGGGCCTGTTCCCCCTGCTCTACACCGCATGGGTCTCGCTCCACGACTGGAACCTGATCGGGGGACAGGGCGCGTTCACCGGGCTGGAGAACTTCCAGTTCGTCCTCGCGCAGCCGTTCTTCTGGAACGCGGTAGGCAATACGTTCAGCATCTTCCTCCTCTCGTCCGTCCCGCAGGTCGTCCTCGCCATCGCCATCGCGGCGGTGCTGGACGCCAACCTCCGGGCCAGGACGTTCTGGAGGATGGGCGTCCTCGTCCCCTTCGTGGTGGCTCCCGTGGCCGTGGGGCTGATCTTCAACAATCTCTTCGCCGACCAGGCCGGCCTGGTCAACGCGATATTGACGGGGATCGGACTGGACCCGGTCCGCTGGCACGCGGACTCCCTTGCCAGTCACGCGGCCATCGCCACGATGGTCAACTTCCGCTGGACCGGCTACAACGCACTGATCTTCCTCGCCGCCATGCAGGCTGTCCCCCGGGACGTCTACGAGGCGGCGACCATCGACGGTGCCGGCCGGCTCCGCCAGTTCTTCTCCGTCACCGTCCCGATGCTGCGGCCGACGATCATCTTCGTGGTGATCACGGCGACCATCGGAGGCCTCCAGATCTTCGACGAGGCCAGGGTCTTCGACCAGGCGGGACTCGGCGGGGCCGACCGGCAGTGGCAGACGCTCACCATGTACATCTGGGAGCTCGGCTGGGGACAGCGCAACTTCGGCAGGGCCTCGGCGGTCGCCTGGCTCCTGTTCCTGATCATCGTGGTCATCGCGCTGGTCAACTTCCTCATCACCCGCCGCATCGCCAACCAGGGAGGCCGACGATGAGCTCCATCCCCATGATCGAGCAGACCGCAGGCAAGGGGGCGGCCCGGGCCGCGCAGCGCGGCCTCGGCCGGCGTCGCGGTGCCCCGGGCGGCACCATGCGGCGCCCGGGATTCCTCACCTACGGGTTCCTCGGGGCCGTCATCCTCGGCTCGGTGTTCCCGCTGTGGTGGTCCTTCCTGGTGGGCAGCCACGACAGCTCGGTGATCAGCCAGGGCGTCCCCCTGGTGCCCGGCGGCAACTTCTTCGCCAACGCGGCCACCGTGCTGGACAGCATCCCGTTCTGGAAGGCGCTCGGCAACAGCATCCTCGTCTCGACGGTCACGGCCTTCTCGGTGGTCCTGTTCTCCACGCTCGCCGGGTTCGCGTTCGCGAAGCTCCGGTTCCGCGGGAGCAAGGCCCTGCTGGTGTTCGTGATCGCCACCATGGCGGTCCCCACCCAGCTCGGCGTGGTGCCCCTGTTCATCGTCATGGCGAAGCTCGGCTGGACCGGCTCGCTCTGGGCGGTGATCGTGCCCGGCGTCGTCACGGCGTTCGGCGTCTTCTGGATGACCCAGTACCTCCGGGACGCACTGCCGGACGAGCTCATCGAGGCCGTGCGCATCGACGGGGCGTCGATGATCCAGGCGTTCTGGTACGTGGGGCTTCCCGCGGCACGCCCTGCGGCGGCCATGCTCGCCCTGTTCACGTTCGTCGCCACGTGGACCAACTTCTTCTGGCCGTTCATCGTGCTGGACCCCTCCAATCCCACCCTCCCGGTGGCACTGCAGCTGCTCCAGGCCGCGCACTTCGTCGACTACTCGATCGTGCTCGCCGGAGCCGTGCTCTCCACCATCCCCCTGCTGCTCCTCTTCGCAGTGGCAGGACGCCAACTCGTTTCCGGAATCATGCAAGGAGCAGTCAAAGGATGAGCAGTACCGAGATCACCTTCCCCGAGGGCTTCCTCTGGGGCGCGGCGACCGCCGCCTACCAGATCGAGGGCGCAGCCCGCGAGGGCGGCCGCGGGCCGTCCATCTGGGACACGTTCTCCCGCGTCCCCGGAGCCGTCGCGGACGCCCACAACGGCGACGTCGCCTGCGACCACTACCACCGGTCGGCCGACGACGTCGCGCTCATGAAGAGCCTCAACCTGCAGGCGTACCGGTTCTCCACGTCGTGGTCGCGCTGCATGCCGGACGGCGTCACGCCCAACCCCGAGGGCATCCGGTTCTACTCCGAGCTCGTGGACCAGCTGCTGGAAGCCGGGATCAAGCCCTGGCTCACCCTGTACCACTGGGACCTCCCCCAGGCGCTCGAGGACGAGGGCGGCTGGACCAACCGCGACACGGCCTACCGCTTCGCCGAGTACGCCGCGGTGATGCACGAGGCGCTCGGGGACCGCGTCCGGATCTGGACCACGCTCAACGAGCCCTGGTGCGCGGCGTTCCTCGGCTACGCCGCCGGCGTGCACGCGCCCGGCCGGCAGGAGCCGACGGCCGCCCTGGCCGCAGCCCACCACCTCATGCTGGGGCACGGCCTGGCGACGCAGGAGCTGCGCCGCCGGGATGCGGAGGCGACGCTCGGCATCACCCTGAACCTCACGGTCCCGGATCCCGCCGATCCCGCCAGCGAGGCGGACCGCGACGCCGCCCGGCGCGTCGACGGGCAGTTCAACCGCATCTTCCTAGACCCCGTGCTGCGGGGCGCCTACCCCGAGGACGTCCTCCGCGACGTCGAGCACCTGGGGCTGGCCGAGCACATCCGCGACGGGGATCTGGACGTCATCGGCGCCCCGATCGACGTGCTGGGCGTGAACTACTACCACGGCGAGGCCCTGACGACGACGCCGGCGGGCCACGCCGCGCCGCAGGAGGGCCACGCCCCGCTCGAGCGTCCGGTCTCCTCGCCCTACGTCGCCGCGCACGGCGTCCGCTCGGTCCCGCGCGGGCTGCCCGTGACGGGCATGGGCTGGGAGGTGCAGCCCGAGGGGCTCCGCCGCCTGCTCAACCGGCTGCAGGACGAGTACACCGGCCCCGCCGGCATCCCGATCTACGTCACGGAGAACGGCGCAGCCTACGACGACGTCGCGGACGCCGACGGCTTCGTGGACGACCAGGACCGCCTCGGCTTCTTCGACGCGCACGTGCGGGCCATGAAGGACGCCATCGACGACGGCGTGGACCTCCGGGGCTACCTCGCGTGGTCCCTCATGGACAACTTCGAGTGGGCCTGGGGCTACCACCAGCGCTTCGGCCTGGTCCGCGTGGACTACGAGACGCTGGAGCGCACCCCGAAGGCGAGCGCCCTCTGGTACGCGCGCCTGGCCGTTACCAACACCGTGCCCGCCACCGACGCCGTGCCGGCCGTCGAGACGGCGCAGGACGCCGGGACGGCGGGTGTCGTATTGTCGGGATGATGAACACGTCCCCGCCCCGGTCGCTGCGCCGGACCGCAAGCCGCCCGAGCCCCACGCTCGAGGATCTTGCGCTGGCGGCCGGGGTGTCGCGGTCCACGGCGTCGCGCGCCATCAACGGCGGGGACCGCGTCAGCCCTGAAGCGCAGGCCGCGGTGGACCGCGCCGTCGTCGATCTCGGATACATCCCCAACCGCGCGGCCCGCAGCCTCGTGACGCGCCGTACGTCCTCGATCGCCCTGGTGATCCCGGAACCGGATGTCCGCGTCATGCTGGATCCCTTCTTCGCGGTCGTGATCACCGGCATCACGGAGGCCCTCCGGGAGACCGACGTGCAGCTGGTGCTGCTGATGTCGCGGGCCGACGACGATTCGTCCCGCACCCTGCGCTACCTGCGCGGCGGGCACGTGGACGGCGCGATCGTCGTCTCGCACCACGAGGCCGACTCCTGGGCGAGATCGCTCGCCCAGTCGGGCCTCCCGACCATCTTCATCGGCCGCCCGTGGGACACGGATTCGGACGTCACCTATGTGGATTCCGACAACGTGGGCGGCGGCCGGCTCGCGGCCCGGCACCTCATCGGGCTCGGGCGCCGCCGCCTCGCGACGGTCGCCGGTCCCGCCGACATGACGGCCGCCGTCGACCGCCTGCGCGGCTGGAACGAGGGGCTCGCCGAGGCAGGGCTCCCGCAGAGCCCCGCGGTGCACGGCGACTTCACCACGGAGGGCGGCGCCTCCGCGGCCCGTAGGCTGCTCGCCGACCATCCGGACATCGATGCCGTCTTCGCGGCCTCGGACCTCATGGCGCTCGGCGTGATCGATGCCATCCACGCGGCGGGGAAGACCGTTCCCGGGGACATCGCCGTGATGGGCTACGACAACCACGCGGTCGCTGAGACGGCGCCGACGCCCCTCACCACGATCACCCAGCCGATGGTCGAGATGGCCGTCAGGGCGGGGAGGATGCTCCTCGAGGAGATCGACGCCCCGGGCTCGCACCCGGAGCCCGTCATCTACCCGACGGAGCTCGTCGCGCGCGGCAGCACCGCCGTCGCGCCCACCGCGTCCGCGGCGAACGCGTAGTCCCAGGCGACGTCGCGCCAGCGCGAATAGCGGCCGCTGGCCCCGCCGTGGCCGCCGTCCATCTCGGTCTTCAGGACGATCGGCTCGGAGCCCGTGGTGGTCTCGCGCAGCTGGGCCACCCACTTCGCGGGTTCCACGTAGAGCACCCGCGTGTCGTTGAAGCTGGTCACGGCGGCGATGCGCGGGTAGGCCACGGGGCGCACGGTCTCGTACGGCGTGTACTCCTTCATGTACCGGTACACCGCCGGGTCCGTGATCGGGTTGCCCCACTCCTCCCACTCCAGGGCCGAGAGGGGCAGTTCCGGGTCGAGGATCGTCGTGAGGGCGTCCACGAACGGCACCTGCGCCACGATCGCCCGGTACTTCTCCGGTGCCAGGTTCGCGACGGCGCCCATGAGCAGCCCGCCCGCGGACCCGCCCATCGCGGCGACCCGGCCGGCATCCACCCACCCCGAGGTGCCGAGGTAGGTCGTGGCGTCCACGAAGTCCGTGAACGTGTTCTTCTTCGCCAGCTTCTTGCCCTGCTCGTACCAGCTGCGGCCCATCTCCCCGCCGCCGCGGATGTGCGCGACGACGAAGACGATGCCCCGGTCCAGCAGGGAGAGCCGGGCGATCGAGAACGCCGGATCCATGCTGACCTCGTAGCTGCCGTACGCGTAGATCAAGCCGGGGTTGGAGCCGTCCCGGACGAGGTCCGCGCGCCGGATCACGGACAGCGGGATCAGCGTGCCGTCCGCGGCCGGCGCCCAGTGCCGTTCGGCGACGTAGTCCGCGGGGTCGTACCCGCCGCGCACCTCGGTCTCCTTCCGCAGCGCCAGGGAACCGTCCTCGAGCACGTAGTCGAAGACGCGCGGGGGCGTGAGATAGGAGGTGTAGGAGAGCCGGATGATGGGGGAGTCGAATTCCGCGTTGGCGAGGTTGCTCGTGAACAGCTCCTCGTCGAAGTCCGGTTCCGACGGCGCGGCCTGCCCGGGAGTCCCGAGGCCCGCCAGGGGCAGGACCTGCACGCGCTCGATGGTGTCCTTGCGCACGGACAGGACGAGGTGGGTGCGGGTGACGGAGGCGCCCTCGACGCGGACGGCGTCGTCGTGCGGGATGACCGTCGTCCACGACTGCTCGGCGAGCGGCTTCGCGAACTCGGCAGCGGCGACGAGGCTCACCATCGAGTTCTTCGCGCCACGGTTGTGGGTGAGCAGGTAGTGCGGCACGCCGTCGACGTCGAGGGGCTCGGCGTCGTACAGGATGCGCTCGTCGCGGGAGAGCAGCGTGGTCAACCCGCGCTCCGGGGCGGCGAGGTCCAGCACGCGGTACTCGCTGTACTCCGAGCAGCCGATGCTGATGAGCAGCTGCGTCCGGTCCGCGGACACCTCGAAGCCGGTCCACAGGGCGACGTCGTCCTCCTGGAAGACGATGGCGTCCTCGTCGACGGGGGTGCCCAGCGTGTGCGCGCGCACCTGGTAGGGGCGCCAGGAGTCGTCGACGACGGTGTAGTAGACCCGCGTGCCGTCCGGGGAGAAGGCCAGCCCGTAGAAGACGTTCGGCACGGCGTCCGGCAGCAGGTCCCCGGTCTCCAGGTTCTTGATGCGCAGCGTGAAGCGTTCGTCGCCCGCGTTGTCCTCGCTGTAGGCGAGCAGCGTGCCGTCCTCGGTGACGGACAGGCCCCCGAGCGAGAAGAACGGCTTGCCCTCGGCGAGTGCGTTGCCGTCGAGCATGACCTGCTCGCCCGGGACGGGCCGGCCGGGGACCACCACGGGAGGCGTCCAGTCGCGGCCGAGGTCGCCGGTGTCCTCGGCGGCCACGCGGCACTGGATGCCGTACTGCTTGCCCTCCTCGGTGCGGGAGTAGTACCACCACCCCTTCTTCCGGGCGGGGACGGACAGGTCCGTCTCCTGCGTCCGGTCCCTGATCTCGCCGAAGATCGCCTCGCGCAGCGGCTGCTGGCCGCGGGTGACGGCCTCGGTGTACGCGTTCTCGCGCTTCAGGTGCTCGATCAGCTCCGGGCTCTCCTTGTCGCGCATCCACTCGTAGTGGTCGATGAACGTGTCCCCGTGGTGCGTGCGTTCGGAGGGCACCTTCCGGGCGGGCGAGGGCAGGGGGATCTCGGTCGCGGTGGCGTCAGCGGTCATGGCGTCCATCTTGCCACTGCCGGTCCGCGGCCTCGATGCGGCGGCCGGTTGACCGTGCTGGGCGGCCGTGCAATTCTGGAGCAGGCCTTTACAGAACGAACGTTCGGTAATTCGTTTCGACAGGAGCGGGCCGACCACGACGACGAGGGAGACGAACATGGCCGAGGCGTTCCTGGTGGGTGGCGTCCGCACCGCGGTCGGCCGGTACGGCGGCGCCCTCTCGAGCGTCCGGCCGGACGACCTCGCAGCGCTCGTGCTCTCCGCTGTCGTGCAGCGCGCCGGGGTGGACCCGGCCACGGTGGACGAGGTGATCCTCGGCAATGCCAACGGCGCGGGAGAGGAGAACCGCAACGTCGCACGGCTCGCGTCGCTCCTCGCGGGCTTCCCGGACGACGTCCCCGGGATCACCGTCAACCGGCTCTGCGCGTCGGGCCTCTCCGCCATCATCATGGCGTCCCACATGGTCAGGGCCGGGGCCGCGGACATCGTCGTCGCCGGCGGGGTCGAATCCATGAGCCGCGCGCCGTGGGTCCTGGAGAAGCCCGCGAAGGCCTTCGCGAAGCCCGGTGCCGTGGTGGACACCTCGATCGGGTGGCGCTTCACCAACCCGCGTCTCGCCGCCCGCGACAAGGCCACCTACTCGATGCCCGAGACCGCGGAGGAAGTCGCAGCGCTGGACCGCATCACGCGCGAGGACGCCGACGCCTTCGCGCTCCGCTCCCACCAGCGCGCCCTCGCCGCCATCGAGGCCGGGCGCTTCGCGGACGAGATCGTCCCCGTCCAGGTGAACCGCGGCAGGACGTCCTTCTCCGTGGACACCGACGAGGGACCGCGGGCCGACACCACCCTCGACGCCCTCGCCGGCCTCCGCCCCGTGGTCCGGCCCGACGGCGTCGTCACCGCCGGCAACTCCAGCTCACTCAACGACGGCGCCTCCGCCGTCATCGTCGCGTCCGAGGCGGCGATCGAGCGGTACGGGCTGACGCCGCGCGCCCGCATCCTCGACGGCGCGTCCGCGGGCGTCCCACCGGAGATCATGGGCATCGGCCCGGTGCCGGCCACGCAGAAGGTGCTCCAGCGCACCGGGCTCACCGTCGCCGAGCTCGGCGCCGTCGAACTCAACGAGGCCTTCGCCACGCAGTCGCTCGCGTGCATCCGCCGGCTCGGGCTCGACGAGGGGATCGTGAACCGCGACGGCGGGGCGATCGCGCTCGGCCACCCGCTCGGATCCTCGGGGGCGCGCATCGCCGTCACCCTGCTCGGCAGGCTCGAGCGCGAACTCGCCGGCCCCGCCCGGAGGCTGGGGCTGGCGACCATGTGCGTCGGCGTCGGCCAGGGGACCGCCCTGCTCGTCGAGGCCGTCTGATGGCGTCGTCGCTGAAGCTCACCGACGCGCCCGGCCGCCTCGTCGTCGAACTGCACCGGCCGGAAGCCCGCAACGCGATCGACCGCCGGATGGTCGACGAGCTGCACGCGGTGTGCCGGGACCTCGAGGACTCGCCCCGCACGCTCATCCTCACCGGGTCCGACGGCGTCTTCGCCTCGGGCGCCGACATCGCCGAACTGCGCGAACGCCGCCGCGACGACGCCCTGGCGGGCATCAACTCGACCCTCTTCGCCCGCATCGCCGGTCTGCCCATGCCCGTCATCGCCGCCCTCGACGGCTTCGCCCTGGGCGGTGGGGCGGAACTCGCCTTCGCGGCGGACTTCCGGCTGGGGACGCCGCGCCTGAAGATCGGCAACCCGGAGACCGGCCTCGGCATCCTGCCCGCCGCGGGCGCCACCTGGCGGCTCAAGGAGCTTGTGGGGGAGCCCCTCGCCCTGGAGATCCTCCTCGCCGGGCGCATCCTCACCGCCGAGGAGGCCCTGGAGGCCCGCCTCATCACCGGGATCCACGCGCCGGACGACCTCCTGCCGGCGGCCCACGCGCTCGCCGACCGCATCGCGCGGCAGGACCCGCTCGCCGTCCGCATCACCAAGAGCGTCTTCCACGCACCCCGGGACGCGCACCCGGTGATCGACCAGCTGGCGCAGTCCGTCCTCTTCGAGTCCGACGCGAAGTTCGACCGCATGCAGCGGTTCCTCGACCGGAAGAAGGACTCATGAGCACCGACCCCACCAGCATTCCCGCGGGTGTCCCGGCGCGCGTCGGCGTCCTGGGCGGTGGGCGCATGGGCGCCGGCATCGCCCACGCATTCTGCCTCGCCGGGTCGAGCGTCGTCGTCGTCGAACGGGACGACGCCGCGGCGCAGGCCGGGCTCGACCGCGTCACCCGGGCCCTCGCCCACAGCGTCGAGCGCGGGACGACGGCGTCCCCGCTCGCGGACCTCGAGGCCCGCGTCTCGGTGTCGACGGACTACGCGGACTTCGGCGGCTGCGGCCTCGTGGTGGAGGCCGTGCCGGAGGATCCCGCCCTGAAGCGGCAGGCGCTGCGGGCCGTCGAGGACGTGCTCGACGACGGCGCCTGGCTCGCGACGAACACCTCCTCCCTGTCCGTCGACGCGCTCGCCGACGCCCTGCGGCGTCCCGCGCGGTTCTGCGGGCTCCACTTCTTCAACCCCGTCCCGGCCTCGGCCCTGATCGAGGTGGTCCTCGGCACGGAGACCGCGGACGCGCTCGAGCGGGCCGCCCGGTCCTGGGCGGCGGCCCTCGGCAAGACGCCCGTCGTCGTGCGTGATTCACCGGGCTTCGCGAGCTCGCGGCTCGGCGTGGCCATCGCGCTGGAGGCGATGCGCATGCTCGAGGAGGGCGTCGCGACCGCCGAGGACATCGACGCGGCGATGGTGCTCGGCTACCGGCACCCGGTGGGCCCGCTGCGCACCACGGACCTCGTGGGCCTCGACGTCCGCCTCGGCATCGCCGAGTACCTGGCGTCCACCCTCGGGCCGCGCTTCGACCCGCCCGCGATCCTCCGCGAGAAGGTCGCGCGCGGCGAGCTGGGCCGCAAGAGCGGTCGCGGCTTCTTCGCCTGGGACGACGCCCCGCCGTCGCCCGCCCCCTGACCGACCCGACCGAACCCCAGCGCCCATCCCGGCAGCACCAGTGAAAGGTGAGCGGACCATGACCACCGCCCCGGAACGAGTACAGATCGACGTCGTCCCCAGCTTCCTCGAGGACGCCTGGTGGACACCCGAGCGGACCGCCGCGGAGGGCGACGGCACCGTGGTGCGCGACGCCAGCACCGGCGAGGACCTCGCCCTCGTCAGCACCGCAGGGATCGACACCGCCGCGGCCGTCCGGTTCGCGCGAACCACGGGCCAGGCGGCCCTCGGGCGGTTCACCTTCCACGAGCGCGCGCTGAAGCTCAAGGAACTCGCGCAGTACCTGAACGCGCAGCGCGAGCCGCTGTACGAGCTGTCGGCGAAGACCGGCGCCACGAGGGTCGACTCCATGGTCGACATCGACGGCGGCATCGGCGTGCTCTTCACGTTCGGGTCCAAGGGACGCCGCGAGCTGCCGAACTCGCACGTGATCGTGGACGGCCCGCCCGAGGTGCTGTCGAAGGACGGGTGCTTCCTCGGCACGCACATCCAGACGCGCATCCCCGGCGTCGCGGTGCAGATCAACGCGTTCAACTTCCCGGTGTGGGGGATGCTCGAGAAGCTCGCCCCCGCATTCCTCGCCGGGGTCCCCACCATCGTGAAGCCGGCGACGCCCACCGGATTCCTGACCGCCGCCGTCGTGAAGCTCATCATCGGCTCCGCGATCCTCCCGGAGGGTTCCCTGCAGCTCGTCTCCGGACCGGCCCGCGACATCCTCGACCACCTCGACTACCGCGACCTCGTGTCCTTCACCGGCTCGGCGTCCACCGCGAACCACCTGAAGTCCCACCCGTCCGTCGAGCGCGGCGGCGTCCGCTTCACGTGCGAGACCGACTCCCTGAACGCCGCCATCCTCGGACCGGACGCCGTGCCGGGCACCCCCGAGTTCGAGGCCTTCATCAGGTCCCTGGTCACCGAGATGACCGTCAAGGCCGGGCAGAAGTGCACGAGCATCCGCCGGTCCATCGTGCCCGAGGCGCTGGTCGACGACGTCGTGCGCGCCGCCGGCGAACGGATCCGCTCGCGGGTGACACTGGGCGACCCGCGCGCCGACGGCGTCACCATGGGCGCGCTGGCCTCGCTCGCGCAGCTCGAGGGCGTGCAGGACGCCGTGCGTGAACTGCTCGACGGCGGCGCCTCCCTGGCCTTCGGCTCGCTGGACGCGCCCGACGTCGTCCTCGCCGACAACACCTCCGGGAAGGCCCCCGACGGCGCGTTCATGGAACCGGTGCTGCTCACCTGGCAGGACGTCGAGGCCGGCGCCCTGCACTCGGTGGAGGCCTTCGGGCCGGTCGCGTCCGTCATCGGCTACGAGGACCTCGCGCACGCCGTCCACCTGGCCGCCCTCGGCTCGGGCTCCCTCGTCGCCACGGTGTGCACCAACGACCCGGCGGTGGCCCAGGAGCTCGTGCTCGGGATCGCCGCGCACCACGGCCGCGTCCTCATCCTGAACCGCGAGGACGCCCGCAGCTCCACGGGCCACGGGTCGCCGGTCCCGCACCTCGTGCACGGCGGTCCCGGCCGTGCGGGCGGCGGCGAGGAGCTCGGCGGCATGCGCTCGGTGCTGCACCACATGCAGCGCACCGCCGTGCAGGGCTCGCCGAACATGCTCACGAGCATCACGGGGGAGTGGCACACCGGCGCGGACCGCCGATTCGAGGACACCCACCCGTTCCGGAAGGACCTGGCGACGCTGCGCATCGGGGACGCCGTGCGGTCGGAGCTGCGCCGCGTGACGCTGGAGGACATCGAGGCCTTCGCGGAGACCACGGGGGACACCTTCTACGCGCACACCGACGAGGACGCGGCGGCCGCGAACCCGTTCTTCCCGGGGATCGTGGCCCACGGGTACCTGCTGCTGTCCTGGGCCGCCGGCCTGTTCGTGGACCCTGCGCCCGGTCCGGTGCTGGCCAATTACGGGCTGGAGAACCTACGGTTCATCACGCCGGTCGCGGCAGGGGACTCCATCCGCGTGACCCTGACGGCCAAGCGCATCACGCCGCGTGAGACGGATGAGTACGGGGAGGTGGCCTGGGACGCCGTCCTGCACAACCAGGACGACGAGATCGTGGCGACCTACGACGTCCTCACCCTCGTGCGGAAGTAGCGGCGCTTCCCGCCCGCTGATCCCACTGCACGCCCGGACCGAGTGGGAGTGTTCGAACATTCCCACTCCACGGGCGTGCGTTCCGGGAGGCTCGGCACCGGGGACGCCCTCAGCCTCGGGGTCGGTGCGCGGCGACGGCGTGCCGCACGAGGGCCAGGAAGTGGTCCGGCCGGCGGGTCAGCAGGGCATGGGTCACGCGCAGGACCGGCACGCCCCGGGTGGTGAGCAGGTTCCAGCGCCGGCGGTCCTCCTCGAACTCGCCTTGGCCGCTGTGGTACTGCCGACCGTCCGCCTCGATGCCCAGGATGCCGTCGACCATGAGGTCGAGGCGCCCCACCCCGGGGACATGTACCTGCGAAGCGACCTGGTACCCGGCTCGGCGCAGGTGATAGCGCGCAACGGTCTCGAGAATCGATTCGGAGTGCGGATCGAGGAGGTCCAGGATGCGCCGGAGTGCCGCCGCGTTGCGGCGCCCGGCTTCTGTGCGCAGGTCGGAGAGGAGTACGAAGCCGAGGACGACGGCGGACTCGACGATGCACAGGGCGTCGAGCTCGGGCAGGCAGCGGACGCACTGCAGGCACACGGCCGGCGTCGGGATCGGCAGGGCGGCCCGGTGTACCAGGAGACCTTCCCCCTCGACACCCCGGCCGTGGTCGACGCCCGTTGCCGTCAGCGCGGTCAGTACATCCATGGCAGCAGGATCTCCCACCCGTGGGCCCGAGCGGGGGCGGGCATCGGTATGTGGACGGGCCTCGTCCCCCTGCGCGGCGGCGCGGAGTGGGAATGTCCGACCATGCCCACGTGACGGTGCTGCGCAGGGGGATCCCCAGCGACCCGGCTCGTCAGCGGCGGTGCAGGCCGTCGAACACCATGTGGATGACGTCGTCGGAGAGCTTCTCCGCGGTCAACGGCCCGCCCGGCTTGTACCACTCGACGATGGAGTTGATGGTGCCGAAGATCAGGCGCGTGGTGGTCCTCGGGTCGATGTCCTTCCGGATGGAGCCCTCGTGCCGCGCGGCATCCACCAGCGCCGCCACCTCGCGGTCGAAGGTGCGGCGCCGCTCCAGGGCCTCACGCTCGACCTCCGTGTTGCCGCGCAGCCGCAGCAGCAGCGTGACGAAGGGGAGCCGTTCGGTCAGGACGGCGATGGTCCCCCGCAGCACGAATTCGAGCCGGACATCTGCGGGGCCGCTGTGCGAGCGCGGATCCTGCAGCACGGCTTCCAGGCCGCCCAGTGCGTGGTCGAGGGCCAGGCGCAGGAGGTCGCCCTTCGACGGCACGTGGTGGTAGATCGCCGACTTGCTGATGCCGAGTTCCTCGGCGAGCATCCCCATCGAGGTCGCCTCGTAGCCGTGCCGGTTGAAGGCCGCGACCGCGACCGCGAGGACCGACTGCTGGTCGTATCCGGGGCGTCCGCGCCGGGTGGCGGCAGGGCGGGATCCATCGACGGTCATGCGCCCATCTTTGCATGACCGACCGGTCGGTCGAGCGCCACCGCGCGAACGAAAGATCACCCCAACGGGTGATAGTTAGCCTGCCTAGTAAGTAGTAGCCTTATTACTCTCACCTGCTTTCCTCGAAAGGGCGTTCCCATGCTGACCACCTCCTGGGACCTCCGCCTGCGGGCACTCATCGCCTTCCGTGACAGCGAGGGGCGGGATCCGTACTTCAGGGCGCCCACGCCGGGTGAGCACCGGCTGGCGATGTGGCTCGACGAACAGCGCAAGGCCGCGCGTGCCGGCCGGCTGACGCCCGCACACCGCGCGAAGCTCTGCGAAGCCGGGCTCCTCTCCGAGGAGACGGTCGAGCACCAGCGCACCGGGGCGGCCTGGCTGAAGGTCGACAGCATCTCCGAGTTCCTCGAGGACGAGGGCCGGCTGCCCTCGCTCTCGTCCCCCGCTTCCGCCGGCGAGAGGCGGCTCGCCGCATGGATGAACGCCCAACTCTCCTCCGGGGCCACGGAGAACGCCCCTGCCCGGGCGCTGCGGGAAATCCTGGCCGGGAGCCAGGACAGTAGGGACGCGCCACTCGCCCGGGTCGGCTGATACCCGGCTCCCCAGCCCGCCCCCGGGGGATCGCGCCCCTCCCGCCGCCCGGAACCCGCCCGCCCGACCGTTGACTGTCCTCACGCACGCTCCCTATACTGAACGAACGGTCGGTAATTAAACCGGGCGTCCGGACGAGCGAGGCAGGCACCATGACGGCTACAGCGATCGATACCCGCGCGGACCACGACGCCGACGGCGAGAAGGTCTTCAACGACCTCATCAGTCAGGACTCCCGCATCGAACCGCGCGACTGGATGCCCGCGGACTACCGCAAATCCCTGACCCGCCAGATCTCCCAGCACGCGCACTCCGAGATCATCGGCATGCAGCCGGAGGCGAACTGGATCACGCGCGCACCGTCCCTGAAGCGCAAGGCCGTGCTCATGGCCAAGGTCCAGGACGAGGCCGGGCACGGGCTCTACCTGTACTCCGCCGCGGAGACCCTCGGCACCCCGCGGGAGCAGATGACCGAGGACCTCATCGCCGGCAAGGCACGCTACTCGAGCATCTTCAACTACCCCGTGCTGACCTGGGCGGACATCGGAGCCATCGGCTGGCTCGTGGACGGAGCCGCCATCTGCAACCAGGTGCCCCTCTGCCGTGCCTCCTACGGCCCGTACGGGCGCGCGATGGTCCGCATCTGCAAGGAGGAGTCGTTCCACCAGCGGCAGGGCTTCGAGATCCTGCTCGAGCTGGCCAACGGTACCCCCGAGCAGCGCGCCATGGCCCAGGACGCCGTCGACCGGTGGTACGCGCCGTCGCTGATGATGTTCGGCCCGCCGGACGAGGACTCGCCGAATTCGCAGAAGTCCATGGAATGGAAGATCAAGCGTTTCTCCAACGACGAGCTGCGCTCCCGGTTCGTCGGCATGGTCGTCGAGCAGATCAGGGTCCTCGGGCTCGAGCTGCCGGACAAGGACGTCCGCTTCGACGAGGAGACCGGCCGGTGGGAGCACGGCCCCCTCGACTGGAACGAGTTCAAGGAAGTCCTCGCCGGCCGCGGCCCCTGCAACGCGCAGCGCCTGGAACGGCGCCGGGAAGCCCACGAGGACGGCGCCTGGGTCCGCGACGCCGCCTCGGCGTACGCCGCCCGGCAGGCCGCGAAGCGCACGACGACGAAGGTGGCCTAGATGACCGGCGGATCGACCACGGGCGACGACGGCGCGACGGCACCGTCGTCCGGTCTCCACGAGGACCGCGCGGCCTGGCCGCTCTGGGAGGTGTTCGTGCGTTCCTCGCGCGGCCTGTCCCACGTGCACGCCGGATCCCTGCACGCGCCCGACGCCGAGATGGCCGTCCGGAACGCGCGGGACCTGTACACGCGCCGCAACGAGGGCGTGAGCCTGTGGGTGGTCCCGGCGTCGTCGATCATCACGAGCGATCCGGACGCGAAGGACGCCTTCTTCGAGTCGCCCCAGGGCAAGGACTACCGGCACGCCACGTACTACACGAAGAGCGAGGGGGTGAAGCACCTGTGAGCGAGGCGAACGCCAGTGCCACTCGCATCACCCCGGGCAACGCGCTGCGGCCCGAGGACATCGCCCTGCAGGAGGAGAAGCCCGGCGACGCCGTCGCCCTGTACGCACTCGGGCTCGGCGACGATGCCCTGATCCTCGCGCAGCGTCTCGGCTGGTGGATCTCCCGGGCCCCCGAACTCGAGGAGGACGTGGCGCTCGCCAACATCGCGCTGGACCAGATCGGCCACGCGCGGTCCTTCCTGACCTACGCCGGCCGCGCCTGGGACAGGACCGAGGACGACCTCGCCTACTTCCGCCGCGAGCCCGAGTTCCGCTCGGTGCACCTCGTCGAGCAGCCCAACGGGGACTTCGCGCGCACCATCGCCCGGCAGTTCGTCGTCTCGCTCTACCAGTGGGAGCTCTACTCCCGCCTCGTCCACTCGAGCGACCCGACGATCGCCGCGATCGCCGCGAAGGCCGTCAAGGAGGTCGACTACCACCGGGACCACGCCACCCAGTGGGTGCTGCGCCTCGCGCTCGGCACGGAGGAGTCGCGCCGCAGGATGATCGCCGGACTCCGGCTCACCTGGCCCTACGTGGAGGAACTGTTCACCGATTACCCGCTCATCGACGAGGTGGGCGACGCCGGTGTGCGCCCGAGCGCGCTGCGTGCACCCTTCGACGACGCCGTCGGCGCGGTCCTCGCCGAGGCCGGACTCGAGGTCCCCGCGGTGCCGGGCGCCGTCGGTGGTGGGCGCCTCGGACGCCACAGCGAGCACCTCGGGTACCTGCTCGCCGAGATGCAGGTCCTCGCCCGCGAACATCCCGGGGCGTCGTGGTGAGGGGCTCCCGGTGAGCGCGGCATGGTGACGGGCATGGACCTGCGGCCCTCGGCGGCCCCCGACGCGGCGGCCTGGGACGTCGCGGCGACGGTCTGCGACCCGGAAATCCCGGTCCTCACCATCGAGGACCTCGGGGTGCTGCGCGAGGCCCGTGTGGCGCCGTCGGGCCGGGTGGAGGTCGCCATCACGCCCACCTACTCGGGTTGCCCGGCCATGGACGCCATCCGCGACGACGTCACCGCGGCACTGCACGCGGCGGGGTACGACGACGTGGCCGTCCGGCTCGTGCTCTCGCCCGCCTGGACCACGGACTGGCTCAGCGACGACGGCAAGGCGAAGCTCGCCCAGTACGGGATCGCGCCGCCCACGGGCAAGGCTGCTGCCGGGCCGGTGCGCATCGGCCTGAGCGTCAAGTGCCCCCAGTGCTCGTCCCTGAACACCCGCGAACTGACCCGCTTCGGGTCCACCTCCTGCAAGGCGCTGTACGTGTGCAACGACTGCAGGGAACCCTTCGACTACTTCAAGGTGCATTGATGGCCGTTGTCCTCGCCCCCTCCACCAAGCGGCGGAGCGCCTTCCACACGCTCACCGTCCGCAGCGTCCGCCGGCTGACGGACGACGCCGTCGAGGTCACCCTCGAGATCCCTCCCCACCTGCAGGACGCCTTCGGGTACCTGCCCGGCCAGTACGTCGCGCTGCGCGCCACCCTCGACGTCGACGGCGTGCCCCGGGAGGTCCGCCGCAGCTACTCGATCTGCGCCGACCCGCGCCCGGGCGAGCTGCGCGTGGCCGTGAAGCGCGACCTCGGCGGCGTCTTCTCCACCTGGGCCAACGAATCCCTGAAAGCGGGGGACACGCTCGAGGCCATGAGCCCGCTGGGCCAGTTCACCCCACGCACGACGCCGGGGGAGGAACCCGTCTCCCTCGTCGCCGTCGCCGCCGGATCCGGCATCACCCCGGTGATCGCGATCGCCCGGTCCATGCTCGCCGCCGGTCCGGACGTGCGCTTCGACCTCGTCTACGCGAACCGGGCCGCGATGGACGTCATGTTCCTCGAGGAGCTCGCCGACCTCAAGGACCGCTACCCCGCGCGCTTCGCGCTGCACCACGTCCTGTCCCGCGAGCAGCGCATCTCGCCGCTGCTCTCGGGCCGGATCGACGCCGAGAAGCTCGAGGCGCTGCTCGGCACGGTCATCGACACCGACCGGGTGGACGAGTGGTTCCTCTGCGGACCGTTCGAGCTGGTGCAGCTGTGCCGGGACGTCCTCGCCGAACGCGGTGTGCCTGCCGACAGGGTGCGCTTCGAACTGTTCACCACCGGCGAGCCCACCCGACCGGAGGGCAGCCACGGACGCCCCGTGGTGCCCGCGGACGACGGGGACAACTACACCATCTCCTTCAACCTGGACGGGCTGCAGGGCTCCGTGCAGAGCCCCACCCACGCCCGCGAGTCCATCCTCAACGCAGCCCTCAGGGTGCGGCCCGACGTGCCGTTCGCGTGCGCCGGCGGGGTGTGCGGGACTTGTCGTGCGAAAGTCGTCCAGGGCACGGTGGCCATGGAGGAGAACTACGCCCTCGAACCCGACGAGCTGGCCGCCGGGTACGTCCTCACCTGCCAGGCCCACCCCACCAGCGACGCCGTCGCCGTCGACTACGACGCCTGAGAGGCAGCCATGACCACCCCCTCCACGACCACGCCGTCGGCCGGCGGCCCCTCCGCGGGCATGATCCGCCTCGGCATCGAGAACGGCATCGCCGAGGTGGTGCTGGACGCGCCGTACCGGCTCAACGCCGTCGACGGGCAGGCGCTCGCCGAACTCTCCGCCGCGTACGACGCCGCTGCGGCCGGCGTGCAGGAGGGCACCGTCCGCGCGCTCGTGCTGCGGGGGGAGGGACGCGCGTTCTGTGCGGGCCGGGACCTCGGCTCCGTCCAGCCGGGCGCCGACGACGCCTTCGGGTTCCTCGACGCCACGCTCACCCCGCTGCTGCGGAAGATGGCGGACTTCCCCGCACCGACCTTCGCGGCCGCGCAGGGCGCGTGCCTCGGCGTCGGACTGGGCCTGCTGCTCGCGACGGACGTGGTGTACGTCGCGGAGACCGCGAAGATCGGCTCGCCGTTCGCCGCGCTCGGGCTGGTGCTGGATTCCGGGGGGCACTGGCTGTTCACGGAACGGCTCGGCCCGCACCGGGCGCTGGACCTCATGTACACGGGAGACCTCATGACGGGCACGGAGGCGGTGGCCGGCGGACTCTTCAGCCGCGCCGTGCCTGCCGGGGACCTGCTCGAGTTCACCCGGTCGAAGGCCGCGCGGGCGGCGGCCGGTCCGCTGCCGGCGCTGGTCGCCTCGAAGCGCCTCGTCGCACGGATCCGCGACGAGCGCCTCGGACTGTGGCAGGCCATCGGCGACGAGAACGAGGTCCAGGGCGTGCTCGGGGTCTCCGACGACTATCGCGAGGGCCTCGAGGCGTTCCGGGAGAAGCGGCCGCCGCGATTCGGCGCCTGATCCTCGGCTTCCCGGGCCTACCGGGTCGGCCGGCGTGTGAGGACCAGGTGCACGACCCCCGTCGGGGAGGGTGTCACCTCGACGTCGAAGCGTTCCTCCAGCCCCTCGAGGCCGTCCCACAGGCGTTCGCCCCGGCCCAGGACGATCGGCACGACGACGACGTGCAGGTGGTCGACGAGGTCGGCCGCGAGGAACTGCCGGATCGTGACGGCGCCGCCGCCGATCCGCACGTCGAGGCCGTCGGCCAGGGCGCGGGCCTGCTCCAGCGCGGCGGCGGGGTCGGCGTCGACGAAGTGGAAGCTCGTCCCGCCGTCCATCTCGAGGACGGGCCGGGGATGATGCGTCAGGACGACGACGGGGGTGTGGAACACGGGGTTCTCGCCCCACCAGCCCCTCCACTCCTCGTCCTTCCAGGGCCCACGCTGGGGTCCGAACTTGTTGCGGCCCATGATCTCCACGCCGATCCCGGGCCCCCACGCGCTCGCGAACGCATCGTCGACGCCGAAGGAGGCCTCCGCGTCCCCGCTGAGGCCCATCTCGCGGAAGGTGCGGGTGCCGATCGCCCACTCCATGAGCCGTGAGCCCGCGTGACCGAACGGGGCATCGAGTGTCTGCCCTTCGCCGGTGGCGAAGCCGTCGAGGGAGACGGAGAAGTTGTGGACCCGGACGAGGGACATGGGACCTCCTGGAGCGTGTCGTTCATCGGCATCGGATCACCGGACATGGCGACTGACGACCGACACTAGAGAATCGGACCGACGATGTACATGGCGGGACGGGCACTTGGGGACTTCGAGCATCTGAGGGTGCGGCAGGCGATCCGCCTGCCGGACAGAGCGTGTCCCGTCGGGTCAGAGCTCTCGGACGTTCAGCATCGATCTGACCTGGAGCTTCCGTCGTAGGGACGTTCTCTCCAGCCCGTCGACGACGACCGCGGCGCCGGTCCAGGTCGCGCCACTCATCTCGACGAGGGCGTGGCACGCCTCTGCCTGGGCGCCGGTGGCGATCCAGTCATCCACGAAGAGGACCCTGTCCCCGGCCTTCAACAGTGAGCGGCGCAGCCCGAGTCGCAGATTCCGGTCGAGGTAGTCGGGTCCACTCGACACCTCCCACCAGGCATCGCTGTCGGCCGCCCGTCCAGGATCCTTCCGCACTTCCGCGAAACCGATACCCAGGTGCTGTGCCGTGAGGACGCCGAGCAAGCTGCCATGGGACTCGGTACCCATGACGACGGTCGGTACCACGTCAGGGAAGAGTGCCGCGAGACCCGGACCGAGCGACAGGAGTGTGTCCGGGCTGCGCCACCATCCGGTCACATCGGCCCGGAAGTCCGGATCGGTCCGGTCCCCTCGCCATCGGAAGGACTGCCGAAGACGATCCCGCATCCCAGATTCCGTCCGCATGCATCCATCCTTGCAACACGGCCGGAAGTATCCGTGCACGACCCGGCGGACCTCAGTTGATGATCTCGCCTTTTTCGCTCGAGAGGAGCACCGATAACCGGTCCCGCCAGGTCTGCAACTGTTCGGGTGTCAATCGGGTCCACTCGGTGATCTCGCCGACAATGCGCAGCGGGTGGCTGCTGCGGTACGACCGCGTGGGGTTACCAGGGAACTTCTTGTCGGTCACGTTCGGGTCGTCCTCGAACGGTCCGACGGGTTCGACCACATACACCCGTGGAGTGGCGACGCACCCTTCTGCGAGTTCCGCGGCGAGCTCCGCGGCGAGGCCGGCGCCGGCAGCGAGCGCTGTGAAGTAGATGTGGTTCATCATGATCTCGGGACGGTAGTTCGATCGGCGGCCCGCCGTGAGCAGATCGCCCACCTTCAGATCCGCCACCGTGCCATGGAAGAACGGGCCCTCTTCGAGTGGTCGGGACACCGGAACTCCTTCTACGGGCGTACTCTGAACCGCGAGTATGCCACTTCAGCAGGACCTTGCCGCAGCTCCCCTGCCCGTCCCGGGCCCTCACGAGTCGGTCAGGAGTTCCGCAGGAACCAGGACCGGCCACGCCGCAGGGCAGCATGCAGACGGTCGACGGCGTGCCCTGCAGCCGCATAACCGACGTCGCGGAATGAGCCTGCCCCGCCGCGGTAGAAACTGAGCGCCCGCGCGGAAGCTTCGCGGAGACCTCGCCGATCCGTGACGTTTGCGAACAGTCCGTCGAGCCGGTCGGCCGTATGGGCCCGCTGCTCATCCTGACCCAGCAGTGCGGCAGCGCGAACCTCGGCGATGGCGGCGATGATCTCGTCCCGGACGGCTTCGACGGTGCGCGGCGTGCTGGTCATGCGGTATCCCCGAGTCCCTCAGAGACGGACTCATCCGCGGCATCAGGGTTCGCGATCTCGCTCATCAATTCTCCCGTCCCCTTCCTCGGGTCATTCCTGGATCCTAGCTGCTGGCGCTGCTCGTTCCGATCCCGATGGTCATCACGGAGTGACCAGCCCGTAGTCCCGTATCGAACCGATCTCGTCGAGGAGGCCGATCATCACCACGCGTGAGAACCAGCCGGTCTCGACGTCGTACTCGGCGCCGACGACGAACGACGCCGCGATCTCCTCCCGGGTGTCGCGGGTGACTCCGTGGGACAGCTCGAACTTCCCGGACGATGTCTCGATCAGCACCCCTTCCCACTCGGGAAGTTGATCCTGGGCTCTCAGCCACCCACGGGTGCGGCCCCGTGCTGGTCTGCCTCGACCGATCTCGCTACCGGGTGAGAGCCCCGACAGGGGATGGATTGATGCGTGATGTCAGATGTCCAGGACGGCGTTGCGGGGGTTGCCGACCGGTGGCAGAGCTCCGGTGTCGAGGTCTTCCATGAGATGGATCGCGGCGTAGTGCACCGACCTGACGCGCCCGGCGTCGTCGAACACACGGTAGGTTCTCCGTAGTCGACCCTGCGGGAAGTGAGGGTGGGCGAAGCTCACCTCGACTCGCGTCTCGGGCCATCGCCCGATGATGTCGACGCGGGTATCCGTCACACCGTCCGCGAGGGGCGACGTGTTTCCGGCGGGCGTCCGCCAGTACGCGTCCAGATCGGCGAACTCGGCGCAGACAGCATCCACGGCTGCTTCCCTTTGCTCCGCCGGAAGATCGACCAGGTCCCACCGCGCACGTGGATCCCCCGCAGCGAGGGGATACGTCGCAGGGGCGGCATCCTCGGACCACCCTGGAATGCTTGTCGCTTCAATCGGGGTGGAGGGTTGTGCTCCGATCCGAAGCGCGGCAGGAAGGTCGCCGGCAGGCAGATCGATCTGCAGGCACCGGTAGGTGTGTTCGGTGCCACCGTACGCGTCGAGGAGTTCCTCCGGTGCCGAGGCATACACCACCAGGTGTGGCGATGACCCGTCGTCGAAGGCCATCAGCGGCATCCGATCGATGCTCGTGGGGTTCGTCGCTCCGCCGGCGTCGAGGACCAGAAGCTCACGCACCCTCAGCCAGTCCGCGGTGGTGTTCACGTCCCAGTGACCTGACCAAAGCCACAGGCCATGTCGGGTGGACCCCAAGAGATGAACATTCATGAGGTCCAGAAAACGGACGACGTCGCCCGACGGGGAGATATGGATGGCCGTCGATCCTACCCGCGATGAGGTTCCGTCGCGTTCCATCACCTCATCCGCCGTCGCCGGCGTGTAGAGGACCCATGCTCCACCGGAAGCGGCCGTCACCTGGATGGTGGGATTGATCCTGCCGATCGGAAGGTCAGCCCAGGTGACCACCCGATCCGGCGCCCCTCGACGCCGGATCACCGCGACGGGCTCGAACAGGCTCACCCGGATCAGGGAATCCGCCACAGCCGCTTCCTGCCACCCAGCGAGCTCACGCACCATGGCCCCAGTGTTGCAGAGGGATCGTTCCACGTCGCCGGAGCATCAGTTCCGCCTTGCCTCGGGTCTCGACGACTACGGCACGTTCTCCAACATCGACCTGCGGACCGACGGGTAGAAGGGTAGAACATACGTATGACACCGACGTCCCTCGTTCTTGGCCCCATCCTGCGATATGTCGACGCAACCTCGGCGAGTATCTGGGTGGAGGTCGGCGCAGCGGCACGTGTGGCCGTCCGGGCTGCCGGGCGATCCTGGGAGGCACGCACGTTCGCGGTCCACGGCCACCATTACGCGCTCGTCGAGGTGGACGGACTCGAGCCGGGAAGCGTCACCGCCTACACGGTGGAGATCGATGGACACCAGGCCTGGCCGGACCCTGAGCCGGTTCCCGGGTTCCCGCCGTCGAGCATTGCGACACGCACCCCGGGGACGCCCCTGCGGCTGGCCTTCGGGTCCTGCCGCACCAGTGTCCCCCACACCAGGGAGGGCAACCGCACCCACGGCGTCGACGCCATGCGTGCCTATGCGCTCGACCGGGCAGGGGACGACAGGTCACCGCGACCCGACCTGATGCTCTTCCTCGGCGATCAGGTGTACGCGGATTCCACCAGTGACGAGATGCAGCAGTTCATCCGCGGGCGGAGGGACATCGAGGAGGAACCCGGCGCCGAGCTCAAGGACTACGAGGAGTACGCCCACCTGTACAAACTTGCCTGGTCCGACGGCGCCAACCGCTGGTTGCTGTCCACCCTTCCCAGCGCCATGATCTTCGACGACCACGACATCCGCGACGACTGGAACGCCTCCACCTCCTGGAAGCAGGAGATGGAGGCCACCTCCTGGTGGCAGGACCGGATCGTCGCGGGTCTGGCGTCGTACTGGGTGTACCAGCACCTGGGCAACCTGTCGCCGGACGAGCGCGCCGAGGACCGCATGTGGCAACGGATCGTCAACCATCACGACGCCGCCGAGATCGACCTGAGCGAGGAGCTCGACGCCTTCGCCGATCGGGCGGACAAGGACCCGGCCAGCTACCGCTGGAGCTACTGCCGCGACTTCGATGACACGCGCCTGATCGTCGTCGACTCCCGCGTATCCCGCGTGCTGACACCCGATGCGCGGGCCCTGCTCAGCGAGGAGGAGACGGCCTGGCTGGATTCCAGGATGGTGGGCGGGTTCCGGCACCTGCTGGTGGGAACGTCGCTGCCGTTCCTCCTGCCGCTGGGGCTGCATCACATCGAGTCGTGGGACGAGGCCCTCGCACAGGGTGCGTGGGGAGCGCGGGGCGCACGGCTGGGCGAGAAGCTGCGGCAGGGGATGGATCTGGAACACTGGGCCGCCTTCCAGAACAGCTTCCGCGCCGTCGCCCGCATGGCGACGGACGTGGCCGACGGCAACCGGGGCCCGGCACCGGAGACGGTGGCCTTCCTGTCGGGAGACGTCCACTTCTCGTACGTCGCGGAAGTGGACCGGACGGCGGGCAGCCGGATCCTCCAGGTGGTCTGCTCGCCGATCCGCAATCCGCTGCCCCGGCTGCTGCGCTCCTCCACCGCCATCCTCTCCTATGCCGTGGCGGCACCCGTCGGGGCCCTCGTGGCGCGCTCCGTGAAGGTCCCCGATCCGCCGTTCCGCTGGCGGACCATCAGGGGTCCGTGGTTCGACAACAATCTCGCATCACTCGAGGACACCGCGGACGGCCTCAGCCTGTCGTGGCAATCGGGGACGGTGGACGGCGACGACCATCTTCACCCCCGGCTCGAGGAGGTTGCCGCCATGACCGTGCCGCGGCGCGGCGCGGGAAATCCGCCCGGAGGGGACGCGGAACCCGAGGCGACGCTCTCGGCTCCCGAGGGCACCCGGGCGCGGAGGGGGCGGCGACGGTAGGGGGCGGGGGGCGACGGCACGGGGTCACCGCTTGTCCAGGTCTTCGAAGCCCAGGAAGGTCTGCGTGTCCAGGCCGCCCGGCTTCACCTGCAACTGGCGGAGGACCACCCGC
>NZ_JBPKBO010000023.1:0-55820 GCF_051172775.1 Arthrobacter sp. Ld5
CCCTACCTCGACGCCATCGCCGACGAACTCAACGACCGACCGAGAGCCACCCTGGGCTACCTCACACCCCGGGAAGTCTTCACCCGACTACTCACCGACAATGTTGCTTCCACCGGTTGACAACAAGGTCAGTTGCTCCGCGTTTACGGCGCTCTTCACGCAATCCGGGCAGATATTTCAGGTGACACCGGGTGCAAGGTCGGTGCGCCTCTTCACCACCGGCTTGCGGACACAGGGAGGGTTGCTGCCCTTCGGTCTTCTAGCTGCTGGTCAGTGTGCTGCTTGAAACCGTGTGTGGGGCTCATCTAGCGTTCAGGATTCACTCGCGTGCCTGATAGTTTCCGAGTGGTGTAGTTCCCCGTGTCTCATCTCTCGCTACCGCAGGGCTTCTTCTTGCATCGTTCTGGGATTTTTAGCCGGGTCCCCGTGATGCTGAGTTGAAGGAGTTGCCAGGGTTGTGCGCAACGAAGTGACCGCTGTTGTTGATGTCATCCGGCCTGATGCAGGAGCCTGGGCTGATGTGCCTCTTCGTGGACGGGCACGATGGGCAGGAGTCGTCCCGTGGCTCATTGTGGTCCTTACAGTCGCTGGCAGCTTCATTGCCGACCGGGCCTGGGAGACGCTCGATGATGACGCGTGGACTGGCGCCTACCGGGCGGTCGACTTGTTTGGTCTGCTGAGCCTGAGTGTCGCCGGGATCTTTGTCCTTATCGGATGGGCATTGCATCGACGTGCCATCATCGCCGCGCCGCTGGTGTTGTGCCTTGCTGCTGTCCCCCACACCATCGAGGGGTACGACTCCGCAGTCGTATTTTGGGCAGGGGTAGCACTGTTGGGAGTCTGGGCAGCTCGAGCGCTTCTTGCCTCAGCGCGGCATCTTCGACTGATCGGTGAGATTGCAGGGTTTGCGCGGACGAATCGTCCTCTCCTCCTAGGGGCACTTGCTCTCGAGTCGGTCCGCGGAGCACGCAAAAGTCGAGTCCGGCGGGCGGTGATCACCTCTGGTGGCGCCGTCCTGGCATGGCTGGCCACGACCATAGTCTTCTTCTTTGAGTTGGGTTACACCTATGCGGAACTGGACTACGTCTCAGTATCCGACGTCATTGGTACAGGCGCGGCCGCCCTCACCATCGCCGCCATCATTTTCTGGGGTGAGGTCCTTTGGGCGAATCACAGCAGCAGAGCTGTCGGCGGTGATCTCGTGTGGGACGTACCTGCCAACACAGGTCCCATCACAGCCTTTCCCGCTTCCTCCTGGTTCATCCACCCTGGAGGACTGGGCAAATCCGAAGACGTGGCCGGATGCATTTGCAGGGAAGAACACCTGCGCACTGAGCCGGAGGACGAAGACCTACCTCTTCAGGAGCAGGAAGTCCTGTACTCCAGCTACTGCCCCTTGCACGGAATCGATCGGGTCAACAATCTCTCTCCGGAGGAGTTCCGAACGCTCCTAGACCGGCGTTGGTTGTGGGACTTTAGATCCCCCAGGCCCACGAAGATCAGTGATGAACCTTCGCGTGCCCTCGTCTTAGGTTTCGCCGGGCGAGCGTTCCCTGGAATCCCACTTGTCACAGAAGGACGACTAGCCGACACCATCACGCCAAATGCCGAGGCTGCCGAAGAACGGTTCGACACCGGAGGTAAAAACCACTCTCACCCGGCCGAGGGGTATCTGCAATGGTGGTCCTTCGGTCTTCGCCCACACCATGGCGTACTCGATTACATCGATCTGGAGCCCGCCGGCTACAAAGGGTGCGCCATCAGATACCGCCACGACCGCGCGTGGTATTCAGAAGAAGCTTCACCGCCTGACTCATACGAGCCGCAAAAGCATTGATTGCGCGTGGGTTCGATTCAATGGCGGCCAGTGGAGGATCCTGCTGCGGGACGGACGTCCTTCTACTCGTTGTGGTTGGTGAGTAGGAGGATGAAGGGATGATGTTTTCTCCGTGCAGTGATCTTGCGGCCGCACAGTGGATCGTGGCGAGTGATGAGCGCTGGTGGGATCTGGTGACGTTAGGTCCGACGGGTTTCCCCGCGTACGCGAGACTACGGTTCATCCCCGATCCGGCTTATGCCGGTCAGTCTGAACGCGAGGGTGCATGCCAGAACGGCGCCCTGCCGGATGACGCCCTCTCCGAGTCCGAGCAAGTCCGCATCGCGGTGGAGGTGTTGCTGCAGTCCGCCAACTCACTTACGGAGGGGTACCTGCTGATGTGGGATGGATGGGGCGAGGATCAGTTTCCCACCCCCGTACCGCGTACACCCCGTGTGGTTACCCCAGGTCGTGAGTACTACCTCTGCAAGGTGTCGCTCCCAGACTTAGTCTCCGGAGCGGTCGAAGACTCGTGGTCAGCCGAAACTGGGCACCCTATGCCGAGCCCCGCCTTCATCTGGCCCTCGGACCGGGCTTGGTGCATCACCGCAGATGTTGACCCCCACTGGGCCGGCATCGGAGCTGACCATGCGGCAATCGATACGCTCCTGACCGAATCGCGTCTCGACGTCGTCCAGGTCGAGGCGAATGAAAAGCTGCCCTTCTACCAGTAGAGCTGACCGACAGGAGATCGCTGGCCGTCCCGCTCGACGATCGGCTACCGGGCGGGCTCCCAGGCAACGCGAAACGGCCTGGTCACAGCGATTCGGGCGATACTTGACTCTGACACTGTGGAAGGCGACAGAACTGAGACATGTTATCCATCGGAGCTTTCGCGCAGATCGGGCAGGTGACTCATCGGATGCTGCGGCATTGGGACACCGCAGGTCTACTCGTGCCAGCCCACGTGGACGAGTTCAGCGGCTACCGGTCCTACGATCCATCTCAACTCGAGCGCCTGCATCAAATCGTTGCCTTGCGCCAGCTCGGCTTCGGCCTTGGCGACATTTCGTCGATTCTTGACCAGGGCGCGGGGTCCGATCGCATAGCAGCTCTGTTGCAGGTTCGCCGCGCAGAGGTGGAGCAGGAACACCGGATCGCTGCTGGCCGACTCGTCGATGTGCAACGGCGGCTCCATCTCATCGAGAAAGAGAACCACATGTCCCAGATCGAGATCATTGAGAAGCCCCTGCCCGCTGTCCGCCTCGCCGCCCGCCAAGCGGTCGTAGCAAGCCAACCTGAGGTCGCACGTGTCGTGGGTCCTTCCTTCGACGCCGTTTCCCAGGTCATCGGCGATGAGCGTGGAACACTGGAGACGCCAGTCGCGCTGTACGAGATGGTTGAGGACGGCCTGCACATCATCGCCGGCTACGCCTACACAGAACCAGCCAGCGACGGCATCGAGATCATCGAACTGCCCGCTGTTGAAAAAGCCGTCTGCGGCGTCCATCTCGGTTCCATGGAGCACATTGCAGAAAGCTGGCAAGCGCTCCACGCCGAGATCTTCGCCCGAGGACTCGTCCCCTCAGGCCCCTGCCGGGAACTATACGTCCGAGCGGTTTCAGAGGATCAATCCGACTGGGTGACCGAGTTGCAACAGCCTGTTCGTCGCAGCTGAAACATCTAGATGGGCGACGCTACTGTCCGGTGCAGGATTCCCTACCGGTACGTCCGGCCAGCGCCGGAAACGCTGCATTCGGTACACCCGGCGCATCATCGATGCATGCGTGAGGGGTGTTCTGCTGCTCATGCCAGGGTGGTTTGAATGAGTCGATGATGGCTAACGAGTCTGAGTTTGTGGATGAGTTCGGTTTTGAGTTAGTTGCCGAGGATGCGGGTGCTTTGGAATCGGCGGGCGGTGGTGTGGGTGATGAGGATGCTTGCGGCGAGTGTTGCAAGGAGTGCGGCGCCGAGGACGGGGAGGACCCATTGGTCGAGGAATACGACTGAGGGAACGGCGAACAGTGTGGGGGCGATGGCGAGCAGGCGTATGGGTCCGCCGTTCATGCCTGCGCGGGACTCGAGGGCACGCGGGTATAGGAGTGCCCCGAAGAGGGTGATCGTTGCCGACCAGATGCCCATGGACAGCGGCAGGACGATAAGGGCCATGAGATACGGCATTGTCATGGTCACTGCTGTTTGGGTGAGCAGTGCGATGAGGGTGACCGCGGCTGCGAAGCTCAGGGTGGCTGCAGCCCAGGAGGCGCTCGTTAGGAGCAGTCCGGCGCCGAGGTAGGCCTGGAACAGGTTCCTGCGTGGGATGGGACTGGCAAGGAGTACTTCTATGCCACCGCCGCTCACGTCGTCTGCGACCACACCGGGAAGGGTGAGGGTCGCGACGATGCCGACTAAAGCGCCGAGCAGAGCGGGGGCCATGACGAGCATGTAGGAGCTCATCAGATGCGCCTTGCCGTCGGAACCCAGTACTGCGGCCAGATCAGTGGTGTGGGAGCCTATGATCGCGCTCATCTCGGGCATCGTTTCCGTGCCACTTGGTGCCAGGAGGACGAGGAGGCCGTAGCCGGCACCGATGAGGACGGAGATCCACAGGGCCATGGTTCCCTGCTGTATCCATGCTCGTTTGGCGAAGGCCCGTATCCGGCAGCCAGCCGGTGTGAGGGTGGCATTCATGCGGCTGGTTCCAGGTGGTTGAGGATGATCTGCTCGGTGACTTCGCTATCGTCATGGCTGAGGTCGATGAGGTCTGTGCCTTGCACCAGCAGGAACCTGTCGGCGAGTTTCAGTGCTTCGGGGACACTGTGGGTGGAATACAGGACCGTACGCGTCTTACCCCACTCGCGCAGGAGTTCTCGTGTTTGCGCCGCGTACACCGGGTCCAACCCGGTTAACGGTTCATCGAGGACGACGAAGTCGGGATCGGTCATGGCCAGGCGAGCCATTTCGACGCGTTGACGTTGACCGCGGCTCAGCGACCTGACCCGTTGACCGAGCAACGCGGTGAGATCGAATCGGTCGATGAGGTCGTTGTGATCGATCAAGGTGGCCTGGGGGATGCTTTCCCATACCTCACGCCAGAAGGCGAGGTTCTGCTTCACCGTAAGTGCACTGGCCAGCGCAAGCTCATGACCGAGGTAGCCGACCCGGGAGCGAACTGCCGCTCCATCGCTGACGTCCCTGTTGAACACAGAGCACCGTCCCGACACGGCAGGGATTACCCCGCACAGTGTCCGCATCAGTGTGGTCTTACCCGCCCCGTTTCGTCCGAGCAGCGCAGTAATTCCCGGACCAAGGCGTACGTTGATCGGACCCACCACTGCCCAGTCGTACCCGACCACCAGGTCCTTGGCTTCTGCGACGATTTCCGTCGACCTGCGGTTAGGCGTTGTCACTGGGCACCGCGTTTTCCGGTCGAGGAATCAATACGGTTGTCAGGACGCGCTGTGTTCGGCCCTGGCCCTGCTCATGAGTCATCAGCTCGCGTAACGCCACCATGACAGTGTCGAAGAACGCGTCGACCTCGGCCGTCGTCGCCCAGAAATCGGCCTGTGCGAAACTCACCCGGTCCTCGACAAGATCAAGCTCGCCCTGATCTACATAGGTACTGAAGTCTCGGATCATCCCGGAGGTGAACATCGTGAAGGTCGTGACAAGTTCCTCCGGTGACAACGCCCGCAGCTCCTCCGCCGAGGGGTTAGCCAGTCCTTCAACGACCCGGTAAGTCTTCTCGGTCACCCCCCGAATCTGCTGCTCATCACTGACTTCAATCACCCCGTGCGTGACCAAATGCCCCACATGTCGGTACAGGGTTGCAATCGGAACATCCGACAACCGCTCGTGAAGCTGTTGGGTCGTCAACCCATCACCCGTCAGAAGCGCCTGTACCACCCGGAGTCGAACCGGATGCAGAAGAGCAGCAGAAGTAACCATAACCGAACGGTATCAGTATCAATACTGATACGAACAACTAGACTGGTGATCGCTTACCCGGAAAACTCGGCACCGGCGCAGTCACCTGCGGGACCACCCTAACTATTCGTCAGCATGCTGTCTTTCGGATGGGTGCGGGTTGCACACCCGTGCAGCACATGGTGACGGCGCCGTCCATACTTGCCTCGTGACGGCCAACCTCGCTACGGCGCGGCAGCTACGTCCTCTCACGGGCATTGCCGCGCTTCGATCCGAATGGCACACTCGCGCACACGATCGCGCCGAAATCGTCAGTACCTGCTGCCCGAGAACAGTGCTTCTGATCCTTCACTGGCAACTCTCGAGGGGGCGCCCCTCGCCTAGGGTCGCTTCAGGTAGGCACGGCACCCTGACGCACCCGTGGTGAGTAGCCGTTATCGCAGCGGGATGGCACGGTCCTGGAACCACTGGATGAGTTCGCGCAGCGCCCGAATGGTCTCGGTAGGATCGTCGTCGTCATCGTCTTCGACTTCGGTGAAGGTGGTGCGGTAGCCGGGAATGCCATCGGACGTCGGTTCGGTGACCGTGTGGTAGGCCATGGTCCAGTCGGGAAACTGCCGATCGCTGATCGGTTCGTGCAACAGGACCCGTACATTGCTGTGGCGGGGATCCTGAGTGATGACGGACATCCGATCGAGGACAACACCCGTCGGACCTTCAAGGACCTGCAGGAAACGCCCGTCGCGATACAGCAACATGCCGGTCACCTTCAGGCGCGCATTATTCCGACGGCTGGCCGCCAACAACCCGGCCAGACCCGTGTCGTCGAAGGCCTGGGTCGACCTACTCGAATACACCAGCGACACCATCTCCGCCGACTCCACCGACTCCACCGACATCCGCTCCTTCTCAATGATCATTGCTCCCACGGCCGGCGATTCGCGCTGAACGACCAGGCAACCCCCGCAAACTGCTCCGACTGATCCGCTCCCGGACGTACCACGAACCATGGGTGCGTTGGGACATGAGCGCCATTTGGCCGGCGCTCATCGGATAGTTTGACCTGACCCCGACCGGCACTGTGCACTAGTAAGTGTACTTATCCTTATGGGTCAAGCAGCCGGCTCTGGATGAGTGCCCTGACGGTGTCCGGCCCTCCGCTCACCAAGGGGCCGGACACCATCACGGCCCGGACGGCGAGATCGACAGTTCCTTCACCCGGGCCGACAAAGCTCACGTCCTGCTCCCGGGCCCAAGCGAGCAGCCGTTCGGCAAGGCCTCTTCTAACCGGCGAGTTTCTCCGCCTTGAGACGAGTTTTCCCGCCTCAGGATCGGTCATTGCCGCTGCTGCTTCAATCGTGAAGTAGGGGGCGGCCAGCCCCTCCCGGAACAGGCCGGCCCTCACACCGTTCACCTTGTTGCTTTCCCGCAATCCCCTTGGGCCTACGATGTTGTGGTGAGGAGTTCCAGTAACCCGGAGGTCTTGATGTCCAGGCCGGGGTGTGTGCCGCGGTGGAGTTGCTGGGAGAGGTCGATGATGTCCTGGGCGATGATGACGACTTTGCGGTTGGCGTTCTGGCTGTAGGTGCTGATCCGATGGAACGCCTCTGTCGCGGTGACACCGTGTCGTCCCATGAGGATGCCCTTGGCCTGTTCGATGACCGCCCGGCCGACGGCGGACGCCGCGACGGCTTCGTTCGCGAGTTTGTGTCGATCCGCGTGGATGGAGCGTGTCAGGTCGACGACGAGACCCCACACCCCGATCGGGGTGTCCCCGTCAAGGATGAGGTCGGCGGTCATCAGGATCTTATGCTCCCGACCGTCGACGGAGCGCAACGACGCGTAGGCCGACGATGGACCCTTGGTCGTGGAGACACGGTCCCAGAACGCCTGGATCCTGTCTCTGTCCGCGGGATCGATGTGCGCCAGTCCGAGGTCGAGGGTCGGCACGACTTCTCCCCGCTCGTACCCGTGGATGCGGAAAAGCTCGTCGGACCAGTGGAAGGACGGGGAACCGAAATAGTACTCGACTGCGCCGGTAGGACAGTCGATGAAGTAGTCGACGCCAGCTGCGTCGCCGGCCTCGGGCGCGAGCGAGTCGTTGGACATGGTCATGGCAATGGAACCCATTCGACGTGATTGCCCGGCGCTAGTGTCTTAACCCGGACCTGAGGAACATAAGAATAACGATTGCCTCCGACGCCCCTCCCTCCGGCGCCTCTTCCGCCGGCACCACGGCTGGAGGGCTCCTGGATACCACCGTTGCGCGCACCCACGCCCCCACGCCCCTCCGGGAGGGAATCACACCTGCGCCGGCCGAGGAGCGTCTGTGGACACCACACAGAGGTGACCCGTGCGGCTCACGTTCTCACGAAGGTTGGCAGAGGGCGTCGAGGTTGTCCTGTGTGAGATGGCCGGCGTCGTTCTGCCGGCGCTGGGCCTCGATCCACCAGTACAGCACGTGGGCCTTCTCGCCGTGGTTTCCCGAGGCGCCTATGAGCTGTGCCGGGATGAGTCGACTATCAGTTGCCTGCCAGGTTCAGGTGGGCCCGCCAGGACGGTTTGAACTGGAGTCACCGCAGCGAGGAATATCGGCTCGTTGCTCGCTACGACCTGATGGGTTCAAGCCGGCGGTCGTTGGTTCTGACCAGAGCCCGATCCTCCGGACCAAGGACGGCGGCCTAATGGCCGCCCCCAAGCGCCTATTCGGCTTTCTTTCGTCGTCCCGTGAAGTGAGGATCGAAGTGTCGATAGGCTCGGCTCATGGTCCGCTCCACCAAGAATCTGTCTGTCCCCTCCCTCCGGCGTCTGGCGGTGCGTGGTGCAGCAGCGTTCCTGGCTGCTCAGGGAGCAGTCATCGCGGCCCTTGTCACAGCCGATGCTCTGAAGAAGAAGGACCGGTCCCAGCGCACCGGGTTCCCCCGCCCCGGTACGTTCCTTTCCGAGGTCGGCGACACGGCGACGACGACGTACACCTACGGTGAGGATCTCTTCCGGGACATGCTCGATGCCATCCGGAAGGCCGAGAATCGGATCTTCCTCGAGACGTACCTGTGGAAGGACGACGAGATAGGTTGTGCGTTCCGCGACGCGCTCAACGAAGCAGCCGGCCGAGGCGTGGATGTCTACGTTATTTACGATCACTTCGGGAACCTGGTGGTGCCCTCGTTCTTTTATACTTTCCACCCCGACGTCAACGTTTTCCGTTTCCCTGCCCTGGGCCCGAAACTCCAGTACGGTCCGGTCGCCGCGACGGGTCTGACGCACCGCAAGATCCTCCTGGTCGACAACGACACAGCGTTCATCGGCGGCTACAACATTGGGTCCCTGTATGCGACGCAGTGGCGGGACACGCATGTGCGGCTCGTCGGACCAGCCGCCTTCGAGCTCGGCCACGCATTCGGCCAGGTGTGGAACCACCTCGCCGTCAAACGCCCCGAACTATCTCCGCAGAACCCGGTCCATTGGAACTCGCGCATCGTCGCGATCAACAACATTCCCGCCGATCTGGTCTACCCGATCCGCAGCGTCTACCTCGATGCGATCAGCCGTGCCCGGCACCACATCTACCTGACGACCGCGTACTTCATCCCCGACCAGAGGATCCTTGCCGGCCTCGTCGAAGCAGCCCGACGCGGAGTCGACGTGCAGATCATCGTCCCGCAAGACTCCAACCACATCCTCGCGGACTGGCTTTCCAGAGGCTTCTACTCCTCGCTCCTTGATGCCGGCATCACCGTGCTGCAGTACCGCAACGCGATGATCCACGCCAAGACCGCCACGATCGACGGTCAATGGTCCATCGTCGGAACCGCGAACATCGACCGCCTCAGCCTGCGCTTCAACTACGAAACCAACCTCGAGATCCAGGACGAAGGCTTCGCCGTCAACATGGAAAAAATCTTCGCCATCGACCGGGACAACTCCACGAAGATCGAATCCGACCAGTGGAGCAAACGTCACCCCGCCGCCCGCTTCGCCGAAACCGTCCTCATACCCCTGCGACCCCTCCTCTAAGCCTTCCTAGCTCGTGAGTCTTCCTGACGTGCCCCCCTCGCAGGGCAGGTCGGAGCCGCGGCCGCCGGCGGAAAACCCTACCCACACCGACGGGTGACGGGTGACGGATAGCTTCGCTGGACCCTGGTAGAGGCGTCCGTGGTAAGCATGGCTTATGGCCACCACAACAAGGCGTTTCCTCTCTCCACCGGATGATTTGCCGATCGTCGATCTCCTCAGACGCGTATCCATCTTCCTGACGGCTCTGGAGAAAGACCACGCCGAACAGGTGGACCTGAATGTGACAGCCGCACGCGCTCTGGCCCTGATCGTCGAGGCCGACGCCGGCGTCGAGGCCTTCAGCCCACGAGTACTGGCCGATGTGCTGGAAATATCGACGGCCAGCATGACAGTCATCACCGACCGGCTGGAGGACGCCGGCCTGGTCGAGCGCCGCCCCAATGTCGCTGACCGCAGGAAGATCTGCCTGCACCCCACACATGCCGGCACTGCCCTGCACCACCGGCTCCGACAGGACCTCGAAGCATCCGTGGAGACGGGCCTGAACGCGCTGAGCACGGCCCAGCACCACGCCTTCCGCACAGGGCTCGCCACCCTCGCCCAGCTCTAACCCTCCCGACGCAGCCGCCCTGCCTCTGAACGCGGAAACCACGTTCCGGAAGGTCCAGCAACAATCGAGGACAAGCCAAACAAATATCTAGTTTTCCTAGCTTTACAGGAATCTAGCTAATCCGTATGCTGGCTTCAGGGTCAAGAAACGGCCCTGCAGGCTTGAGTAGGTTAGGTCCACGATGTCCCTGGCTCCCCTGATTCCCCCGGCTCCCCTGAACTTCACGGCTTCCCACGCCTCAACGGTTCCCCTGAGCCCTCCAGCTTCCGTAAGCCCTCTGAGTAAGTCCTCCCCTGCGGGCTCGGTCCCGGCGGTCCCCCTTCCGTCAGCTTCCCTCCCGGTGGAGTCTGTCCCCCAGGTCCCGGGTGCTTCTCTGGAGACCATGGATTCCGCTGATCTGGTCGGCTTGGCCTCGGGCGGATTGCACCACATCCGGGAACGGGCCATGAAGGCGGAGGATCTGCCGGGCGAGATCCCGTTCGATCTGCAAAGAGCGACCAGCCGCCAGCTGCGGCGCTGGAGTAACGCCCTGTACCGGGCCCTGGATAAGGACTTCCCCCCGTACGGGACCGCCGATGACTTCGATCGCGTCAACGCCGAGATTCAGCGACGTGAAACTCACGCCCAGAACACGCCCGGCCTGTCACTGTCTCGGGACAAGGTGCGCGACAACACGATGAACCGGCGGTTTGAATTCTTCAGGGACGGGATGCTCGCCGGATATGTGAGCTACACGATGCGAGGCGGCGCGTTGCGTCTGCATCGCACCGTCATCCACGAGTTTTTCGAAGGAGCCGGCATCGAGGGCCCCCTGGCACGTCAGGTCATCCTCGCCGCGCACAAGCGCCGTCTGGCCCCCATCCCCTACTGCCCTGTCCTGCAGGCCTTCCTGCAGGACAACCCGCAGTACCGCCAACTGGTCCACGCTCTCTGATCCCCCCAGCCGCGGCCGGGGGCGGGAGGTTCCCCCCGAACTGTTGGCGGACCTCGCCGACACGACCACCGAATAGACCGACGCATGACCACCAAAGAGAGAACGAGGAGAACATCATGGGACTCGATGACAAGATCAGCAACGCCGCGCAGAAGCTCGGTGGGCAGGGCAAGGAAGCCACGGGGCACGCAACCGGCGACGAAAGCCTGAAAGCCGAAGGCCAGTCCGATCAGACCGCGAGCGACCTCAAGCAGGCCGGCGAAAAACTCAAGGACGCCTTCAAGGGTCACTAGCACCTGGTACGTGAGGGAGGGGGTGCGCCCAAAATTGGGCGCACCCTCTCCCTTTGCTGTCTGCATCATGGCACCGACGTAGACAAGAGACAGACGAGCCACAGACAAGCTAGGAATACTCCTTGTGCTACGGACATTGGTCCGTGCGAATAGCGGTTATACTTACTCTCGGCAACTAACACATCGGGCCTTGCCTTGCTTGACCTTAAACGAGAAGAAAATAATCTGCGCGGCCAATGTAGTGCTGCCAGACTCGGTCGAGTGTGTGCCGCTGGGGGCACCACTTGGGTCAAGGACAACATGACAGATGATGGACCGTACATTTTGAAGGACCACCCACGTCAGGACGACGCCGGGACGTCACCTGGCGTGTCCGTAGAGGCGCCGGCACCGGATACCGGGGCCAGGCAGCGAGCGTCCGGAGCGGCAGCCGCGCACGAGCACTACCGTGCTCAGGCCGTTCACCGCCTGGCGCTGCTGGACTCCGGCGACGAAGAACGATTCGACCGACTGACCCGTACCGCTCGGAACTACTTCGGTGTTAGCTCGGCGTCCATATCGTTGATCGCCGACGACCAGCAGTACCTCAAGTCTTTCATCGGCCCACTGCACCGGCACCTGGACCGCAGTATCGCTTTGTGCAACGTGACCATCCAGCAGGATGAACCCCTGATCATCACCGACACACTGTCCGACCCTCGCTTCTCGACCAACCCACTGGTGGTGGCCGCACCCTTCATCCGGTTCTACGCCGGCATCCCCCTACGCGGCCCGGGCGGATGGTTCGTCGGCAGCTTCTGCATCATGGACCAAGCCGCCCGGGACTTCTCTCGCCACGACCAACACAAACTCCACGCACTGGCCAACCAAGCAGAAGCCGAACTCAACGCGGGACTGCTCCCCTGATTCCACGCATCACCGTAACCAGCAGACGACCGGGGACCTGGCCCAGGCCGCCCATGAGGAAAAAGGAATCACGGTCAATGCTTTGTCGCGAACAGGGAACATCGGCCTGCTCGTCGCCTCCCACGCCTCCGTCGCGTTCGCCGAGGCCGAGAAGAACCGCCAGCTACGGGAAGCGGTGAACTCCCGGGACGTCATCGGCCAGGCCAAGGGCATCCTCATGGAACGGCACAAGATCACCGGCGAACAGGCGTTCATCGTGCTGTCCATGGCCAGCCAGCGCAACCACCTGAAACTCCGGAACGTCGCCGACCACCTCATCAGCAGCGGCGAACTCCCTCAGTGGAAGAAGGCACGCTAGGGTCCGGTGTCTGCGCCGTCCATATCCGGTCCACGGCCATGAATGTCAGTGGTGATGATCTGCGCTTGTTGTGTGGTCTTGTCATCGATGAGCCACCACACATCATCCGGGGTATACCCGCGGTCCCCGTCCTGGCTGTCCCGGTGCGCCCGAAGGGTCCGGGTGATGATCGCGGCGCGAACCCATCCCTGCACCGTCCTGTCCCCCGCACTGGTGTGTTCAGCCCATAACGGATCCAGCGTGCTTGTCGGGAGCCGGACAATGATGCCGTAAGGGCCTCGGAAGTCACCCATCGGTCCTTCGAATTGTGCGGTCAGATAACCCTGGCCGGCGACGACGCTCGTCACCCGTAGACCACTCACGTTCGGACACTTCACAAATTCCTGCCGGGCAGCGACCACATATTCCGAGCGATCGTGCTGCTCTTGCTGCGCTTCATCTCCTTCCGATGACAACCCAACTGTCGCGCTTTCCATTCACTCAGTATGCGCCCCGTCACATAACCTGTGCCCGGGCAAACACCAGTTGACGGGCACCTCCCCTACCCCTATCTGACCTCCCTGACAGGCCCTTTCACCCCGTTACCTTCTTCATAGCCGCCACTGTCCGATAAACGGTGTGTGGCCCGGCGGCTGTACTGCCCGGGGAAGAGGAGGGCGCCGATGCGTGAACGAGCATCCAGTCCACGCATCGGTAGCCCCGTTCACGCCCTAGGGCGAAGACCTGGCCGGATTGTTGGACAGGGAAAGACGCGTGATCAGGGGCGCACTGGTCCCCTCGTGAGCGCGGATCCAGCGGATTCTGATTGAATCGTAATCAGCGACACGGGGCGTCTGGGGACTGCGCAGTTGGCCGCATTACTACGCTGTGGGTTTGACCGCAGGTGGCGCCGCATCAGGCGTGGACCTCTGCCGGTCGATTCTCGTTCCTGCCGCTGACCATCAGCGCCGCGGAACAATCACTCGTACGTCAACTGGGAGAACAACCATGACCACCGCACCTACGCCCCGCACGGGCGAACGCACCAATGTCCAGAAAGCAGCCGTCGCCGTCGGCGCGGTCTTCCTGCTCGTCGGGATCCTCGGCTTCATCCCCGGCATCACCTCCGACTACGACACCATGATGTTCGCCGGACACGAATCGGAAGCCAAACTCCTCGGCCTGTTCCAGGTGTCGATCCTGCACAACATCGTCCACCTGCTCTTCGGCGCAGCCGGGATCGGACTGGCCCGCACCATCAGCGGTGCCCGCTCCTACCTGCTCTACGGGGGTGTCATCTACCTCGTCCTGTGGGTCTACGGCCTGGCCATCGGTCACGACTCCCCCGCGAACTTCGTCCCCCTCAACAACGCCGACAACTGGCTCCACCTGCTCCTGGGCATCGGCATGATCGCCCTGGCGCTGCTACTCACCCGCGGCCGCAAGAACACCGCAACGAGCCGCGCCTAAGCGCAGCGGGCCAGCCCGCACCAATGACAGAGGCGGGGCCCGGACACAGAACTCGGGTCCCGCCTCTCGCTAACGTTCTACCGAAACCCGCCGTAATGGCAAGCCGCTCTGATCTTCCGCAGACGAACATGCTCGACCGCCGGTCCTGAATCACCCGTGAACCACTGTGCATCGCCGTCCTGATTTGGATCGAGCGGACCTGTCACCGCCGCCTGCAAACGGCTGGGACGTTGACGTCCATCGAGTTCGAGACGATCCGGAACACGCCGGCCGCGCTGGCGGCGTGACTACAATCTGCCACCTAGAAGTTTCGCAGACCGGAAAGCGAGCAGATACGTCTGAAGTGATGGCCAGCAGTCACGGAATCGACCATATCGAGCACTCATGCAACTGACTGACCACCCGCGTTCAACCAGCTGGTGGCGTGAGGTGAAGGAGCAACCTACGGACGCTGGACTTCATCCCTCAGGACGAATAGACCATAAACGTAACGTCTTCTCTACAGGCCTTTGGAAGGGACTCCGTCAGCTCAGACCTTTCGCTATACCCACCACCGAGCGATATGTCCTCCCCGAGCGGGATCGTATCGAACCCGATGTCCACTTCTCCGACGTCGTTCATGTGCGGGCCAGCAGGGAACTCGATGTTGTAAATGGTCCCGTCTCGTGCGTGACCTTGTAGGCATTCATCCTCGCTAACGAGCAAGACACCCTCAAAAAGCGCTTCGGGCCCCGATCGGCCGTCACGCTGCTCGTCGGACACAAGAAGCTCGAGTGCGGTCGACTCGTACGCGCCGCCTACGATCTCAGGGGTGCAAGCCGTCAGAGGCTGGCCGCCGATCAGGAGAACGGCTATCACCACATACCGACTCTTCATACCGGCACCTCCTCGACAGTTGCTCGATGTCCAGTGCATCACTCGGCAGGGAAGCAGCACCCATCGCCGACGTAACGATCTGGGGGCACCGCTGTCACCTATGACGGCGGCGCCCATCGACGTCGTCGCCGCAGCTCTGGGTTCGGGTTGCGGTGCGGCGCGCCCGTGGCGGACAGAGCCTGCCGCTGCGCGCTGCCCTGGGGGGTGGGAGTCAGATCTAGGAGGTGGCGCCGACCCGGTCAAGGCCGGGCGAGCCGGCGTTGACCGCTTGACCCTTCTGCGGTTAACCCACGAGACTCGTCAGTAGGCTTAGTATCTGGTCAAGGAGCGGCTGGGTAGTGAGCAAGGCCTATGCGGTGTACTGCCCCTGCGAGTCAGGGGCGGTATGTCGCGCAGGGTCGGCCGAGCACACCAGTATGGACCCGATGGCCCCGTCAGCGGGGCCCGCCCCTGATCCAGCAGCGGTAGGGGCCGATCTTCAGTAAGGGAGTTCTCCTATGAAGGCAGTAGTTTTCAAAGCACCGTACGAGCTGTCCGTCGAGACCGTCGATGACCCCACGATCCAGGGGCCCCTGGATGCGATTATCCGGATCACGACAGCGAACATCTGCGGGTCGGACCTGCACCCCTATGAGGGGCGCAGTGAACTCGACGCCGGCATGGTGCTCGGGCACGAGAACATGGGCGTCGTGGAAGCTGTCGGTGCGGGCGTCGAGCGGACCAGCGTCGGCGACCGCGTGTCCGTTCCCTTCAACCTCGCCTGCGGTACCTGCCGGAACTGCAACAACGGATACACCTCGGCCTGCCTGCGCGCGAACCCGTCCGGGCAGCCCGGCGCCGGGTACGGGTACCCGATGATGGGCCCGTACTGGGGCGGCCAGGCCGAACCGCTGCGGGTGCCCTGGGCCGACTTCAACCTCCTGAAACTCCCCGCGGGCCTCATCGCTACTACTTCTCCTGAAAGGAACACAGTCCCTCATGGCTGACCTGACCGCCCTTGCGCTGATCTGCACGCTGACCCCATCCCCTGATCCATCCAGTAGCGAGCTGATGGCTCAACACATCCTCGACGAGCTCAAGGGCCACGCCGTCGACACATCGTCACTGCGGGTCGTGGACTACGACGTCAAACGCGGTGTGCAGACCGACATGGGCAACGGGGACCAGTGGCCGACCATCCGGGAGCGGATCCTCGCCGCCGACATCCTGGTCCTGTCCACCCCGATCTGGATGGGCCACCCCTGCAGCGTCGCCCAACAGGTCATGGAACGCCTCGACGCCGAACTGTCCGAGACCGACGGCGCAGGCCGACCCATCATGTACGGGAAAGTCGCCGCCGTCGCCGTCGTCGGCAACGAGGACGGCGCCCACAAGACCATCGCGGACCTGATGCAGGGACTCAACGACGTCGGGTTCACCCTCCCCGCCCAGGGAGGAACGTACTGGGTCGGCGAAGCCATGCAGACCATCGATTTCAAAGACCTCGACCAGGTCCCCGACCCCGTCGCATCCACCAACGCCGGCCTCGCCCGCAACGCCGCCCACCTCGCCACCTACCTCAAAACCGCGAACTACCCCGCCGAGTAGTTGATGGTGATGAGCGATGCGGCATGACGCGTCGTCAGATGCACCATTGATCCTGATTCCTGTCCCGCAGATCCTCGTCCGGCTTGTCCGGCGGCGAGGTTCGAACTCACCGCATAAACCCGCCCACCCGACGAGGCCTGCCGGTCCGACGTTCCTGGCGTCGGTCGTACCGTATTCGTCCAACAGATTTTCGCTTAGAACACCTAGAAGGAGTACCCATCATGAAGGCACTTGTCTGGCACGGGGAAGGCGACATCCGCCTCGACACCGTCGATGATCCGACCATCCTCGACCCGAACGACGCCATCGTGCGTATCACGCGCAGCGCGATCTGCGGGACCGACCTCCACTTCATCCGGGGCACCATGTCCGGCATGAGGGAGGGCACCATCCTCGGCCATGAAGCCGTCGGTGAGGTGACCGCCGTCGGCGCGGCGGTACGCCGGTTCGCCCCAGGCGACCGCGTGGTCGTGTCCTCGACGATGTCCTGTGGCGTCTGCTGGCAGTGCCGGGCCGGGCACACCGCACAGTGCGACACCGCCAACCCGAACGGCCCCCAGGCCGGCACCTGCTTCTTCGGCGGCCCGGAGACCACCGGGCCGGTGAACGGCCTGCAGGCCGAGTACGCGCGTATCCCCTACGCCTCGAACACCCTGACCGCCCTGCCGGACACTGTCAGCGACGAGCAGGCCATCCTGCTCTCGGACATCTTCCCCACCGCGTGGTTCGGCGCGGAGCTCGCCGGCATCCGGCGCGGCGACACCGTGGCGGTGTACGGGGCGGGCGTCGTCGGCCAGTTCGCGATCGCCTCCGCCTTCCGCCAGGGCGCCTCGCGCGTGTTCGCCGTCGACGGCGTCCAGACCCGCCTCGTGCAGGCCCTCGACCAGAACGCCGACGTCATCGACTTCAACCGCGAGGACCCGGTGCAGGCCCTTTTGGACGCGACCCAGGGCATCGGCGTGGACGCCGTCATCGACGCCGTCGGGGTGGATGCCCAGCGGCCATCGTCCGGACCGGCCGCCGCCGAGGGCGAGCAGCAGGCCGGACAGTTCGCCCGGGAGGTCGCCGAGGTGGCCCCTGACACGAACGTCCAGGGCGAGAACTGGGTGCCGGGCAACGCTCCGTCGCAGGTCTCCCGGTGGAGCGTGGAAACGGTCCGAAAGTACGGGCGCATCGGCATCATCGGGGTCTACAGCCCGCAGATGATGTCCTACCCGATCGGTCAGGCCATGAACAAGAACCTGACGATCCGCATGGGTAACTGCGATCACCGCTCGGTCACGCCTCCCCTGCTGGACCTCGTGGCCTCCGGCGTCTTCGACCCCACCCGGTTCATCACCCAGCACGAGCCCATCACGGACGTCGTCGACGCCTACCTCTCCTTCGACCGGCGCGAGGAGGGCTGGCTCAAGACCGTCCTGACCACCAGCTAGCAGGGACGGATGAGGACCTTGGGCTGGCGCGCCACCCAAGGTCCTCATCCGACGTCGTCGTCCCGCGCCACCGATCATGATCGTCACACGACACAGGCACCACCGAACCTCGCAGAAAGGCCACGCCAGAAACATCCCCGCCGGAGAGCCTACGAGCCGTCCTCACGACCGGTGTTCCTCCACGATCCCATCACCGCCAATGCTCGAGTAGCGGTATACCGTGGCCCGGCTGGCTCCGAGGATCTTCCCGATGTCAGCAGGCGCGAGCCCTTGGGCTTTGAGGACACAAGCACGCCTGACCTTCGTATGGTCGGTCGTGACTTCCCGGCGTCCGGCCTTCCGCCCGTGTACGGCGGCCGCGGCCATACCCGCCCTGGTCCACTCAGCCGGCTGGTCGCGCTCGAGCTGAGCGAACGCCGACAGCCCTACTGCCGGACAGACGCCGACGACCGCTGAGCTGCTCTACTGCACAGCGTGCTTCGACATATCGGACGAAATCCTGGGCGTGCAGATCAGTCGAAGCCCAAGCACGGTGACATGGGAGCGGCTGGGATGGATCGAAGACCACCGTGGCTCGACCGCAGGGGAGATAGGTGTGCGCAGTCAAAGCCGACTTCAGACTGCTCTGACGACGCCGCACCATTATCTATTGACATTCGATCGATCGAATATCAATACTGAGACATGGAGACTTCGGGGAAATCTGTTGGACCTACGATGGTGCTCATGACGCGGGCAGTACTCGCCCTGCTCTTCATCGCCGTCGTCGCAGGCCAGATCGTCGTCGTGTTCACTGCCCGGTCTCTGGCGGCGGACTATCCTGAGTTCTCCGATCTTCAGGCTCCCCTGGTCAGTGCTGCGATCCTGTTCGGGATCTGTGTTCAAGTCGTTCTCGTGATCACCGGGATTCTCGTCGGCCGCATCCGGGACGGCCGCATCTTCGCCGCGGCAGCACTGAGGCTCGTTGACCTTATGGCAGTCACTCTCGCCATTGCGACGCTCATCGTGGTGGGGACACTGTTCTTCGTCCCCGGGCCGCCAGCACTCGGACTCCTCGTGATCGGCGGAGCACTCATCGGAACTGCGCTCACCATGGTTCTGCTTACCCTGCGCTCCCTATTGCGCAAGACGGCATCCATGCGAACCGAACTCGACGGGGTCATCTGATGCCGATCCGCGTCACGATCGACGCTCTCCTGATCGAGCGCGGACTGTCCGTGGGTGAATTCGCGGACAGGGTAGGGATCACCCCCGCGAACGTCGCCGTCCTGAAGAACGGACGAGCCAAAGCCGTCCGCTTCTCCACCCTCGAGGCGATCTGCCGCATCCTCGACTGCCAACCCGGCGACATCCTGACCTGGGACGACGAATAAGCCCCAGACCCGATCACCGCCTTCGCACGGCAGATTTCCCCCGACGGGGGTGCGATCGTCGCGTTCACGAGTGATCACGCAACGGGCAACCTCATCACCCTCTCGGGAGACTCGGCACCTCCGACGACATCGCCGCTGTCACCTCCTTCCTTCTCTCCAAGGAAGGACGCTGGGTCTCCGGCCAGCTACTGAACACCGACGGCGGCTTCTTCGCCAGGCACTAACGCCCGCACGCTGATCGATGTATGCCCGTTCCTTCTGTGGCTAAGTGATGCCCGGCCATCACATCGCTCTTGTACTTCACCATTGACACAAGGACCATGCTCCGCTTGTATTGCACTAACAGTACAAGTAGCGTCAGGAGAACATCGTGGGATTGATCTCGATAGTGATTGTGGTCGTGCTGGTGGGTTTCCTGGCGGTCGGGGTGTGGTGGGCTGTCCGGCGAGCAGTAGTCGGCACTCATGACAGCGACATCAGCGAACAGGAACTCTCTGCCACTACCAGAAACCAGGTGTCCTCGGTGTTCAGGGGGGAGGCTCGCGCGGCCGTCGCGGCTTTGATCCTTGGGGGTTCAGGCGCTGCTGTGATGTGCCTGATCGGGTCCTGGTGGGACCGGGGGTACGGGGTCACGTACGCTCTCGCTGGTGGGGTCGGAGCCTTGCTCGGCCTGCTGGTTTACTCGTTTTATCCCAGACCTGCATGGCTGTCAGGGAACGGCGATCGTATTGTCGCTGAGCTCTCTCCACGCGGCCCTACGTCCTTCGCCCGGCAATGGGTCTTCGGTCTACCGCTCAGCGCCGCGATCATGCTCATTTTCGGGCTGGCACTCACGGGCAGCTACTCCGCGACCGACGAGAACGGCCTGCACCGCGTCTTCGAGCGCCGCGCCCTTTCGGGCTGGGCACTGGAGAATGAACAGGTAGTGGATGTGCAGTACAACCTGTCAACCAACGGGCCGTTCCCCGGCTGGTACTACGCAATCCCCGTGATCATCTGCACGCTCTTCCTCATCGCTACTGTCTATTGGGCGTTGCATCGCGCCGCCGCTGAGCCGCGGCCAAGCTCAACTGACCTCTTCAGCGCAGACACGCTCCTCCGCTCGCACCGCACGATGTTCATCATGTCCGCCTCCAGCGCCGCCCTCGCATCCCAAATCGCCGGTCTTGCTGCGATTACTGGGACCGTCCTGGCCGCAGCACACCGCGATCCTGTCCCTACAGTGGATTTGAACACGGTCGCCGGTACGATCCCCGTGGAACCAGGACATACCCTCGGAGTGATCCTGCTTCTGCTCTCCCTGATTGTCGCTATTGCTGCAGTCGCTCTCCTGATCAGAGCCTGTTCGACCATCGCCTCCTTATGGTCGGCGGGAGGGCAGATGCGGACTGAGCAGTCTCAACCCGTGCGATGATCAGCATCGACCCCTCGTCACCGCTCTCACCGGTCGAGCAGATACGTTCACAGCTCGCGGCGCAGATACGCACAGGTCAGCTCCCCGCGGACACCCGGCTCCCTCCCGTACGGCAGCTCGCAACCGATCTGCGAGTCTCCGCCGGGTCCGTGGCGAAAGCGTACAAAGAACTCGAAGGCGCAGGACTGATCCGTACAGCACGAGCGGCAGGAACACGCGTGAATCCCGGCCATGCAACCACCAAGCCTCTCCTCCGCGCAGCAGAAACTCTCGCGCTTCAAGCAGCCGAAGAGGGTCTAGGCCTCACAGAAGCACAGGGGCTACTGGCACATGCATGGACGCAGATGCAGTCCGCATCCAGATAAGCGCCCCGGCCTTGATATAGCTCTGGTGGGAAGTGTTCAGCCGGAGAACCCGCTACCGAGTGCCGATCGATCCCAGCCCGCTGCCAGCCCTCCCGGCGATCCGGCCAAAGGCTCCTTGTGCGGCAGGATGTTTCTGCCCGTCAGGTGTTTTCGGTTCGTTGCCGTGGGGCGAAGAGGCCCAGGCTGTAGGTCAGCAAGATGAGCGCCATGATCAGACCTGATCCGACGGCCGCTCCAAGAGCGCTGGCTTGAGTGCCGATGAGTAGGCCCAGACCACCGATCAGGATGAGGACGCCGCCTAGTGTGTAGAACATGCGCTCCTTGAAGGCCCAGGCGAAGGGCAGGAAGTGCGAGCCTACGACGAAGGCGATCAGTGCCGGCCGCAGTTCGAGTCTGCCTATCGTTTCGAGCAACCGGCTGCCGGCCGCAATTAGCGCGAGCTCTCCAACGACGCACGCAACGTACACGCCGATGTGTGATCGTCGAGGAGGGACGAAGGGACCCAGGAAACGTGGGGCGGCGAACAGGAACCAGAGGGTCGCGCTGACGGCCGCGATGACCAGGAGGCGCGCCCCAACCGATCCTGGGTCGGAGAACCCGGGCGTGTAGGAGAAGACGAAGACACAGGCGCCGACCAGCCCGATAAGCGTGCCCATTCGCCGTGGGTCCGCGAACCTGGGGGGTGTGCCGGTCAGATCTTGATGACGCGTGCTGGTATCGCTCACTGATGGAGCCTCCCAGACCCCGACCCCGCTGGCTAGCCCCACCCTGAAACTCGCGAAGCGAAGTGCGCCGCAGTTGATCTTTGGGAAGCCGCGCCAGCTATCACCGCAACACACGACAGTGGGTTTTTTGCGCACTGCCATCGAGCACGGCAACCAGCCCGGCAAAAAGGAGCCGCCTTGTGTTGTGTCCGTCGTTTTGGGTGTCGTCAAACGGCGTCTACCCCGCAGTGAGGACACCACGGAGACCTCACCGGGCAGAAACCACATAGCTTTGGCGCGGCGAGTGACTATGGCGCGGGCTGTTGGCGGCTGCGTGACTACAGATTGTCACCCAACGGTGCAGCCGACCCGACCTTCAGCAACCCCCCAACCCTGTCACTGGACCCACAAAAACAGCGCCACAGGTCAGGCGTGATCTTTGCTGTCGTCCTTGCCGGTGGTTGGAGCGTTGCGTTGTTCGAGGATCAGTTCGGCTCCTCGACGGGCCTCGATGCTGATGATGTAGGTGTGTCCGAGGACTGCCGATGTCATCGCTGCATCGACCCAAAGCCCGCTTGGTGGAGTGACGTTCTTCGAAGAGAGGGCCCGAGCGAAGATCCGTCGTGCGTCCTGCACCGATAATCCGCGCGCTTGGGAGACAGTCTCGAAAATAGCTACCTGGAGGTCAACCGCCTCGGTGTGCTCCACCGAATCCTCGGACCGCTCATGATCGCCGCCCATCGGAAACCTCCCTCATGTGGTGATGCTGATTGCGGCATACGACCGATGTCGCCTGTCGTAATTCTCGAAGGCGGAGGCCGCGCCCCTCCCCTGACGCCTGTTCCTACCGGGCAGACGCTCGTTCCGCAGCGGTCGGCTCTCCCGGCAACTCGGTCCCCCGGATGGAAGCACCGGCTGTCTCGCGTGCGAAGGGCAGCGCGATCATTCCGATGAGGCAGGCGGCCATCATGTAGAACGCGGGGACGAGCAGGTTGCCGGTCGCGGCGATCAGCGCGTCATTCACCAGCGGCGCGGTCCCACCGAAGATCGCGGTCGCCAGGTTGTAGGTGATGGCGAATCCGGCGAAACGCACCTGGGTGGGGAACATCGCGGGGAACGTCGCGGAGATCGTCGCGAGTTGCAGGACGTACAGGGCGCCGAGGACGGCGAATCCGATCAGCGCGCCGACGAAACCGGTCCCCATCAGCAGATACATGGGGATTGCCGCGACGAAGAGGCCACCCATCGATGTGAACCACATGGGTTTGCGCCCCACGCGGTCGGAGAGACCCCCGGCGAAGGGAATCAGGCACATCATCACGAGCTGCCCCACCAGGATCAGGGTGAGTGAGCCGTCCGCCGTGAGGCCGATCCGGGTCTCGAGGTAGGTGGGCATGTAGCTGAGCAGGGTGTAGTTCGCGACGTTCAAAGCGATGACGAGCCCGGCCATCGCGAGCATCGGGCGCCAGTACAGGGTCGCCAGATCCTTGATCCGGGATCCTGCTCCGGATTGCGCCTCGGCGTCGTCCTCGAATTCACGGAAAACCGGGGTGTCCTCCAGTTTTGATCGCAGATACAGGCCGATGAGCCCCATCGGGCCGGCCACGAGGAAGGGCAGCCGCCAGCCCCATTCCGTCATCGCCTGGTCCCCGAGGATGAGCTGGAGGAACAGGGTGATCGCCGTGCCGAGGGCGAAGCCGAAGATGGTGCCGAACTCGAGGAAGCTCCCGAAGAAGCCGCGTTTGCGGTCCGGGGAGTACTCGGCCATGAACGTGGCCGCGCCTCCGTACTCGCCGCCGGTCGAGAACCCTTGGACCAGGCGCAGGAGCACCAGCAGGGCAGGAGCCAGGTAGCCGATCTGATCGAACGTGGGCAGGAGTCCGATGCAGAAGGTGGCACCCGCCATCAGGATGATGGTGAGGGCGAGGACCTTGCGGCGACCCAACCGGTCGCCGAGGGGACCCCACACGAAACCGCCGAGAGGCCGGACTAGGAAGGACACCGCGAAGGTCGCCAGTGCCCACAGGGTCCCGGATCCCTCGTCACCTCCCGGGAAGAAATTCGCGGTGATGTAGCCGACGACGACGGCATAGACGCCGTAATCGAACCACTCCGTCGCGTTACCTACGGCGGAAGCGCCGATCGCTCTCCGTATGGTTTTGCGCCCTTCGGCAGTTTCGGTGTGGGAGACAGCAGTACTGTCATGGTCCGTAGCTTTTCCTGCCGATGCCATGCGGGCGGCGACCTCCGTGCATTCGATGGTGTGGGAGGGCGCGGCAGAGAGGCCAGGCGCCCAAGAGCCATCCACGGTACACAGCATGCTGAGCAACTTCCAGCCGATCAGCTCTCGTAGGGGCCGGGCGGGTCACCGCCGCAGGGGATCTCGAGCGCGGACTCGCTGAGTACTACGTCGTTGTTGTCGCGGCTCTCGCAGAACCGTTCGGTGTTTCTGGGCAGTGGATGTTCGAGGTCCGCTTTTGCAGGGGTGAACAGACTAGGGGCTGGGCTGTATGGGCTGTTGTTCGATGTCGTTGAGCTGGGAGAGGAGACCGGCACGAATCACGGGGTCGAGCGTCGATGCCTCGACTGCTGTCCGGACGCGCGCCAGGTGCCCGCGGAGAGCGGGCGCGTGGGTAGGGAAACTCTTGGCCCGGGACGCGCTGATCGTGACCTCGGAGAGCATGGCGATGCTCCGGCCTGCTGTTCGAGGGTCGGTGAAGGCGTAGGTGATGAGTTGGTCCATGACGAGATCGAGGAGCTCCGCGAAGGAGGGAAGTGTCAGGTTCACCCTGGCTTGATCGTTCGTGTCGTAGAGCGTGATGGGTCCGGTCGTCCTGGCGGTGAGGGAGCAGAGCACCGCGGAGATATGGCTGAGGGCGTGGACGGCGGTCGTGGGGTCGTTGACGCCGGGCGAGAGAGCCTTGTCGGTGACATCGAGGAGTTGTTGCAGCCCGAACGAGGGGTCCTGCGTGGAGGTGCGCTCAAAACCTGTTCTCAGTGACGTGGACACCGCGTCGTCCAGCTCAGCGAGCCGGTCACCGTCGAGCGGGACCTCCCCTGCACTCCATACCCGGGCCACCGGGATGCCGGCCACGAGTGATGTCCCAGGCGCCACATCGAGGGACACGAAGCCATCAAGTCGCGCCGCAGCCGCCACGAGGGCCCTGGTGTCGATGCGGGTGAGGAAACCCGAGGACGGTGCGCGGATCGTGTCCGGCCGGCTTCCCGGCGCCGGGACGCTCGGCCTCCGCGCGTCGTGCTCGGGGAAGACACGCTCCAGCGTTTCGTCGGTCTCGCGATGGACATCACGCAACATGGTCTCCACGCGGATCTGCCGCGCTAAATGAGCCAGGAAGAGGACGAGGCCCACGACGCTGCCGACAGTCAGCGCGAAGGCTGTGGTCACGGCGATCTCGGGAACGAACCCAGACCCGGCACTGGTTTCCACCCGGATGCTCCGCAGCACCGTGAGAGCGAAGACGAACGTCGCAAGGAACAGGGCGAGCGTGTTGTGGACGAAGCGATCCCGCGTGAAGGTGCGCAGGAGACGCGGGGAGAACTGGCTGCTTGCGAGCTGCAACGTGACGACCGTCAGGGAGAAGGTCAGCGACGTCACGGTGATAGTCGAACCGGCGATCGTCTCCAGCAGTGACCGTGCCGCCTCGGGACCCCCGCCGAACAGGATCCCGGACACCACCGGCGGCATGCTGTCGTCAAGCTGCCGGTCGAGAGAGGGAAGGACCTGCCCGAGGATGAGCGCCAGGATGACGGCGAGGAGGGGAACAGGCCACAACTGGGCACGCAGGGACTCCCGCACGGACTCCTTATTCATATCCATGATGCTCAGTCTGAACCCTTCATGATCAAGGCCTGCATACGGTTCGGTGAAGCGTGGGGTACCAGTCTCTCGGCGGTCAGGGCCCTTGTAGGATGCTTATGCCTTGGTCCTGTGGCTGAGGGACGCCCCTATGACCGCCGTGGCCGGCATCATTCTTCGCTGTCCAGGCCTCGGTGTAGAAGTCCGCGGAGCGCGAATCCAGCAACTCTCCGTAGCGGCGGGGGTCCATGGCCTGTGCCGACCCGGCTGGGATCTCCGGGGCGAGGACGGACACCCCGAGCCCTGCCTGCCGGTCCTTCAGTGTCAGTCCGGCGGCTTCGAGGAGGGTCGGGTACAGGTTCAGCTGGTCCACCCCGGCGCGGAGCGCGCCGTTGCTGCCATCGACGGCGCCGCCGGGGATCCAGAGCCGGTTGAAGATGGTGCGGTCGGGGTGGTGGTCCAGTTGTTCGTGGAACTGGTCGTTCGCATTCATGTGCTTGAGGTGATCCCCCATGATCACCACGGCGGTGTCGTCCAGGTAACCCTTCTCCTCCATGTGGTCCACGAACCCGGCCACCTCGGTCATGGAGCAGGAGAACACGGAGGCGAGCTCGTTCGCCGTGTCCACCGGGCAGTAGTCGTGGACATGCGCGGGTTCGTGGGTGTCCAGCGTGAGGATGGACAGGTTGAACGGGGTGCCGGTCGCCTCCGCGTCAGCATGCAGGGCGTCGATCTCGTCCCGTGCGTGGGCCAGGAGTCGCTGGTCGCTCAGACCCCAATCGCTGCGGAAACTCGTCGAGGGTTCGCCGGTGGCGCGCCAATGGGCGAGATCCTTCACCACGGAGTAGCCATGGTTGCGCAGGAACGTCTCCTTGGCCGCGAAGGCGGCATTCGCACCGCCGAGGAACATGCTGGTGTAGCCGTGCTCCTCGAGGACATCGCCGAGGCAGGTGGTCCCGCCCAGGTAGGTGGCGACGTCGCCCTGCTCGTCGAATGCGCCGTTACTTGCTGCGGCGAGGACGCCTTTGAGGGGGATGCCGCACTGGGTCGAGACGAGTCCGGCCATGGTCCAGCCACCACCCCTGTACTGCTGGAGATCGTCGATGCTCTGCCAGCCGTCCGCCTCCTGGGTCGCGTCCTTCAACGAGGCGAAGGCATCCTTCTCGAAGAGCTGGTCGTCAGCAAGGGTGGCTTCGCCCGATTCCAGGTAGATCAACACCAGATTGCGCTTCTGCCCCTCACCGGTGATCACGGGATCCACGGTGTACTCGCCGAGGTCGTACCGCGAGTTTCCGCCCTCGATGTAGTCCCCCACGGCCACCACCTCGGAGAACGCGGTGGTGCCTCCGACGGCCATCGTGGCAACCAGGAGGGCGAAGGCGGTGCGCGCACGGTTACGACGGCGATAAGCAGTCAGGTCGCCGGCCGACGGGTACCGGCGACGTCGGCGGTGCCGCCACGCCGCGACGCTGCCGGTGATCACCAAGGGCAGGACCCCGACGCCCAGGACACCGATCCACACGAGCGCTCCGCCGCCACCGTCGGTCTCCACGGACACCAGGTTCAGGACCATCTGGTTCACCGAGATCGAGCCCCAGAATGAGCGAATGAGTGCGGCCGCGATGAGCAGCGCGATCCCCGCCCAGAGCAGGACGTAGAACACGACGCGACCGAGGACAAGACCGACCCGCCGCGTCATGTCACGGCTTCCGTCGGACACAGCGACAGCTTTGTACGGTGGATTCGAGCATGGTCGTAAGCCCCCTCTGGACACCCGCTGGCTTTGGCGCAGCAAGAATTCAGTCTCTGACGCTACCCCGCATATCTGAGAGGACGCTGTCACAAGAGTGAACCCTGTTCCGCTACGCCTGCGGACTTCCGTTCAGCGGATAAACAGTTGATGACGGAGAGGACACGGGGCGGAGACGATTCTGCATCGGCCGCGGGGGCGAGGTTGCAGGGCGATAACGGGGCAGCTGCCGAGTTTGAGATGGCCCTCCTGCCATGCCTACCGTGGCCGTTGGCTTGATGCCCACCCGAAGCAACCGAACGGCCGGATGGCCACCGATGCCTTCCTGGTCGCCCTTCCTGAAGGAGACGACGAGATCTACGAGACGACAGACCGAACCCGGGGTACGCGATGCGACGCCGCTTACCGCCACCCCGCCGCCCGATGAAGAGGACGCTCCCTTCCGCGTTCGGCTCGGGCTCTGTCCTCAGCACTGTCTTTGCGTTCCTGGGCATCAGTGCCCTGACGGGTGTGCTCGCCGCGGGCCTGTTGGTGCCGGTCGCCGCCGTCGCCGGGACGGGGGCTTCGGCCTCCATCGAGTTCTTCGAGGACCTCCCGGCCGAACTGGAGCGTGACGCCCTGGCGCAGCCGACCACGATCGTGGCCGCGGACGGGTCGCTCATCGCGACCCTGTACGAGGAGAACCGGCAACCGGTCCCCCTCGACCAGGTATCCCAGGACATGCAGGACGCCCTGGTCTCCATCGAGGACTACCGCTTCTACGAGCACGGCGGCGTGGCGCACCCGCGAGTTCCCCGGGCATCTCCGGCACGGGGACGGGCGCGTCGTCGGCCGCGCCCGAGGGGGCGGATGTGCGACGGTCCCCGTTGCCGGCGGCGTCGTCGACGGCGAAGATCGGCGTGCCGACCTCGATGGTCTCGCCCTCCGCGACGAGCAGCTCGGACACCGTCCCCGAGAAGGGGGAGGAGAGTTCCACGAGCGACTTCGCGGTCTCGATCTCGCAGATGATGTCATTGACCTCGACCGGCGCCCCGGGAGCCACCTTCCATTGCACGATCTCCGCCTCGGTGAGGCCTTCACCGACGTCGGGCAGGTTGAACGTCTTGCGCGTCATGATGGTCCTTCAGTATGCGAAGGCACGGTCGAGTGCCTCGAGGATGCGGTCGATGTCCGGCAGGTAGTGCTCCTCCACGCGGGCCACGGGATAGGGCATGTGGAACCCGCCGACCCGGATGACGGGGGCCTCGAGCGAGTGGAACGCGCGCTCGGAGACCCGTGCGGCGATCTCCCCGCCGATCCCGCCGAACGTCGGCGCCTCGTGGGCGACGATCAGGCGGCCGGTGCGCGTCACCGATTCCGTGACGGTGTCGAAGTCGATCGGCGAGATGGAGCGCAGGTCGATCACCTCGACGCTGCGCCCGTCCTCCTCCGCCGCCGCGGCCGCGGCGAGGGCGACGGGCACGAGCGGGCCGTAGGCGACGACGGTCGCGTCCGTGCCGGCGCGCAGGACGTGGGCGGAGAACGGGTCCCCAGCGGGCGCCGAGGTGTCCACGTCGCCCTTGAGCCAGTAGCGGCGCTTCGGCTCGAACACGATGACGGGATCCTCGCAGCTGACGGCCTGCTGGATCATCCAGTAGGCGTCCTGCGGGTTGGACGGCGTGATGATCCGGAGCCCCGCGGTGTGCGCGAAGAGCGCCTCGGGGGACTCCGAATGGTGCTCGACGCTGCCGATGCCGCCGCCGTAGGGGATGCGGATGACCACGGGCGTGCTCAGCATGCCGTCGCTGCGCGTACGCATCTTGGCCAGCTGGGTGGTGATCTGGTTGAACCCGGGGAAGACGAAGCCGTCGAACTGGATCTCGCAGATGGGCCGGTAGCCGCGGAGCGCGAGGCCGATCGCCGTGCCGATGATGCCGGATTCGGCGAGCGGGGAGTCGACGACGCGCATCGCCCCGAAGTCCCTCTTCAGCCCGTCCGTCACCCGGTAGACACCCCCGAGCTCACCGATGTCCTCGCCCATCAGCAGCGTCTTCGGATCCTGCTCGAGGGAGGCGCGCAGACCCTCGTTGATCGCCTTCGCGATGGTCATGGTCGCCATCAGGCGTGCTTCCCTTCGTCGGCGAATCCGGCTTCGTACTGCTGGAAGAAACGGAGTTCCTCCTGGACCAGCGGGTGTGGTTCCGCGTACACGGCCGCGAAGCGGCTTTCCAGATCGGGCACCGTCATGGACAGCACGGCGTCGCGGAGGGCGGTGGCCATGGTCCGGGCCTCGACGGCGAGCTCGTCGAAGAACGCGTCGTCGGCCAGACCCTGCGACCGCAGGTGGGCCTCCAGCCGGACCAGCGGGTCGCGGGGCTGCCACTCCTGCTCGTCACCGGACAGCCGGTACTTGGTGGGGTCGTCGGCCGTCGTGTGGGCGCTCATCCGGTAGGTGTAGGCCTCGATGAGGACGGGCCCCTTCCCGGACCGGGCATGGTCGAGGGCCCAGCGCGTGACCGCTTCCACGGCGACGACGTCGTTGCCGTCCACCCGGACGCCCGGGAACCCGTACCCCTCGGCCCGCCGCGCGAGCGGGACCCTCGTCTGGACGGCCGCCGGGACGGAGATGGCCCACTGGTTGTTCTGGCAGAAGAACACCACGGGGGCGTCGAACGAGGCCGCGAAGACCATGGACTCGTGGACGTCTCCCTCGGAGCTCGCGCCGTCGCCGAAGTAGGCGACGGAGGCGGCGTGCGGCAGCGAGGGGTCGGCGAGCTGGTCCCGCTGGATGCCCATCGCGTAGCCGACGGCGTGCAGGGACTGCGCGGCGAGAACGAGCGTGTAGAGGTGGAAGTTCCGCTCGCGGGGATCCCACCCGCCGTTCGTCACTCCCCGGAAGAGGCGCAGGATCTCCGCCGGCTGGACGCCACGGGTGAGCGCGACGCCGTGCTCCCGATAGGTGGGGAAGGCGTAGTCCTGGGGCTGCAGGGCGCGTCCGGACCCGATCTGCGCGGCCTCCTGGCCTGTCAGGGGCACCCAGAGCGCCAGCTGGCCCTGACGCTGCAGGGCCGTGGACTCCTGGTCGAAGCGCCGGATCAGGAACATGTCCCGGTAGAGGGAACGCAGGTGGTCGGGCTCCGCGGCGAGGTAGGGCGAGAAGTCGACGATCTCGCCGGCGATCTCTGCGGTCAGCCCGCCGGCCATCGTCCCGTCGGGGGCGAGGACCTGCAGCATGTCCACCCCGGTCTCCTGCGGGGCGCCGGTCGCGGAGTGGGCGGCACGCAGGACCTCCTCGACCTCGAACTCCGCTGCAGGCACACCGCTCATTCTCGCTCCTCACATGACGCATAACATTCCCTCAGGGGCATGTATGTCGTAAGTCATACACGGGAAAACATATGTTCCCGGCACATACGGGATCAAGACTAGTCACGCCGGACCCGAGGGCCTATTTTGTGTCTGCCCGACCCGCTCAGGGGCGGTGTGCGTACTCCCGGCACAGGTCGAGGAAGCGGGTGTTGGCGGCCTCCTCGCCGATCGACACGCGCACGCCTTCCGCACCGAAGGCCCGCACGGACAGGGCGCGTTCCCCGGCCTTCGCCGCGAAGTCCTGGGTGTGCTCGCCCAGCGCCAGCCAGACGAAGTTGCCCTCAGCGTCCGGGATGCGCCAGCCCAGGTCGCGCAGCCCCTCGACGACGCGCATGCGCTCGTCGACGATCGACTGGACGCGGGCCTCGACCTCCTCGATGTGGCGGAGCGATGTCACGGCGGCGTGCTCGGCGATCTGCGAGACGGCGAACGGGACGGCGCCGACGCGCAGGTGCTCGGTGAGGGTCTGCTGGGACACCGAGTAGCCGACGCGGAGGCCTGCGAGCCCGTGGGCCTTGGAGAAGGTTCGCAGCACGATCACGTTCGCGTGCTCGCGGTACAGCTCGATGCCGTCGACGGCGTCCGGACGCCGCACGAACTCCTGGTACGCCTCGTCGATCACCACCACGACGTGCGGCGGCACCGTCGCCAGGAAGCCTGTCACCTCATCCCGGGTGAGGACAGGCCCGGTTGGGTTGTTGGGGGTGCACAGCAGGATGACGCGCGTGCGGTCGGTGATGGCCGCCGCCATGGCGTCGAGGTCGTGGGTGCCGTCCTCCCGCACCGGTACCTGCACGCCGGCAGCTCCCGCGAGGCCCACGCTGATCGGATAGGCCTCGAAGGAGCGCCACGCGTAGACCACCTCGTCGGGTGCGTCGAAGTCGTTCTGTCCCGCGAAGGTCGCCAGGATCTGATTCAGGGCGCCGAGGCTGCCCGCACCCGTGACGATGTCCGTCGCGGGAACCCCGAGATAGCCCGCGAGTTCGGTCCGCAGCGCCGTCGTCATGGGATCGGGGTACCGGTTGATCGAGGTCTCGGAGGCGATCGCGGCGAGGACGGCGGGCAGGGGAGGCAGGGGATTCTCGTTCGAGGACAGCTTGAAGCTCTCGAGCCCCTCGACCACCACGGGCGGCTTCCCGGCCGCGTAGCGCGGAAGCCTGCCGAGGACTCCGCGCGGGCGGATCCCGGGTGCCTCGGCCGCCGGGCCTGTCGATGGTGCAGGACGGTCCTCGATCGATGTCATGGCCATAGCCTAGACCGCCCATCCGTCGCGCGGCGTCCGGCCCCGGGCGGTGGAGCGCCGCCGGCCGGGGGCCGACGCGTGGCCGCGAAGGAGTAGCGGCGCGCCACGCCACCGGCTCCGGCGGTGGCCAGCAGCGCGGCTGCGGGCCCGAGCGACGGTGCGTCTCCCGCGTCGACGAGGCGCGCGCCCTGCGCATAGCTCCCGAGCTTGTGAGCCGGGCCGAGGCCCCAGGGCTCGGCGGATCCGTCGGGCCGCTCCCCCAGTTCCGGGACCGGAGTGGCGAGGGTGACGGTGGTCCGGTGGCGGTCGTCGGCGTTCCAGGTGGAGTCGAGGTCGGGGACCATGTCCGCCTCGTGTTCGAGGTGCAGGTACTCCGTGGCGCCGGTTCCGGACCAGCCGGTGGGCGAACCCACGGTCAGGACCAGGCGGACGTCGTAGCGGCCGCGCAGCCCGTCCGACTCCGCGAGGTTGACCGCGTGCAGGCCCCCCTGGCTGTACCCCGCGACCAGGAGCGCGTCCCCTTCCCGTGCGCCGGCCCGCCCGAGCGCCTGCAGGACGGCCTCCTCCGTGAAGCGGCTGTCCTCCGCCAGGGCCTCGGCGATGCCCGCCACGTCGAAGGGATTGCTTCCCGCCGGCCCTCCGGGGCCCGCCGATTGCGTACCGGGCAGGACGACGACGTAGACCGGATCCTCGTCGGACCCTGCCCGCAGCACCTCGAAGGTCCCGGGGTCGTCGCCCTCGACGGCGGCCAGCCGTTCCAGCACGCCGCTGACCGTGCCGTCGAACGGCACGGCGGTTCCCGCGTCGACGGCGTCCAGGTCGATGGGACCGACGGTCAGGGCGGCGTGGTCGAGAGCCGCCCGTGCGAGGTTGTGGGCCGCACCCTCGGACGCCCGGCGCGCGGCCTCGGTCGCGGCGAGTGCGACGTCGTCCGCCAGACGGTAGGCGAACAGGCCGGCGCGGAGCCGCGTCTCGGCGGTAGCGAGCGTGCGGGCGTTGTCCAGGCAGGCGCTCCAGGCCCCGCCGAGCTGCGTCAGGGCCGCCTGGTACGGCGGACCGGCCACGCCTCCCGGGAGGTCGAGGTGCAGGATCCGCCACGGGAGCTCGCTGACGTCGCGGTCCAGGAACCCGACGCCGACGGCGACATCCCCCGTGTCCGCTGCGAGGAGCGCCAGGACGCGGACGGCTTCCTCCAGTTCCTCCCACTGGAACCGGATCCCGCCGATCCCGCCGCGGACGGCCATGTCTCCGTCGTCGCCCACGACGGGGCGCAGCCCGTCCGTCACAGCCCCGCCCCGCGCTGCCGCGCCTCGGCGTCCCGCACCAGGCGGGCGAAGGCCCCCAGGTCCCGCGCGGCATCCTCGAGCAGGTCCACGGTGCGCCCCAGTTCCCCGCACCGCTCCCCGAGGTAGGCACGGAAGTTCGCGCCGGCGGGAGATTCCCAGGAGAGCAGGCCCACCGCCAGGGCGTGCCTGCGGATGTCCTCCAGCTGCCCTGCATGAAGGCGCAGCCGGGCGGCCATCGCCGCCACCTCGGAACTCACGACCGCCCACGCCTCACATGACGCTTCACGGTGCACCCCGCCATCCATTCCGGCTCCCCTCTCGTGCTCGCCCCTCAACGCTAGGAGCGGAAGAAGGACGCCCCCGCCGCGGGGTCGATATGTGGACAGGAATTGAAGGTGACACCCGCCGTCGACACCGTGAAAGGATGGAGGAATGGCTGACTCCGCGCTCTCCCGGACCGAATTCGCTGCTCTGTCCAGAGGGGAGGGGACGTCACTGACGCTCGGCCCGCTCGACGGCCGGTATCGCGGGGCCGTCGCCCCGCTCGTCGACTTCCTGTCGGAGGCGGCGCTCAACCGGGACCGCGTCCACGTCGAGGTCGAATGGCTGATCCACCTGACACGGCATGCCGTCCTCCCCGGGACCGGCCCCCTGGACGCCGGCCAGGAGGCTCGGCTGCGCGCGATCGTCACGTCCTTCGATGCGGAAGCCGTGGCGGAACTCGGCGAGATCGAGGCCGTCACCGTGCATGACGTCAAGGCGGTGGAGTACTTCATCGGACGGCGGCTGGACGGTATCGGGATCGGCCACCTGAAGCCCCTCGTCCACTTCGGCTGCACGTCCGAGGACATCAACAACCTCTCCTACGCCCTCGGCGTGAAGGGCGCCGTCCTGGACGTCTGGCTGCCCGCCGCCCGGGCGCTCGTCGCGTCGATCGCGGACCTGGCGCGCACGGCGCGGGACACCCCCATGCTCTCGCGCACGCACGGCCAGCCCGCCACGCCCACCACGCTGGGCAAGGAGATGGCCGTCGTCGCGCACCGCCTGACGCGACAGCTCGACCGCATCGCGGCCACCGAGTTCCTCGGGAAGATCAACGGCGCCACGGGCACGTACGCCGCCCACTACGCGTCCGTCCCGCAGGCGGACTGGCAGGACGTCGCGCGGTCCTTCGTGGAGGGCCTCGGCCTGACCTGGAACCCGCTCACCACACAGATCGAGTCGCACGACTGGCAGGCGGAGCTGTACTCCGACGTCGCCCGCTTCAACCGGATCCTGCACAACTTCTGCACCGATGTGTGGAGCTACATCTCCATCGGCTACTTCGCGCAGATCCCGGTGGCGGGCGCCACCGGGTCCTCGACGATGCCGCACAAGGTCAACCCGATCCGCTTCGAGAACGCGGAAGCCAACCTGGAGATCTCCTCCGGCCTGCTCGACGTCCTGGCGTCGACGCTCGTGACCTCCCGCTGGCAGCGCGACCTCACGGACTCGTCGAGCCAGCGCAACATCGGGGTGGCCCTCGGGCACTCCCTGCTGGCCGTCTCGAACGTCGCGAAGGGTCTCGCGCGGCTCGACGTCGCCGAGGAGGTCCTCGCGGCGGACCTCGACGGCAACTGGGAGGTCCTCGGCGAAGCCGTGCAGATGGTCATGCGCGCCGAGGCCATCGCCGGCGTTCCCGGCCTCGACGACCCGTACGAGCGCCTGAAGGATCTCACCCGCGGGCACCGCGTGGACGCCGGCCGCATGCGCGAGTTCGTCAGCGGCCTCGGCCTCAGCGCGGACGCGGAGCAGCGGCTCCTCGCCCTGACCCCCGCCGGCTACACCGGGATCGCCGCGAATCTCGTCGACCACCTGCGCTGACCGGACGCCGGCCGGGCGCCGGGCAGCAGCCACCATTCACATGTCGCCCCGGAAGGGCCCCATGCCACGAACCCCCGCACCATCGGGATCACCCGCACTCATCGGGGCGAGCCGCTCCTCGCTCCACGTCATGAGCTTCAACATCCGGTACGACCGCCCGGCGGCCCGTCCCGACGACGTGGACTACTGGCCGGACCGCATCGCACCCCTGCAGGACCTGCTGCGCCGGGAGGTCCCGGCCGTCCTCGGCGTCCAAGAGGCCCTGCACCACCAGCTGCGGGTGATCGAGGCGGCACTGCCGCCGAGGTACCGCATGATCGGGGCCGGCCGGGACGGCGGGAGCCGCGGCGAGTACTCGCCCATCTTCTACGACGCCCGGCGGCTGCGGCTCATCGAATGGGACCAGTTCTGGCTGTCGGACAGCCCGAAACTCATCGGCTCGTCCACATGGGGCAACGGCGTGACGCGCATCGTGACGTGGGGCCGCTTCCACGACACCGGATCCGACCGCGAGATCCTGCTCGTGAACACGCACTTCGACCACGAGTCCGAGAACGCGCGGATCCGCAGCGCCGACGCAGTGCTCGACCTCGTGCGCTTCTTCCGCCCGGCGCTGCCCACCATCGTCATGGGCGACTTCAACTCCGACACCGGGTCCTCGTCCGCGTACCGGACCTTCCTCGACTCGGACGTCCTCCTCGACTCCTGGACCCGGGCGGACGAGCGCCTCACGCCCGCCTACGGCACCTTCCCCCGCTACGACAGCCCCGTGGACGGCGGAGCGCGGATCGACTGGATCCTCACCACCCCCGACGTGCTGGTGCGGCAGGCGGCGGTCAACACCTCCACCCTGGACGGCAGGTACGCCAGCGACCACGCGGCCGTCCAGGCGCTCGTCGAGATCCCGCGCCTCCGGCACGAGCCCGGCGACACCGAGCCGCGCCGCTAGGCACCCCGGGCCCCCGGGCCTCCGGGCCGGAACGCCCTTGACGTCCCCTGCACGGCGCCGGACGCTGTGGGGATGGAGTGGATCGCCGGCGTCCTCACCGCCGAGGACTACGAGGTGGGACGGCAGATCGCGCAGCGCGGCGTCGCCGCCGTGTACCTTCTCGCGTTCCTGTCCGCCGTCGCCCAATTCCCGGCGCTGCTCGGCGAGAGGGGCCTCCTGCCGGTCCCGGTGTTCCTCGAACGGGCGGGCCGTCGCGCCGGCCCGTCGCTCTTCCGCCGCGGCTACACGGACCGCAGGCTGCGGGTCGTCGCGTGGACCGGGGCGGCCCTGGCCGCAGTGCTCGTCCTCGGCGTCCCGCAGGCCGGACCCCCATGGGTGCCCCTGATCACCTTCCTCCTCGTGTGGTGGCTGTACCTGTCCATCGTGAACGTGGGCCAGGCCTTCTACGGGTTCGGCTGGGAGAGCCTGCTGCTGGAGGCCGGGTTCATCGTCGCGTTCCTGGGGTCCACGGAGATCGCGCCGCCGTTCCTGGTGCTCCTGATGATCCGCTGGCTCGTCTTCCGGCTCGAATTCGGGGCCGGAATGATCAAGATGCGCGGCGACCGCTCCTGGCGCGATCTCACCGCCCTGTACTACCACCATGAGACCCAGCCCATGCCGAACCCGGCCAGCCGGTTCTTCCACCTGCTCCCGAAGCCGCTGCATCGCATCGAGGTCGCGGGCAACCATGTCACGCAGCTCGCCGTCCCGTTCCTGCTGTTCACACCGCAGCCGGTGGCGGGATTCGCCGCCCTGGTGATCATCCTCACCCAGGGCTGGCTCGTGCTCTCCGGGAACTTCGCCTGGCTCAACACCCTGACGATCATCCTGACCTTCGCCGCCGTGCCCGATTCCTTCTACGAGGCGGTGTTCCCGGCCCTGGACCTGTCCGGCGACTACCGGCCGACACCGCTGTACGTGACGGTCGTGGTCGTCCTCGCGATGCTGGTCCTCGCCTACCTGAGCCGGCCGGCGCTGCTGAACCTGTTCGCCCGCCGGCAGCTCATGAACGCGAGTTTCAACCGGTGGCACCTCGGCAACGCCTACGGGGCGTTCGGGAGCGTGACGAAGGTCCGGTACGAGGTGGTCGTGGAGGGAACGCTCGACGCCGTGGGCCCGGGCGCCCGATGGCACGCCTACGAGTTCAAGGGCAAGCCCGGCGACCCCGCGAGGATGCCGCGCCAGTTCGCCCCCTACCACCTGCGGCTGGACTGGATGATGTGGTTCCTCGCCCTGGGGTCGGAGCGGGGCTGGTTCACGCCGTTCCTGGTCAAGCTCCTCCAAGCGGACCCGCTGATCCTGAAGCTGCTCCGCACCGACCCCTTCGACGGCGAACCGCCCCGCTACGTCCGGGCCCGCATCTTCCGCTACCGCTTCTCCACCCGGGAGGAGAAGCGCGCCACCGGCCTGTGGTGGATCCGCGAACCGCAGGGCGTCCTGGTGCACCCGGCCTCACTGCGCGCCGACGTCCCCTGACGCTGCGGCCGGTACCTCCTCGTCCCCGCCGAGCAGGATCAGCCGCTTCTCGTGCGCGTCCCACCGGCGGACGGCGCCCGCGCCGAGCCGCTCGGCAGCGCGGTCCCGCAGGAGGCCGATGGCCGTGGCCAGCTGGTCGGCGGTCAGCCCGTGACCCAGCGTGATGTGCGGGGTCCAGGCGCCGGGGACGGTCGTGGGCGCCGGGTCGTCAACGCCCTCCAGGGCGGCCCAGATCCGGCGGTGCAGACCGGTCAGGGCGTCACTGCCGATGACCTGCCGGGCGAGCACGTACCTGCGCCGGGTCGGGAAGACGAGGAACCCGGCGGCGGCCAGCTCCGTGGGACCGCCCCGCGCCGCGTCCGCGAGGCGGGCGTCGTAGCGGTCGTCGATGCGCCCGGCAGCCGCGAGCGTGACGTGCGGACTGTTGCTGAAGGACAAATGGCGCGACTGGTTCGGCAGGCCCGCGGCCTCGAGCACGGCCCAGTCCTCGAGCAGGACGAGTTCGGAGGGCGGGTCCAGCAGCAGTTCGACGCTATCGGCCATGCCGCACCCGTCCTCCGGCCGGTCCCGCCCTGCGGACCCCGCACTGCACCGGGATCAGCGGCGCCGTCGTCGGAAGTCCCCGACGCCGGCCGAGCCGTCCACCTCGGTGGCACCCGTCCGCGGATTGCGCTGCGGACGCTGGTAGGCCAGTTCGCCACCGCTGCGTCCGCCGAACGGCCGTCCGTGGTCCGCGTACTCCTCGCGGAAGAACGCGAGCGCCCACCCCCCGAACTGGACGCGGGCGCCCGTCCGCAGGACGGTCGGTTCCCTGGCATTGACGCTGCCGGTGGTGGCGCCGTGCGGCACCAGCACGTACTCGTCGTCCTCCGTGTGGAGGACCTCGGCGTGCAGTTCGTCGAGGCCGCTGAGCCGGAGCGTCGCGTCCTCCCCGCTGCCGATCGTGGTCCTCTCGGCGACCAGCTCGAACTCACGCGGCACCTGGCCGGACCACGTCGCGGAGTCCTGCACGAAGATGAGACGTGGCCGCCCCGAGCCCCGCACGTAGTGCGTCGTCGTGATGGAGCGCCGGATCCGGCGGTTGACCGTCGGCACGAGCGGGAACGGCGTGGACGGCGGGATGAGCGACGGAGCATCACCCTTCTCCAGGACACGACGACCTACCCCGAGCAGGGGCGCGAGCGTGCCGGGTGAGCCGAGGCGGATGTGGGGGGACCGCGTGACGAGCCGCTGCGCCAGGGAGGTCTCCACGGCGCCGAGGCCGACGATCAGCCCCTTCGGCCCGGAGACCGAGACCGCCACGCCGCGCTGCGCGAGCCGCCGTGCGACGTCCCGCACCAGCCCGAGGCCGGGGAGGTTGTTGCCCCGGAAGGACCCGGGGTTGTCGACGAAGATCTCGATGGTGGAGCCGGCAGCCTTCACGGTGCCGGAGAGCCCGGCTTCCGGCTTGCCATCGATGGCGGGCTCCCCCAGCGAGAAATCGATGTCGATGTCGAACCTGAGTGCTGAGGCCATGATCTGCGCGGCGATCAGCTCGCGTGCGGGTCGGAGCCGCTGGATGCGTTGTCGCTGGTCGTGATCCGCAGGGTTCCGTTGAACTTCCAGGTGGCGCGGGGCGCGTCGGGGCCGATGTCGCGCGGGACCTCGACCGTCATGTCCTCCAGCGTGTAGTTGATCGCGGCGCCGCGACCGGTGAGGTAGGCCCACATTTCTTCCGCGAGGTCCGTCCAGTCGCGGATGGTGTGGGACTCGCCCGTGCTGACGCCTGAGGTGTTTTCGGTCATGTCGATTCCTTCGTCGGTGATTCAACAATGACAGACGTCCTCTAACTCCGTCTGACGTGATGAAGCCCACGATAGCCGAGCCTCAGGCCGCGCGGAACCCGCCCGCCGTGCGGGGCGGGTCCCGGGTCGCCGGATCACCAGCGGGGGTGCACGGCGGCCCTGAAATGGCGGTCGTAGATGTCGGTCACGGCGGCGTCCATCCGCGCACCGAGGTCCCCGTGCTTGGCCGCGGCCGCGTTGGCCCGGGCCTGCTCCGGGTTGCGCGCGCCGGGGATGACGGTGCTCACGCCCTCCTGCGCGATGATCCAGGCGAGGGCCGCCTGGGCGGTCGTGATGCCGTCGGGCACGAGGTCCGCGAACTGGCGGGCGGCCTCGACGCCGGTGCCGTAGTCGACGCCCGAGAAGGTCTCCCCGACGTCGAACGCGGCGCCCGCGCGGTTGTAGTTGCGGTGGTCGTCCTCGGCGAAGGCGGTGTCCGCCGTGTACTTGCCGGACAGGAGGCCGGAGGCCAGCGGGACGCGCGCGATGATGCCGACGCCGGCGGCCTGCGCCGTGGGCAGGACCTCGTCGAGCGGCTTGAGGCGGAACGCGTTCAGGATGATCTGCACGCTCGCCGTGGTGCCGCGGGCGATGGCGGCGAGCGCCTCGTCGGTGCGCTCCACGCTGACGCCGTAGTTCCTGATGGCGCCCTCCTCCACGAGGGTGTCGAGGGCGTCGTAGACCTCGTCGGAGCTGTAGACGGCGGTCGGCGGGCAGTGGAGCTGGACGAGGTCCAGCGCGTCGACGCCGAGGTTGGTCCGCGACCGGTCGATCCACTGGCGGAAGTTGTCCAGCGTGTAGTTCTCGGGGGCCTGCTCGACGCGGCGGCCCATCTTCGTGCCGACGAGGATGTCGAGCTCGGGGTTGTCCCTGAGGAAGGCCCCGATGGTCGATTCGCTGCGTCCGTCCCCGTAGACGTCCGCGGTGTCGAAGAAGGTCACCCCGGCCTCGACGGCCGCCTCGAGGACGGCGACGGCGTCCTTGTCCTCCACCGCACCCCAGTCCGCGCCGAGCTGCCAGGTGCCGAGGCCCACGACGGAGACGGGGCGGCCGGTTCTTCCAAGGGTTCTCTGTTCCATGCCTCCGACTATAGGCCGGGGAGCGTGGCCTCCCCTGCCTCCACGGGCCGGCTTGCTTTCCCGGCTGGAGGGCCCCCTGTTCGTGCCGCTCGGCCGGTGCCGTCCGTCACCGCGCCCGTCACCGCGTCCGCACCGGGAAGCCAACGGGCCGCTTCGAGGTGGAGGGCCGCCCGGCGCTCGGGGTCCATGCGGTCGAGGAGCACCACGCTCATGCGGGATCGGGGGTTGCGGGCGAACAGGTCGCGGTGGTCGTCCACGAACTCCCAGTAGAGCGCGTCCCAGCTGACCCGCCACGGGCCGTCCTTGAAGTCGCTCATCTTCCTGATGTAGTTGCTGCCGCTGACGTACGGCTTCGTGGTGATCATGGTCCCCGCCGCGAACTGGCTCATGGCGTACACGTTGGGCACCATCACCCAGTCGTAGGCGTCGATGAACATCTCCATGAACCACGCGTAGACGGCGTCCGGCTTCGCCCGCATGAGCAGCGTCGCGTTGCCCAGCACCATCAGCCGCTCGATGTGGTGGGCGTAGGCGGTGTCGAGCACGCGGGTGATGACGGTGTCCACGGGGGCGAGGCCCGTCGCGCCGGTCCACCAGCCCTGCTCCAGTTCCGCCGTGAACCCGAGGGTGTTGCCGGTCCGCATCTCCCGCCCGCGGATCACGTAGGACGCCCGGATGTACTCCCGCCAGCCGATGATCTGGCGGAGGAACCCCTCGACGCTGGCGATCGGGGTGGCGTGGCGGTCGGCGAAGTCCAGGGCGAGGTCCACCACGTCGGCCGGGCTGAGGAGCCCGGTGTTCATGCTGGAGCTCAGGGCCGAGTGGAAGAGGTAGGTCTGTCCCTCCGCGATCGCGTCCTCGTACGGTCCGAACAGCTCGAAGCGCTCGGTGAGGAACGCCTCGAGGGCGTCGGAGGCCTGCCGGTGCGTGACGGGCCAGTTGAAGGACTCCGCGGCGCCGGGGTTGTCCGGGAACGCACCCTGCACCCACTCGATGGCGGCGGCGACCTCCGGGGGCCGCTCGAACCGCGGCAGGCCCGGCAGGTCGAGCTTCTTCGGGAGCTTCTTGCGGTTGTCGGCGTCGAAGCTCCACTTCCCGCCCGTCGGGGAGCCGTCGGCCTCCACCATGATCCCGAGCCGTTTGCGCTGCCACTCGTAGAAGGTCTGCATGCGCCAGGTGTGGGAGGAGAAGTAGGTGCCGAGGACGTCGCGCGGCGTGAGGAACTGCGGGGTCTCGAGGACCCTTCCCCTCACGCCGGCGTCGGCGAGGGTCCGCGTGAGCCGCCGGTCGAGCCAGTCGTCGACGACGTCGTAGTAGCTCACATGCGTGGCCCCCCGGTCCGCGAGCACGGCCGCCAGCCTCTGCTGGCTGGTGTCCTCCGCGGAGGTCTCCACGTGGTCGACGGTGTAGCCGGCGGCCCTGAGCCGTTGCGCGAAAAGGGTCATGGAGGCGCGGTGCAGGACGAGCTTCTGTTGGTGGAACCGCAGGCTGCGGAACATGAGGTCATCCTCGAGGAGGACGAAGATGGTGTCCGGGGACGCCTCGAGATGCTCCTCGAACAGCTGATGCGGGAGGACGAGCTGGACGTGCACGGCGGTGCCTTCCTGCAGGGGGATGGGCGTCGGGGCCACCCTAGCGCCCGCCGCCGACAGGCCCGGGTGCTTGACGGTGAGCGGGCTCGGTGGTTCGGTGGGGACCACCGACCGGCTCCGGAAGGACCCCATGAGATCGCTCTGGCTCGACACCGCCCCGCCCATCCCGGCCGATACCCTGCCGGCCGGCGCCGCCTTCGACGTCGTCGTCGTCGGGGCCGGGCTGACCGGCCTGACGACGGCGCTGCTGCTGGCCCGCTCCGGCCGGCGGGTGGCCGTCCTCGAGGCCCGGACCGTCGGAGCGGTGACCACGGGCAACACCACCGCGAAGCTCTCGCTCCTGCAGGGCACGGGCATCTCGGCGATCCTGAAGCACCACGACGTCGGACTCGCCCGCGCCTACGTGCTCGGGAACCGCGAGGGGCAGAGCTGGCTGCTGCGCTTCTGCGACGAGAACGGCATCGGGTACCAGACCCGGGACGCCGTCGAGTACGCGACCACCGACACCGGGGCGCGCGCGCTCACGACCGAGCACGAGGCGTGCGTCGCGGCAGGGCTCAACACCGAGCTCGGCAGTGCGGCCACCCTCCCCTTCCCGGTCCGGAAGACGCTGCGCCTGAAGGACCAGGCGCAGTTCCACCCTCTGGAGGTGCTGGCCGGACTGGCTTCCGAGTTCAGGCGCCACGGCGGAACTCTGGTCGAGGGCGTGCGGGTGGAGGGCGTCGCGGCGGCTCGCGCGGACGGCATGGACGGCGTGGAACTGAAGACCACCGCGGGCGCGGTGACGGCGTCGGACGTCGTCCTCGCCACCGGCATCCCCATCCTCGACCGCGGCGGCTACTTCGCCGTGCTGGAGCCCATGCGCTCGTACTGCGTGGCCCTGACCGTGGAGGACGACGTCCCGCAGGACATGTACCTCAGTGCGGACTCCCCCACGCGGTCGCTGCGCACCGCCGTGGTCGGCGGCACCCGGTACCTGATCGTCGGGGGCAACGGCCACAAGGTGGGCCACAGCTCCAACACGCAGGCCCGTGTGGACGGCCTCACCCGGTGGGCGCAGGAGTACTTCCCGACGGCGCGCCCCGCCTACGCCTGGTCCGCCCAGGACTACACGCCCGCGGCGGCCGTCCCCTACGTGGGCAAGGTGCCCGCCGGCGGCGGCCACATCTACGCCGCCACCGGCTACAACAAGTGGGGCATGACGAACGCGGCCGCGGCCGCGCTGGCCCTCTCGGGCAAGATCCTCGGCGGCAACATGCCGTGGGCCGACACCCTGTACCGGACCAGGGTCAGCCCCGCGGACGCGCTCCAGACGGCGCGGGAGAACGCCGCCGTCGGCCTGGACATGGTCACCGGCTGGCTGGGCGGCCTCGGCCGGACCTCGTCCTCCACCCCCGGTGAGGGCGAGGGCCGCGTGGTCCGTGAGGGGGCGCGCCCGATCGGGGTGTGCACGGTGGACGGCGTGCAGCACCGGGTGTCGGCCGTCTGCCCCCACTTGAAGGGGATTCTCACCTGGAACGACGCCGAGCGGTCCTGGGACTGCCCGCTCCACGGATCGCGCTTCACCGCCGACGGGACGCTGCTCGAGGGCCCGGCGACGTCGGACCTCGCCGACACCCGGCGCTAGCGCGGCGAGGTCCGCGGCCGGTCAGATCACGGCAGTACCCTCGATGGCCAGGATCGAGACGTCGACCCGCCCGACGGCAATGCCCTCCGCGCGGATGAGCCGCGCGGCGACCTCCTGTGCCTCGCGGGCCAGATCGAGGGCGGACCGGGAGATGTCGGTGGCGACGTCGATCTTCAGGTCGAGCACTCCGTCCGCGAGCGTGAGGATCAGCCCGTCACGGGCGACGACGGGAGGGGAACCCGCAGGCCTCAGGCTCCGGTGGATCTGGTCGAAGGCCTCCGGCGTCCATCGGTCGATCAGACTGCGCACCGTCGGTTCGAGGCGCACCACCCCCGGGTGGTCCACGAGCGCGGCGCTGATCGCGTCCGCCAGCGAGTCGAGGTCCGCGACCTGCGCCGGCCGGTGCTGCTCAGAGGTCATACAGGTCCTCCACGAAGATGTCGATCTGCTGCATGGTGATGGATGTCTGGGCCTGCACCACGGTGGCGACCCGTTCACGGAGCAGGTCCATGGTGGCGGGGACTTCCACCCGGGAGGAGATGGCGACGGTGAGGGTGATCCGCACGTCCCCGGCATCGACCACCGCGTCGGCCGGACGGTCGGCCGGACGGAGGCCGGCGATGGCGCACCGGCGGGCGCGCACCCCGGTCAGGGTGGAGGCCGCGAACCTGATCAGCCCGCTCAGGGCCTGCTCGCTGATGTCGATGGTGCCGAGGGCGTTGGTCACCAGTGGCGTCCGACGGCTCCGCCGGACCTCGGCGCGGGCGACCATCATGATCGCCTCCTTCACCCTGGTGCCGGGGCGCAGGGCGGGGTCGTCGCGATCGCGGTCGCGCAGCGACCCCGTGACCGATTCCAGATGGTGAAGCCCCAGACGCGCGCTCCGGCAGTCCGGGCACTCCAGGTCATGAGCGGTGGGGGGCTGATCGATGGAGGCCCAGACGTCGTCGATGATCCGCCCGCACCCCAGTCGTGGCTGATCCTCATTCAACGCCATGGTTGCATCCCTTCTGCGAGGAACCGTCTGGCACGCGCGATACGTCCGCGGACAGTACTCTCCGGCAGTTGCACGATCTCTGCAATCTCAGCGTAGGAGAATTCGTGCACATCCCGCAGCAACCAGCAGGCACGCGGCCCGGCCGGGACGGTCTGCAGCAGATCGGCCAGTGCCTGCATCTGGGCCTCGGTCTCGTGGCGGAGGGCCGGGTCCTGGGCCGTCCGCGAACCCGGCGTCCTCAGCCTCCCGGTCCGGGGCTCATCCTCCCAACGGGGCTGGGCGGCGGGGCCGCCCGGTCCTCCGTCGTCGTCGAAGGAGACGGCATCCACCGGCCGGCGCTGGCGTCCACGCAGCAGGTCGAAGCACTTGTTCGTCGCCGACCGGTACAGCCACGGGATGAACGCCTGGGGGGCGGAGAGTGTCGGCAGGTTGCGCCAGGCCGCGATGAAGGTCTCCTGGACGACGTCCTCGGCCTCGGCATGATCGCCCAGCATGCGGAACGCCAACCGGAAGACCCCTCCCTGGTAGGCCGATACGAGCCATTCGAAGGCGTCGAGGTCGCCGTCCTGCGCCCGGGCGACGATCGTCGCTTCGTCGAGGTCGTCCAGCGACACCCAGACCGAGCCGGGAGCGTCGCCCCCGCGCGTCGTCTCCTCCGTGCGGTCGGGCACAGTGGCCGGCGAGGGGATCCGGGTCTCATCGTCCTGGGCGGGGCCCATCGATCACGCCTCCTTTCCCTGCGACGTCGGGATGTTCGGCAGGACCTGCCGCGTGGGACCCACGTCGACATCGAAATCATAAGCGACCACCACGCACATTCCTCCACCGGTGTCGGCCGCCCGGGAGAGGCCGCGGGCCGGAGCGCGGAGCCGACGGGGTGGTCGGGGCAGCGGTGGAGAAAAAGTTCTGAAACAAGTCGTGCCATCGGCGTGACGAATGTGGATCGGCGTCGTCCTTATCCGTGTACGAAACCATCCCCCACACACAGGAGACCGATTCAGATGGCAGAAGACCAGAGCACCGCAGCACGCCGGGTCGCGGCGGTTCCCGCCCCGGGAGCGGACCGGACGCGCCAGGCCGAGCAGTCCGGCGGCGCCGAGACGTCCCGGCCCACGAGCCCCTTGCAGACGGACCTGGGCAACACGTCGATCGCGGACACCGTGGTGCAGAAGATCGCGGGTATCGCAGCCCGTGAGGTGCCGGGCGTGTACGCCATGGGCAACGCCGCCCGCCGCGCCTTCGACCAGCTCACCGAGCGGATCCCCGGGTCCCAGACCAACGCCTCCGGCGGGGTCAGCATCGAGAAGGGCGAGAAGCAGACCGCGATCGATGTCACGGTCGTCGTCGAGTACGGCGCATCGATCGTGGAGGTCAGCAACACCATCCGCAGGAACATCATCAGCGCGGTGGAGCGTGCCACCGGCCTCGAGGTCATCGAGGTCAACGTGACCGTCTCGGACGTGCACCTGCCCACCGACGATGACTCCAGTGATTCCTCGAACGGCGCGAAGACGTCCTCGACCGGCACGGAACTCGAGTAGTCACTCCCTCGATACCCGGCACCGGTCCAGGGTCCGCCCTGGACCGGTGCCCCCTCCCCCATCCGCACCACTTCCTAGGACACTGTCATGTCACGTAGCACCATCGGCCTCTTCGTCGGGCTCCTCCTCGGCTTCGCCGCGATCTTCGGGGGATTCCTCGAGTTCCTGGCGGTCATCCTCTTCGCAGCGGTCGGCCTGCTGGTAGGACGCCTCCTCGACGGCAAGCTCACCCTGCAGGACCTCACAGACTCCCGCGGCCGGCGGAGCTAGCACCATGGCCACCATCACACCCACCAGCGGCGTCATGCCGGCGCCGCACCGCCGGGGAACTCTCACGATGAGCGAGAAGGTCGTGCAGAAACTCGCCGCGCAGGGCGCCTCCGAGCTTCCCTTCGTCGGCGGTCTCCGCGGAGGGGTACTGGGGGTCGGACGCCACGCTGATGCCGAGCAGCGGCCTCAGGCCTCGGTCGAGATCAGCGGTACGACCGTCGCCGTGTTCCTCGACGTCGCCTTCGACTTCCCGACCGACCTCGCCGCGCGGTCGGCGGACATCCGCCGGCATGTGACCGCCACCCTCGAACGCGCCACCGGCCTGCAGGTGCGCCGGATCGACATCACGGTCAAGCCCCTCACTCCGACGACCGACCGACGAGACAGGAGCCTTCGATGAGCAGCACCCCGATCCGCCGGCGACCGGCCCGCAGCACACCGGCGGTCCTGTGCGCAGCTATGCTGCTGGGCGCGGCATCGGCAGCCGTCTGGGCCGGTGTCACGGCCCTCTCCGGGGACACGCGCCTCCTCGGCGCAGCCTCCGGCGCAGTCGCGGTGCCCTGGTCCAGCCAGGCTGCGATCGCCGCAGCCGTCCTCACAGCGCTCGCCGGTCTGCTCCTGGTCGTCACAGCCCTGGTACCCGGCCGCTACAACGCCTACCTGATCGACCACGAAGGTACCGCGCAGGCCGCGCTGAGGAACGGGGGGCTCGAGACCCTCCTGACCCACAGTGCGGGCACGGTCGACGGCGTCGATTCGGCCCGGACGACGCTCGCGGGCCGGAAGGTGGACGTCCACATCACGACCTACATGCTGGAGCGCGGCGAACTGAGGGCGACCGTGACCGACGCCCTGCGACGTCGGCTGGACCAGCTCGAACTGAGCCGCGCACCACGGGTATCCGTGAGCGTCAGCACCCACAAGAGATAGGACGCCGACCCATCATGCGACACACAGCAGGACGCCTGAATCGCGTCTGGCTCATCATCACCGGCAGCATCCTCCTCGCCGGCGGCGCGCTGGCAACGGCCATCGGGCTCGGCCTGCTCGAGGGCCTCACCCTCGCCGGCGCCCGGGCGCCGGAACGCGACCAGCCGGTCCTCGTGGCCTCCGCCGGGGACCCGATACTCGCCGGCGTCCTCACCGGTGCCGGTGCCATCCTCGGGATCCTCGCCGTCCTGTGGCTCCTGGCGCAGGTGCCCCGCAAGCACGGCGCCTCCACCCTCAAGCTCGAGGACCCGGACAGGAGAGGCCTGACCGTCCTGGAACCGGCGCTCCTCGAGGACGCCATCAGCGGCCGGGTGGGAGAGCTGCACGACGTGACCGGCGCGAGGACGGTGGTCCGCGGATCGACGCGGACACCGGACATCACCGTCCGCGCCACCACCACCTGCCAGGCGGACATCCCGTCCGTCGTCGGCGACATCGAGCAGCGCATCCGGCAGGACCTCCGCGCGAGCCTCGGCCGGGAGCCGGCCTCCCTCGCCATCGAGATCGATGTCAGGGCGGCCCCGAAGAAGCAGAGCTCCGTGACCGTCGATGCGATGACGGTCGACGCCTGACGGGACGGTCCGTCCGTCGGACACCAGGAACCCCGGCCGCACCCCGCGCGCCGGTCATCGAGAAGACACCACTACCAGAGGAGAACACCGTGGGACTGGACGACAAGATCAGGAACGCAGCAGAGAAAGTAGGCGGCAAGGTCAAGGAAGGCGTCGGCGAAGCCACCGACAACGAACGCCTCCAGGCCGAAGGCCGCGCTGACCAGGCGAAGGCCGAGGTCAAGGGCGCCGGCGAGAACGTGAAGGACGCCTTCAAGAAATAGTCCGCCCTGCATGGGAGGCCACCCGCCGGGACACGGCGGGTGGCCTTCGGCGTTCCCGGAGGCCCGTCAGCCGGACCGTCGCTCAGTCCGCAGTCAGCCCGCATGGTCAGCGGGTCGGGTTATCGCCGCGCCTCCCGGGACGCCAGGTCCTTCAGCAGGTCCCGCATCTCGGTGAGAAGGGCGGTGTCCACCGGGATCGGCGCCTCGTCGGGGGCGTCCGGACCGGAGAGCGCACGCAGCCGCGCCCGTGCCCGGTTCATGGGCACGACGAACACGAAGTAGACCACGGCCGCCGTGATGAGGAAGGTGATCGCGGCCGTGATCACGGCACCCACGTCGACGAAGGTGGCATCGTTGCCGGGCCGGATCCAAAAACCGAACCCGGCCGCGTCGATCCCGCCGGCGGACGCGATGACCGGATTGATGATGTTCGCCGTGAACGCACTGACCAGGGCCGTGAACGCACTGCCGATGACGACGGCGATCGCCAGTTCGATCACGTTGCCGCGCAGTACGAAATCCCTGAAACCCTTGATCATCGGTTGTCCCCTCGGTGAGTGCCACTGTGGATGCTTCGGCTGACGATGAGGTCCACGACGTCGAGCAGGTCGTCGATCTCCGCGCCACTGGTGCGTCCGGTCCCGGCCGAGGCGAAGAAGGCGGCGTCGTAGTAGAGGCCGTCGCCGAGGAGCTTGACGGCGTGCGCCGTCGTGCGGTCGCCGAGCTGCGCGTCGAGCGCGTCGAGCCACCGTTCCTGGATGTCCGCGAGGGAGGCCTTCGCCGTCGGATGCCCCTGCTGGGCCAGGCGCGCCATCGACACCAGCGCGCGATCGAGCGGGCTGTCCTCGAAGACGGACGTCCGGACGTAGTAGCGGGCAGCACCGTCCGGTGCCGCCGCCATCACCTCGCGGTCCTTCTCGGCGAGGCCGCGGAGCCGGTCGGCCAGGCCGTCGACGAGCGCCTCCTTGGACGGGAAGTGATAGAGCAGCCCGCCCTTTGAGACGTCGGCGGCGGCGGCCACCGCCTCCATGGTGGCGGCCCTCTCGCCGTCGCGGATCAAAGCCTTCTCGAAGCTGTCGAGGATGCGCTCGCGGGAACTGGACACTCCCTGATGATACCGGTCACCATTGTTGTACTGTACCGGCTGGACGGTATAGCTTAGGGGGATGACCACGACACCTTCCTCCTTCGCACGTGTGCCCGGGGTGAACCCGCGTGCCGTTCAGTCCCCCGTGCCCCAGGCCGGTCGCCGCGAATGGTTCGCCCTCGCCGTGCTGATGCTGCCGGTGCTGCTGGTCTCGGTGGACAACACGGTGCTGAGCTTCGCCCTGCCCGAGATCTCCCGCCACTTCGCCACGAGCGGGACCACCCTGCTCTGGATCGTCGACAGCTATCCCCTCGTACTGGCCGGTCTGCTGGTGGCGATGGGCAGCTTCGGCGATCACTTCGGCCGCCGCCGCCTGCTCATGATCGGCGCGGTGGGGTTCGCCGTCTTCTCGGTGGTCGCCGCCTTCGCCCCGACGGCGGCGTTCCTGGTCGCCGCCCGCGTGGGCCTCGGCGTGTTCGGTGCCATGCTCATGCCCTCGACGCTCTCGCTCATCCGCAACATCTTCCTGGACCGGAACCAGCGCCGGATCGCCATCGCGGTCTGGGCCGCGGGCTTCTCCGCCGGCGCGGCGCTCGGACCCCTGCTCGGCGGCGCCCTGCTCGAGCACTTCTGGTGGGGCTCCGTGTTCCTCCTCGCGGTGCCCGTGCTGGTGCTCATGCTCGCGCTAACCCCCGTCCTGGTGCCCGAGTCGAAGGATTCCCATCCGGGCCGCGTGGACTACGCCAGCATCGTCCTGTCCATCGGGACCATGCTGCCGGTGGTCTACGCCATCAAGAACCTGGCGAAGGGAGGGCCGCTGCTCATCACCGTGACGGCCGCCTTCATCGGGATCGCGGCGGGCATCGCCTTCGTCGCCCGCCAGTTGCAGCGCCGCAATCCCATGCTCGACGTCCGCCTGTTTACGGTGCGCGCGTTCAGCGGCGCCGTCCTGGTGAACCTCTTCGCGATCTTCTCGCTCGTGGGCTTCCTGTTCTTCGTCTCGCAGCACCTCCAGCTGGTGCTCGGGCTCAGCCCGCTCGACGCCGGGCTGGTCCTGCTGCCGGGCCTCGTCATGACCATCGTCGCCGGCCTCGCCGTCGTGCCGCTGGCCCGCCGCGGTGCGCCGCATGTGGTCGTCTCGATCGCCCTGATGTTCTCCGCCGTCGCGTACGCGATGATCGCCCTCCTCGGCGAGGGCGGTACCGCGGGCTTCCTCATGACGGCTTTCGTGATCCTCGGGATCGGGGTGGGCGCCTCCGAGACCGTCTCCAACGACCTCATCCTGTCCTCCGTCCCGGCCGCCAAGGCGGGCGCGGCATCCGCGGTGTCCGAGACCGCCTACGAGGTGGGCTCCGTCCTCGGGACCGCCGTGCTCGGCAGCATCCTGCTGGCGTCCTACCAGCGGAACCTCCTGCTCCCGCCAGGGCTCGACGGCGGCCAGGCGGAGACCTCCACCGAGACCCTCGGCGGCGCGGTCGAGGTCGCCACCCAGGTCGGTCCTGCCAGTGCGGCCCTGCTCCGGGACTCCGCGTTCCACGCCTTCGACAGCGGCGTCACCCTGACGTCCGGCATCGCGGCGCTGCTCATGGTCGGTGCGTCCGTCCTCGCCGCGTGGAGCCTCCGGAGTACGACGGCGGAGCGCGTCGACCACTAGTCGCCGGAGCGTTGTCCGACGGGACGGCGGGTGGAACAGTGTGGGCATGAGGATCGAGGTGCGCCCGGCAACGGTGTTCGAGGATGTAGCGACGATGGTGGGGCCCAGGCGCGCCGATGCGAACGCCTGCTGGTGCCTCAGCTACCGCCTCCCGGCCAAGCAGAACGCCGCGCTGGTCCGGCAGGATCGGGGCGCCTTCGTGGAACGCCTGTGCCGTCAGGATCCACCCCCCGGGGTCCTCGCCTACGACGGCGACGTCGTCGTCGGGTGGGCCGCCGTCCATCCGCGCGCCGACACGGCCTTCGCCCGCAGCCGCACGATCCCCAGGATCGACGACGCCGACGCGTGGTCGGTCTGGTGCATCCGGGTGCGGCCGGGGCACCGCGGCAAGGGCATCTCGCACCGGCTGCTCGCGGGCGCGGTGGACTTCGCGGTGAGTTCCGGTGCTCCGGTCATCGAGGGGTACCCGGTCGACAACGCGGGCGCGAAGGTGGACACCACGATGGCCTATGTGGGCACGCGCCGGCTCTTCGAGGCAGCAGGATTCACGAAGGCGTCCGACACGGCGTCGGTGGTGAACGGATTCCCGCGGGTCCTCATGCGGCTTGAGCTGCCCTGACGCCGACACCGCTGCGTCCGGTTGCCGCTGCGGGCCCCCGCCCGGGCCACCTGCAACCGGGTGCGCAGCGGGCAGGGAATCGGCCGACGGGCGTCCCGCCCGCATCGGGGACAATGGGAGGGTGGCCCTGCTAACCGAAACCCCCGTCCTCGACGCCGACGCCGTCCGCCGCGAAGCCGGACGCCGTCGTACCTTCGCCGTCATCTCGCACCCCGACGCCGGGAAGTCCACCCTCACGGAGGCGCTGGCACTCCTCGCCCGGGCCATCCAGGACGCCGGCGTGACGCACGGCAAGTCCAGCCGTCACGCAACGGTGTCCGACTGGATGGGCATCGAGCAGGAACGCGGCATCTCCATCAGTTCCGCCGCCCTCCAGCTGACCTACCGCGACACCATCCTCAACGTCGTGGACACCCCCGGCCACGCGGACTTCTCCGAGGACACCTACCGCGTCCTCGCCGCCGTCGACTCCGCGGTGATGCTGATCGACGCCGCCAAGGGCTTCGAGCCGCAGACCGTCAAGCTGCTCGCCGTGTGCAAGGCCCGGAACATCCCGATCATCACGGTCATCAACAAGTGGGACCGGCCGGGCCTGGACGCCCTCGGCCTGATCGACGACGTCGGGGAGCGCACCGGGATGACCCCCGTCCCGCTCACCTGGCCGGCGGGGATCGCCGGGGAGTTCGAGGGACTCATCGACCTCCGGGCTGAGCGCGCGATCGCGCTGACGGCCGTCGAGGCCGGCGCCCAGGCCGCCACGGAGACGGAGGTGGACATCGACGCCCTCGACCCGCGGGACGCCGGCGCCTGGCTCGATGCCCGCGAGGAGTCGGGGCTCGTCGAGTCCTCGAACGGCTCCTTCGACCGCGCGGAGTTCGAGGCGGCCCGCCAGACGCCCGTCCTCTTCGCGGCCGCGGCGAAGAACTTCGGCGTCTCCCAGCTCCTCGACATCCTGGTCGACGTGGCGCCCTCCCCCACCCCGCGCCCCTCCAAGGACGACGAACCACGCCCGATCGACGCGCCGATGTCGGGCTTCGTGTTCAAGGTGCAGGCCGGCCAGGACAGCGCCCACCGCGACCACATCGCGTACCTGCGCATCTGCTCCGGCACCTTCGAGCGCGGCATGGTCATCACCAACCAGCGCACGGGGAAGCCCTTCGCCACCAAGTACGCGCACCGCGTCCTCGGGCGTAGCCGCGAGGTGGTGGACACCGCGTGGCCGGGCGACGTCGTCGGGCTCGTGAACGCGACGAGCCTCCGCGTGGGCGACAGCCTGTTCGCCGAGGAGCCGGTGCAGTTCCCCGACATCCCGCGCTTTTCCCCCGAACTGTTCGCCGTCGCCCGCGCCAAGGATCCGGGGCGGTACAAGCAGTTCCGCCGTGGCATCGAGCAGCTCGAACACGAGGGCGTGGTGCAGGTTCTGCGCTCGGACCTCCGCGGGGACCAGGCGCCCGTGCTCGCCGCCGTCGGAGCCCTGCAGTTCGAGGTCGCCGCGCAGCGGCTCGGCACCGAGTTCAACGCGCCGACGTCGCTGGACAATCTCTCCTACACGCTGGCCATGCGCGTGGCGCCGGAGAGCGAGGGCGTCCCCGCGACGTTCCGCGGCGGCGAGATCCTCTTCCGCTCCGACGGCGAGATCGTGGCCGTGTTCGGGGACAAGTGGAAGGTGGGGCACTTCAGGAAGGACTTCCCCGACGTCGTGCTCGAGCCGATCGGCGCCGCCGTCGACCAGTAGCACGGCGACCGCATTCGAGGTGTCTCTGTTCCGCCGACCCAGCACGTGCCGCGCGGCTGGTCGAGCCCCCGCGTCGGCGTGCACGATGCTTGCCCAGGCGCACTCCGGGCCCTTAGGTTCGATGAGGCGAAGCATCGGTCGATACGAAGGAGTACCACCTCGTGAAATTCCGCATCCCGTCCCTGATCGCTGCCGCGGCTGTGGCGGCGGGCGCCCTCACCGCCATCCCCTCCGCGTCCGCGGATGTCACTGATCTCGGTGCAGTTGTGAGCGTCTCGCCTCCAGGAGCCAACGACTGGTCCTGCACTCCCACCGCCGAGCACCCCGAGCCCGTGATCCTGGTGCCTGGCACCTTCGAGAGCATGGCGAAGAACTGGTCCACTCTCTCACCCGTGCTCAAGAACGCGGGGTACTGCGTGTTCGCCCTCGACTACGGCACCACCAATGGCGTTCCCGCCACCGGACCAGTGCGCCAGTCCGCAGCCGAACTCGGTGCGTTCGTCGATCGCGTACTCGCTGCTACCGGAGCGCGGAAGGTGGACCTCGTCGGCCACAGCCAGGGGGGAATGATGCCTCGCTACTACCTCGGCTTCCTGGGAGGCGCGAAGAAGGTGGACCACCTCGTCGGACTCGCGCCGTCGAACCACGGCACCGAGGGTGTCGTCAGCCCTGCCACGGGCGATCTCACGGCAGGCGGCAACCTGGGCTCGCTGTGCCAGGCGTGTGATGACCAGGCCGCGGGCTCGCCGTTCATGCAGGAGCTGAACTCGATCGGGGACCTCGTCAACGGCCCCGTCTACACGGTCGTCTCAACGCGGTACGACGAAGTCGTGACCCCCTACCAGAGCCAGTTCCTCGCCGGTCCTCCACGCCTGGTCACCAACATCACCCTGCAGGACCTGTGCCCGCTCGATCCCATCGAGCACGACCAGCTCCCCAACGATCCGGCCGCTCACCAGCTCGTCCTGCACGCGGTCAGCCGCACCGGCGCCCCCGCGGATCCCGCCTATCGGCCAGTCTGTCTGTAGGGCTGCAGGTGACCCACGGCCGGGCAGGAGGCCTCGCGTCCTGAGTCGATGTCCTCACCCGGGTGTTGCCGAGATGCCTGTCTCGGCGGTCTGCCTCACAAAGCCCTCGCGACACGACAGGCGAGACACTTTGCGGTGAGACGACTTTGCGAGACAGACCGAGCCCCGGAATTCCGGGGGACGACTCGGGCGTCGACGGCCACGATGGTCTGTCTCCCAAAACTGTAGTTTTATGAGACACTCCGAAAGAGTGGCGGGCCGAAGCTCGCGTTTCACTTGAGGTAGCCCAGCGCCCGTTTTTATCGCCCGGGCTAAACGTTCCTCCCGCGGCCTGGCGCGGTCGGCAAGGTTCGGAAGCCTTGCGCGGTGTCGGTGGACGACCGGCTTACGGACGCCACAGCGACCGGCTGTCAGAGGTATAGGTGGGCGCGACGGACCCGTGGCAGCCCTAGTGTGATACTTCATTGGAGTAGAACTACTCGTGCAGATTCAGCCACCTAACACCATCGTCAAGTGATTGAGCGGAACGGTCGACGCCCCCTGTGTCTAGCTCTTCGATGATTGGCCAGAATATTCCGTATTCCACCCATTCATCAATGCTGCTTGGTGAAATTCTTTGCCAAAGCGGATCAGCGGTTGTTGAAGGAATCCTCAACTTAGCTCCATAAACTTCGCTGTCGGACAACAGTACGAAGACAATCGTTGCACTGTGATTATCAGTGGTGACTGATTTTACCTTGAAGCGCTTGCCCGAAGGCATCCTTTTAAATGTGTCCTCAATCGAATTCTTTAAGTCACTGCTGCTAATAGAAGATTTCACGTCTCCACCTCTCTACGCGATAGTGACTCCGTTGGCAAAAATCTTACAGCGGAGTCACCAGTCCTTGGTGTCATAGCGTCGTAGCAACAACATAACTGGATAGAGGGAGTTGCCTGGTGGGGCGCAGAGCATTGACGTTCTCGGATCGGGCGGACATCGCGGTTGGGATCCGAGCGGGTCATTCCGACCGGCGGATCGGAGCCGACATCGGGCGGGATCACACGGTGGTGTGGCGGGAACGGCGCAGGAACACGACGAGAACCCGCGGCTATAAGCCGGTGACCGCTGAC